>JAFOWX010000076.1 GCA_017391905.1 Paludibacteraceae bacterium | reverse complement strand
TTTATCATCTTAGTAGGTATCATCGCCCGTTTCCCTCGTTCATTAATGGGTGAATTCTTGTCAAGATTGAACGAAACCTCTGGTGGTTTGGTTATGTTCTTGGCAGAGATTGTATTCTTGCTATTGGTAATTGCAGCTAGCATCTTGTTGGTACAAGGTACTCGCAAAGTTCCTGTTCAATACGCAAAACGTATTGTAGGTAACCAACAATATGGTGGAGTTCGTCAGTATATTCCTTTAAAAGTGAACGCTGCAGGTGTAATGCCTATCATTTTTGCACAAGCTTTGATGTTAATTCCAACTTCTTTGTCCGGATTATTTGCATCTGACGGAAATGTTAGTAACTTTGCACTCGCTTTCATGGATATTAACGGATTTTGGTATAACTTTGCATTCTTCATTATGATTATTGCGTTTACGTATTTCTATACGGCAGTAACCATGAACCCCACTCAAATGGCGGAACACATGAAGATGAACAACGGTTTTATACCAGGTGTTAAACCCGGAAAGAAAACAGCTGAATATTTAGATACCATTATGTCTCGCATTACATTACCCGGATCTATCTTCTTGGGTCTTGTGGCTATCATGCCAGCTTTTGCGGGTGTATTTGGTGTTAGTCAATCGTTCGCTCAATTCTTTGGTGGTACTTCGTTGTTGATTATGGTAGGTGTTGTTTTGGACACCTTGCAACAAATTGAAAGCCACTTGTTGAATCGTCACTATGATGGTTTGATGCAAAGCGGACGTATTAAAGGTCGTACAGGCTCTATAGCAGCGTATTAATTAATATGATATATCTAAAGACTCCCGAAGAAATAGAATTGCTTAGAAAAAGCAATGTTTTGGTAGGAAAGACTTTAGCTGAAGTTGCAAAAGCAATTAAAGTTGGTATAACCACCTTAGAATTGGATAAAATCGCTGAAGATTTTATCCGTTCTAATGGTGCTTTACCTGGTTTTTTGGGGTATCAAGGTTTTCCTAATACTTTATGTATTTCGGTAAATGACCAAGTGGTACATGGTATTCCTTCAAACTATGCCTTAAAAGATGGCGATATAGTTTCTGTAGATTGTGGAACCATTATTGATGGTTTTTATGGTGATTCTGCTTATACGTTTTGTGTGGGCAATGTGGACCCTAAGGTAAAAAAGTTGTTGCAAACAACCAAAGAAGCCTTGTATAAGGGTATTGAACAAGCACGACATGGCAATCGCTTAGGCGATGTGGGGTACGCTATTCAGCAACACTGTCAAGCTGCCGGTTTCTCGGTGGTAAGAGAAATGGTTGGTCATGGAATAGGTCGTAACATGCACGAAGACCCAGAGGTACCTAATTACGGAAAACGCGGTCAGGGAATCCAATTGCGTGAGGGTATGGTTATTGCCATAGAACCCATGATTAACATGGGAAATCGCGGAATTGTTATGGAACGTGATGGTTGGACCATCAGAACCATAGATCGTAAGCCATCGGCACATTTTGAACATACTGTTGCTATCCAAAAAGGCGATGCAACGATATTATCAACTTTTGAATACGTAGAAGAAGTTTTAAGTCACAAATAAATGGCAAAACAAGCAGCAATAGAACAAGACGGCGTTATTGTAGAAGCTTTATCTAACGCTATGTTTCGTGTAGAGTTGGAAAACGGACACGAAATTACCGCACATATTTCAGGTAAAATGCGTATGCACTATATTCGTATTTTACCAGGTGATAAAGTAAAAGTAGAAATGTCGCCGTACGATTTAACTAAAGGAAGAATCTCTTTTAGATACAAATAATTTAATACATACGAGAATGAAAGTAAAAGCATCTATTAAAAAACGCTCTGACGAATGTCAAATCGTTAGAAGAAAAGGACGTCTTTACGTTATTAACAAAAAGAACCCTAAAGAAAAACAACGTCAAGGTTAATTAATCATTTTTTATAATAGTTTATGGCTATAAGAATTGCAGGAGTAGATTTACCTCAAAATAAAAGAGGTGAAATAGGTTTAACCTATATCTACGGAATAGGAAGAAGCAGTGCTAATAAAATTTTAGCAGAAGCTGGTATTGACAAAGACATCAAGGTTAAAGATTGGACCGACGATCAAGCTTCTAAAATTCGTGACATCATTGGTGCCGAATTCAAAGTAGAAGGTGATTTGCGTTCTGAAGTACAATTGAACATCAAACGCTTGATGGACATTGGTTGCTATCGTGGTATTCGTCACCGTTTAGGCTTGCCTTTGCGTGGTCAAAGTACCAAAAATAACGCTCGTACTCGTAAGGGTAAAAAGAAAACTGTTGCTAACAAGAAAAAAGCAACTAAGTAATTAATTTGTCAAATCAGTTAAATTAGAAACACATGGCTAAAAAGACTGCTGCTACCAAAAAAAGAGTAGTAAAAATAGATGGAACGGGTCAGGCTCATGTCTATTCATCGTTCAACAATATCATTGTAACCATCACCAATGCTGAAGGTCAAGTAATTTCTTGGTCGTCTGCTGGTAAGATGGGTTTCCGCGGTTCTAAAAAGAACACTCCTTATGCAGCCCAAATGGCAGCTCAAGATTGTGCAAAAGTTGCTTATGATTTAGGCTTGCGCAAAGTGAAAGCATACGTAAAAGGTCCAGGTAATGGTCGTGAATCGGCTATCAGAACCATTCATGGTGCTGGTATCGAAGTAACCGAAATTATCGACGTTACTCCATTGCCACACAATGGTTGTCGTCCTCCCAAAAGAAGAAGAGTATAATTTGTAATGTTAAACTTCTAAATTAAGAATAAAATGGCAAGATATATTGGACCTAAAACTAGAATAGCACGTAAATTTGGTGAACCCATTTTTGGTGCTGATAAAGTGTTGTCAAAAAGAAACTATCCTCCCGGTCAACACGGTAATTCTCGTAAAAGAAAAACATCTGAATACGGTGTTCAGTTAAAAGAAAAACAAAAAGCTAAATATACTTACGGCGTTTTGGAAAGACAATTCCGTAACTTGTTTGCAAAAGCTAGCCGCACCAAAGGTATTACCGGTGAGGTGTTGTTGCAATTATTGGAATCTCGTTTGGACAACGTAGTATATCGTTTGGGCTTTGCTCCTACTCGTGCTGCTGCTCGTCAATTGGTAAGCCACAGACACATTGTTGTAAACGGTGCTGTTGTTAATATTCCTTCTTACCAAGTAAAAGCTGGTGATGTAGTAGGTGTTCGCGAAAAATCAAAATCATTGGAAGTAATTGCTGCTTCTTTATCTGGTTTTAATCACAGTAAATATCCTTGGATTGAATTTGATGCTGCTTCGCAAGCTGGTAAATTCTTACACATGCCTGATAGAGCAGATATCCCTGAAAACATCAAGGAACAATTAATCGTTGAACTTTACTCTAAATAATCTTGAATTATGCCTTTATTACCATTTCAAAAACCTGAGCAAGTCATCATGCTCGAAGCAAATGATTCTAATGGAAAATTTGAATTTCGTCCATTGGAACCGGGCTTTGGTATTACCATTGGTAATGCATTGCGTCGTATTTTGCTTTCGTCGCTAGAGGGCTTTGCCATCACTTCTGTAAAAATAGAAGGGGTTAATCATGAGTTCGACACCATTCCTGGTGTTGTTGAGGATGTAACCAACATCATTTTAGCATTGAAACAAGTACGTTTCAAACAATTGGTAGAAGGTGCTGATTTTGAGAAAGTAACGATTGATATTGCTAATAAAACAACGTTTAAAGCCGGCGATATAAACCTAAGCGGTTTTGCCGTTTTAAATCCCGAATTACTTATTTGTACCTTGGATGAATCGGCTTCGATTCACATGGAACTAACCATCAACAAAGGTCGTGGTTATATTCCAGCAGAAGAAAATCGTATGCCAAATCAAGATGCAGGTGTAATTCCTATCGACTCTATTTATACTCCTATTGTTAATGTAAAATATACCGTAGAAAACTACCGTATTGAACAAAAAACGGACTATGAAAAATTGTTGATAGAGATCGTTACCGATGGCTCTGTTCATCCAAAAGAAGCATTGAAAGAGGCAGCTAAAATTTTGATTCATCATTTTATGTTGTTCTCGGACGAAAAGATTACCTTAGACTTTAGCGATGCTGAAGGTGCAGAAGAATTTGACGAGGAAGCATTGCACATGCGTCAATTGCTTAAAACCAAATTGGTTGATTTGGACTTGTCAGTTCGTGCATTAAACTGCTTGAAGTCGGCTGATGTAGAAACATTGGCGGAATTGGTATCCTTTAATCGTAACGATTTGCTTAAATTCCGTAACTTCGGTAAAAAATCGTTGGTAGAATTAGATGCTAAATTGGCAAGTTTGAACTTGTCGTTTGGTATGGATATTGCAAAATATAAATTAGATAAAGAGTAAAAACGATGAGACACAATAAAAAATTTAACCATTTAGGTAGAAAGACTGCTCATAGAAACGCTATGTTGGCTAATATGGCAGCTTCGCTTCTAAAACATAAAAAAATCAATACCACTTTAGCAAAAGCTAAAGAATTGCGTAAATATGTAGAACCTATCATTACCCGTTCTAAAGAAGATACAACTCACTCACGTCGTTTGGCTTTTGCTGAATTGCGCGATAAAGAAGCTGTAACTTTGTTGTTCGGTGAAATTGCACAACGTGTTGCTGACCGTCCCGGTGGTTACACTCGTATCCTAAAAACCGGTTTCCGTTTGGGTGACGCTGCACAAATGTGCTTTATCGAATTGGTTGACTACAACGAAAACTTGTTGAAAGACGCTGCTGGTAAAAAGAAAACCAAAACACGTCGTGCAGGTAAAAAAGCTGCTAAAGCAGAAGATGCTGTTGTTGAAGCTGCTGAAGCTCCTGCAGAAAGCGCAGAATAATTTGATGCGATATATTGTAAAAGAGGCTAACATTTTGTTGGCCTCTTTTGCTGTTTTTATGCAATGTTTTTTCTGTGAAGCAAGGTGGTAACGTTGTACATTCAACTTTAATTTATTACCTTTGCGCTAAAGAGTTATTTGTGTAAATAACCAAATGTGTAAAGTATGCAATTTAAACGAATTTTGTTAAAGTTAAGCGGTGAATCGCTTATGGGCGAACAAGGTTATGGTATTGATTCTAACCGTTTGTCTGATTATGCCGAACAAATAAAACAAGCTGCCCAAATGGGTGTGCAAGTGGCTATTGTAATAGGTGGTGGTAATATCTTTAGGGGGCTAAGTGGTGCTTCTAAAGGATTTGACCGTGTAAAAGGCGATCAAATGGGTATGTTGGCTACTGTTATCAATAGTTTGGCATTAAGCTCTGCATTGACAGCAGTTGGCGTTAAGAACAGGGTATTAACCGCTATCCGCATGGAGCCTATTGGTGAGTATTACAGCAGCGATAAGGCTATTCAATGCTTGGAAGCTGGCGAGGTGGTAATATTGTCGGGTGGTACCGGTAATCCTTTCTTTACTACCGACACAGGATCGTCGTTGCGTGGCATTGAGGTAAAAGCAGATGTGATGCTAAAAGGCACACGCGTGGATGGTATTTACACAGCAGACCCCGAAAAGGATGCTACTGCACAAAAATTTGATACCATTACTTTTGACGAAATTTACAACCGTAATTTGAAGGTGATGGACTTAACTGCAACTACCATGTGCAAAGAAAATAACTTGCCTATTTATGTGTTTAACATGGATGTGTATGGCAACTTGATGAAGGTGTTGCAAGGCGAAAAAATTGGAACTTTGGTAACAAGATAAATAATAAACAGTATGGTTGATATAAAAGAAAATTTAAACGACGCTTCCGAAAAAATGGAATGTTCGTTGCTATTTTTGGACGAACAATTGGCACGTATTCGTGCAGGAAAAGCAAATACTCGTATTTTGGACGGTATTAAAATTGAGTATTACGGTGCCATGACTCCACTCTCTGGTGTAGCTTCTATTTCTACCCCCGATGCACGCACCATTGCTATCCAACCTTGGGAAAAAGGTTTGATTCGTGAGATAGAAAAAGCCATTATGGCTTCTGAGGTAGGTATTACCCCCGAAAACAACGGCGAGATGATTCGTTTGTCTATTCCTCCATTAACCGAGGAACGTCGTAAAGGTTTGGTAAAACAAGCTAAACAAGAAGGCGAAGATGCTAAAATCAGCGTGCGTAATGCGCGTCGTGATGCCATTGATGCGCTTAAAAAATCTATCAAAGATGGCATGCCCGAAGACGTAGAGAAAGACGCCGAAAACGAAGTACAAAAGCTACACGATAAATTTATTAAACGCATTGATGATTTAGTGGCTGTTAAAGAAAAAGAAATTATGACAGTTTAATGTTGTAGATGAAAAGATTTTTCTTTTTACTTGTAGCAATAGTATGTATCATAGAATCCGCCCTTTCTGTTGAGAAGGCGGATTCTGTTGCTAATTCTACCGAGCTGTTGCGCCAAATTGCATCGCCTACTGTAAAACGCAGTTGGTTTGCGGTGCCCATAGGTTTTTACCAGGAAGAAACCAGTGTGGGCTTTGGCGCTACGGGTGGGTATTATTTTAAAAGCAACGATTTGAGCAAGATAAGCAGCATTTCGGGCAGTATTATCTATACGCTAAACAACCAGGCCAAGATTAACATAAATCCTCGTTTATATTTTCTAAACAACCAATTATACCTAACGGGCAATGCAAATTTGAGGCATTATCCCGATCATTATTACGGTATAGGGAATACGGTGCCTGTAGATGATATGTTGTACACGGCTCAGACGTATGCCATCAACGCGCAGCCTTTTTATTTGTTTAATCCACAGCTTATGTTGGGTATGTACGTGGGGGTGCGTGGAGAGCGCTTGTTGCTTAACGATTCGGTGGCAGCTTTACGCCCTTATGTGGCCGAAAGGTATGGTGATGTTGGTTGGGATCCTTATTTTATGTTAGGATTGGGTGTGCAGTTTGCATACGATTCGCGCGATAATGGGTTTTATCCTCAAAAGTTTTCAAACTTTGTGAAGTTTTCGTGCATAACTTATCAACAGGCGTTGGGTAGTACGTATTCGTTTACGTCGCTTACGTTGGATGTAAGGCAATACATACCTACGTGGTTGGGGCAGGTGTTTGCCTGGCAGGTGTATTTTGATACGCGATTGGGCGAGCAGGTGCCTTTTCAGATGCTGCCTACTATTGGGGGGAGTGATATGATACGTGGTTTTAGGGAGCGTATGTACACCGACAATACCATGTTTATGATACAGGCCGAATACAGAATACCAATTTGGTGGCGTTTAAAGGCGGCTGTGTTCTGTTCGGTGGGTGATGTGTTTGATATTTACAATCCGTCTATCAATAGGATAAAAGTGGGGTATGGTGCTGGTTTGCGTTTTAGGTTGAACGATGCGCGTGTACATTTGCGCGTGGATGTAGCCGGTAATAGCGAAGGCGAGGTTAAATTTTATATAACGGCAACAGAGGCTTTTTAGTATGAGAGGTTTAGTAATTAAAAGTACCGGAAGTAGGTATGGCGTTGAATTGGTTTCGGGCCAGGTGGTTGACGCACGTATAAAAGGGCGTTTTAGGTTGCAAGGCATACGAACCACCAATCCATTGGCCGTGGGCGATTGGGTAGAGGTAGATGGCGAGCAGATTGTGGCCATAGAAGAACGTCGTAACTACATTATTAGGAAAGCGTCTAATTTGTCCAAAGAATCACATATTTTGGCAGCCAATATAGACCGTGTGTTTTTGTTTGTAACGCTGGCACAGCCCGAAACTCCCAATGAGTTTGTGGACCGTTTTTTGGTTACAGCCAAGGCGTACGATGTGCCGGTGGTTATTGTGGTAAATAAGGTGGATGTGTTGGAGGGTGAGGAGGATTATTTGTCCAACTATTGCTATTTGTATCGTTCGTTGGGGTATGAGGTTGTTCCTTGCTCGTTGGTGACGGGACAAGGCATGGATGAGTTGCGTGGTTTGGTGGCAGGGCATGTTAGCTTATTGGCCGGAAATTCGGGCGTAGGTAAATCTTCGTTCTTAAATGCCTTGGAACCTACGTTGCAGGTTAAAACAGGGGCTATTTCTAAGGCGCATAGCACGGGTATGCATACCACCACGTTTGCTGAGATGTTTACAGTGGCCGGTGGTAAGTTAATTGATATTCCGGGTATTAAGGGGTTTGGTTTAATAGACATGGAAGAGGCGGAAATTGGTCATTATTTTCCCGAAATTTTTCAGTATGCCAAGCAGTGTAAATTTGGCGATTGTTTGCATAGAAACGAGCCGGATTGCGCGGTTAGAAAGGCGGTAGAGGAGCATCTGATTAGCGAATCGAGGTATCAAAGTTATTTGAGTATATTGGCGGATGTATCGGCCGGCAAATACAGATGATGGCTTGATAACGCAATAAAATGGGTGCAGATACGTTATTTTATTGATGGTAAATATTTATAACTCGCAAAATACGTTTAGAGTAGCATTTGTTGTAATTTCGGTGCTAATTGTGTTGTCTTCTGTATGGGTTTCGTACAGGTTGATAGCTGATTTGTCTAAAGAAGAGGATATGAAAATGGAGCTATGGGCTATGGCAGTTACTGCTATAGGTAGCTCTGATGAGTCTATGGATTTTTCGGTTACGGCCGAGGTGGTTTCGCGTAATACAACCATACCCGTGCTACTGACAGATACGCTGTTTACGGTGTTGTCGTATAAAAACTTGCCTAAAGAGGATTATACGCCTTTGGAATTGACAAACTTGGCTAAAAAGTATGCGAAAACCAATGCGCCTATTAGAATTGATGTGGGCAAAGGTAATAGCCAGTTTGTTTGTTACGATGATTCTGTGTTGCTAAAGGCACTCACGTATTACCCTATTGTGCTAAGTACGGTATTGGTGGTATTTTTTGTGCTGATTTTGGTAATTTTATACATTACCAAAAAGGCCGAACAGAATAAGGTATGGGTAGGCTTGTCTAAAGAAACGGCGCATCAATTGGGAACGCCCATATCGTCGCTATTGGCGTGGACGGAGATTTTGCGCCAAAACTACCCACACGATGTGATGTTGCCCGAAATGGAGAAGGACGTAAACCGCTTGCGGATAATTGCCGATAGGTTTTCGCAAATTGGTTCGGTGGCAGAATTGGAAGTGACGGAATTAAATCCGGTGATAGAAAGAACGGTAATGTATATGCGTAAGCGCATATCGCGCCAAATTACGCTTTTGTTTGAGGCTACGGGTACGTATAGTGCGCAGCTTAATGTGCCGCTGTTTGAGTGGGTGATAGAGAACTTGTGTAAGAATGCGGTAGATGCGATGGTGGACGATGGTACTATTCGCATTTTTATGACAGCCAAAGACAATTTGATTTACATTGATGTAACGGATACCGGCAAGGGAATTAGCAAACATCACATCAATCAGGTGTTTCGTCCGGGATTTACCACCAAAAAAAGAGGGTGGGGATTGGGTTTGTCTTTAGCATACCGAATTATCCACGAATACCACAAAGGAAAGATTTTTGTACGCTATTCGGAAGTAAATGTGGGAACTACTTTTAGGATAGAATTGCAAAAAGCGTAAAAAATATTGATAAAAAACTTTCTATTCAATTAAAAATCACTATCTTTGCATCCACTTTCAGAAAAAGTGTCGTTTTATGGCTTGTTTAAATCCTCTAAAACTATCTTTAAGGCAGTTGGAGAACACAGTAACTGAGTTTTCTTACCAGTTGGACGATGCTTTTTACCAAGGGTTGGAACAAACGGAAATAAAAGGCGGTTTGGTTCAAGCTAAAGTGGTGATAAAAAAGGTAGCGGATGCGTATGATGTTACCTTAACCCAACAAGGTTATATCGTGGTAGAATGCCAACGTTGTTTGGACGATATGTCTTGGCAGGTTGATGTTACCGACCATTTGGTGGTAAAATTTGGTACTGATTTAACTGAGCAAACAGACGAGTTGGTGGTTATAGGAGAGCAGGAACTGTTTGATATAGGTTGGTACTTGTTTGAATTTGCGGCATTAACCATTCCTATTTGCCCAACGCACGAGGAAGGGGAATGTAACCCGGAAATGGAAGAAAAATTAAAAGAGTATGCTCCCGGCGAAAAGTCTGATGAGATAGACCCACGATGGGAACAACTTAAATCGTTAATAAACAATTAAAATATACAATTATGGCACATCCCAAGAGAAGACAATCTAAAACCAGAACAGCAAAACGTAGAACACATGACGTAGCTGTAGCTCCTACTTTGGTAGCTTGCTCTAACTGTGGAGCTTTGAAACTTGCCCACACTGTATGTGGTCAATGTGGTTTTTACAGAGGCAAATTAGCCGCTGAACAAACTGTAGCTGAAGCATAATTATGCTATCATAGAAAACTAAGGTTCGGATTGTTGTAAAACGATTCGAACTTTTTGTGTTGTCTGTGTGTTACTTTTTTTTGAAAAAAAATATTGTTTTATTGCACAAATATAAATTTTAGTATTACCTTTGTGCCAATCAATAAACACAAGATGAATTTATATATAGCAAATAAATTTTGGTGGCGCCGCCTTTAAGCAGTAAAGGTGGACAGTGTTATATATAATAAGATATAAAGCCGTAGGTTTCCACCTGCGGCTTTTTTTGCAAAAGAGAATTAAACAACAATCAAACATACAACTATGAAAACAACAAAAAAAATAGTTTTGCCAGAAAACGAGATGCCAACATCTTGGTATAATATTGTGGCAGATATGAAAACCAAACCAATGCCCTATTTGAATCCTAAAACAAAGGAGATTCTTACAGAGGCAGACTTGGAACCTATCTTTGCCAAAGAGTTGATTAAACAAGAATTTTCAACCGAGCGTTGGATTGAAATTCCAGACGAGGTGCGCGACTTGTATCGCATATATCGTCCTACCCCTTTGGTTCGTGCATCCGGCTTGGAAAAAGCATTGGATACGCCTGCTAAAATATACTTTAAAAACGAGAGTGTATCTCCAGTGGGTTCGCATAAGCTAAATTCGGCTATTCCACAAGCATACTTTAATAAAATAGAAGGTATTAAACACCTTACTACCGAAACAGGTGCTGGACAATGGGGTAGCTCGCTAAGTATTGCTTGTAAGCATTTTGGATTGGATTTGCGTGTATTTATGGTAAAATGCAGCTACGAACAAAAACCTTATCGTAAGGCGGTAATGAATACCTACGGAGCGAAAGTATATGCTTCGCCAAGCGATGTTACGGCTATTGGTAGAAAAATGCGCGAACAGTTTCCCGGTACTTCGGGTAGCTTAGGTATGGCTATCTCTGAGGCGGTAGAAGAAGCTTTAAAAGACGAATACACACACTACAGCTTGGGAAGTGTGCTTCACCATGTGGCTATTCACCAATCTATTTCGGGTCTTGAAACCGAAAAACAAATGGAGATAGCTGGCGATTATCCCGATATGGTGATTGCTTGTTTTGGTGGTGGCTCTAACTTCTGTGGTATTACTTTCCCATTCCTTCGTCATAAATTGACAGAAGGCAAGGATGTAAGACTGATTGCAGCTGAACCTGCTTCTTGCCCTAAACTTACTCGTGGTAAATTTAGCTACGACTTTGGCGATACAGAAGGTTATACACCGCTTATTCCTATGTACACGTTGGGTCATGAGTTTCAACCTGCCAGCATCCATGCCGGGGGCTTGAGATACCACGGTGCGGGTAATGTGGTTAGCCAATTAAGAAAAGACGGCTACATTGAAGCGCAAGATGTACATCAAGACGAAACCTTTAAGGCTGGTATCTTGTTCTCGCAAGCAGAAGGCATTATTCCTGCTCCAGAATCAACGCATGCTATTGCAGTGGCTATTCGTGAGGCTTTGAAAGCCAAAGAAGAAGGAAAAGAAAAGGTTATCTTGTTCCAACTTTCTGGACACGGCTTAATTGATATGATGTCTTATGAGAAATACTTGCACGGTGGTCTAACAAACTATGAGGTGCCTCAAGATTTAATAGACGACAGCATTGCTAAAATACAAACGTTGCAACCTTAATTAAGGGCCTTACGTCTTTTACGAGCCTTGACTGCTGCTTGTGCGGCTTTCAAGGCTTCTTTGTTTTTGGGGGTATGGATGTCTGCCGCATCTTTGGGGCGTATGGCACTGTAGTTGTAAAAGCCATTTAAACGCGTTATGTCTGTTTGATACCTTTTTTCGGGTGTGTGTAGCACACCATTGGAAGCCGGTGACATAACAAGGCGTTTGATGCGGTTGTCGTCCGAGAAATAAATCATCAAATCGCTACTTTCGGCGCGGTTTATGCCTATGTATTCTTTCTCTTCTTCGGTGTCAATATAGGCACTGTCTGCCGGTTCTTCGTCTTCTTTTACAAAGTAAACAGAGAGTGCATTGCCCATTACGTGTGCTTTGTATAGCTTTTGGTCTGCAAAATAGCCTATGATTTGTTTGCCACTTACTTGGTTGTATAGGGTGCTGTCTTCTAACGAGAAGATAAAACCGTTTTGCTCTAAGGTAATGTGGTCAATTTCTTGTTTTACCATGTGGATGTATATTTCCAAACCGGTAAATTGGTTGTCATCGTTCCACATAATAGGCGCCCCGTACATACGTAGGGTTGAGTCTGCACTGCTGTAGTAGGCAGAATCGCATAAACTTTGAAAGTCTTTGTGCCACGATTGTACGTTGTAATAGGCTTTGATGTAATGCAAGCTGTCGTTGTCTGCGTACAGCATGGTATCGGCGGTTACGTAGAGTGTATCTGTATTTTCTTGGTTGTAATTGAGCAAGGTGGGTATTTGCGTAACCAAGGCAGAACGGCAACTGTCGTTATACCATCCGTAATTACCTGTGATGATAACGTGTTGCGCCGAATCGTGCATCAAAACGTGGCTAAATCCTTCGGCCAACCTTTTGTTGTAATCGTAATAGAGCGTGTCTGCTTTTATGTAGTGGCCGTCAAAGTCGTTTAGGTACGAATTGGTGGTTAACTCGGATAGGTTGCTTTTGGTGTTGTACCATCCTTTTTCGGAGTATATGTGTGTGCTGTCTTGGTACATAATGTCCGAAGGGCCTAATATGGTGGCTATGTCGGAGTTGGTGTTGTAGTGTAGGGTGTCCGAGGTAAGCACAAAGTCGGGGTTGGTTAGTACTACTTGGTTTTGGAAAATGGCCAAGTCTTTGTTGGGGTAATATTTGCCATTTACCGATACCAATACGTTGGTGCTGTCAACAATGCGTCCGCCATTAAAATAGTAACCCATGTTAATTTTTCGGTCAAAATTTAACGAGTCTGTATATAGGGTTGCTTCGTTGTTTTCCATGCGAACGTTGTGGCGTAAACGAGCCAATTTGGTGTTGCCGTCGTAGTAGAGAATATCGCCGTAAACGTAAACCGAGTCTGCTTGGTTCATTTTGATATTGCCGGTGGCAATGATGTAATTTTTCAGGTTGTAGAAATACGCACTGTCGCAGTACATGAGCATGTTCTCGTGTCTGAATTGTACGTTGCCCACTAATATTTGGCAATCAGGCCACTTGCTCTCGTTAAAGAGCAGTTTGTCTGAGTGGTCTATGTAGATATGTGTTTTTTGGGCAAAAACCCAACATGTACTTAGACCTATTAGCAGGAATATGAGCGTGCGTAGTTTCATGGTTTGCTATTTTACCCAATTGGGGAGTTGGAAGGTGCAATTGCGGTATTCGGGTAAGATATAAATGTATGTTTCTTTTTGTTTTTTGGCTATCCAACTCTTAATTTCTTCTTTGTTTTTGGTGTTGGTAACCAATTCTTTTAAGAGTTGGTAGTCTGTATCGGGGTGCGCTTTGTGTGCCTTGGTTTTGCTTTTAAGGCGTACAATGGCAATGCGTTCTTTGTTTTTCTCGTCTTTGTAGGCAAAGGGTTGCGAAATTTCGCCCACTTCCATGTTGTAAATGGCTTTGGCAATTTCGGCAGGTAGTTCTTGCAATTGGAATTTGGTGCTTCCGTTTTGCATGTTAATCATGATACCGTCGTTTTGGTACGAGTATTCGTCTTCCGAATGGTTGAGCGCTTCTTGCGCAAAGGTTGTTTTGTTGTTCCTGATTTCTTGCGCAATGCTGTCCAATTTTTGAGTGGCTTCCAAACGTTCTGGGTAGCCTATTTTTGGGGTAAGCAAGATGTGGCGACAGTTTACTTGGTCGTTTTTACGCTCAATAAGCTGAATGATGTGGTAGCCAAATTCTGTTTCTACGATGCGCGAAACTTTTTCTTTGTCGTAAAGGGCAAAGGCGGTGTTGGCAAACTCGGGTACTAATTTGCCACGTGTCATAAAGCCCAATTCGCCACCTTGTAGCGCACTGCCTCTGTCTTCGGAATACAGAATGGCAAGGGTGGAAAAACTGTATTCGCCAGATTCTATTTTTTCGCGGAAATCACGTAGCTGGCTTTTGATGCGTTCTTGTTCGGCTAATGTAACGCGAGGTGATATGCTGATAATTTGAACTTCTACTTGTTCGGGGATGTTGGGGATGCTGTCTTTGGGTAACTCGTTGTAGAAATTCTTAACATCGGCAGGGGTAACGCGTATGTTGCTGATAATGCTACGTTGCATTTCTTGTGCCAATAGCTGGTCGCGAACCGAGTTGCTCATGTTTTCGCGAATTTCGGACATGCTTTTCTTAAAATACTCTTCTAATTTTTCTTTGGAACCAATTTGTCCGATAAAGTATTTGATGCGAGAATCTACTTGTTGTTCTACCATACCTTCTGACACGTTGATACTGTCCAATTTAGCTTGGGCAATAAACAGTTTTTGCATGGCAATAAGCTCGGGAATGGTGCAATATGGATCTCCCTCTATGGGTTCTTTTTCGTAGCGGCGTCTGGTTATTTCGTTCTCAACGTCGGAAAGTAAAATAGGTTCGTCGCCTACAACCCAAATAACCTGGTCTATGATTTGATTTTCGGCTTGGCTATAGGTAATGCCACAAAGGCATATCAGACACAAAAGAATGTATTTTTGCATGGTTTGTGATTATGGGTTTTGGTGTGAAATGATACGTCCTGAACTAAGGGCTTGGTTGTAAAGCTCTTGTTGAAATTGGTTGATAAAACGTATCTTTTCTTGGTTGCTAAGTACGTTTCGTAACTCAGGTTGAATCATTTCGTAGGGTTGAGGGTTGCCGGCATCGCATTTGCCTGTAATGCGTAGCAAATAGCAATATTCTTCGTTTTTTTGCGTAACCACGCCACGGGTTAGTGTGGGCGAATTTTCGTCTATTTTATTAGGCATCAGTGCGTTTATAGTGCCGTATGGCTTCCATGCCTCTAAAAAGAACTGGTACGAAATGGCGTTTTGCGTGCAGTAACGCATAATGTTTTCGAGGTTTTCGTCGGTGGTGTTAGACAGCCAACCTTTTAACTCTTCTTGATCCGGACTGGTAAGGGGCAATTGGATAAAGATGCCTTTTACAACCGTTTCTTCTAATGGAAACAGGTGCTTGTTTTTTTCGTAGTAGCTATGCAACGAATCTTCCGAAACCTTGCCCAATTTTTCGGAAATGAGCTGTTGTTGGTATTGGTTGATAATCAGCTCTTTTTGATACGATTGGGTAAGTTTTTTTATTTCGTCGCTGTTGCCTACGTTGTTAAAGGCTATTTTGTAAAGCAATACGCGGGTTGCCCATTGCTGTTTGTAAGATTCTGCCAAGTACAAACTATCGTTTGCCGATAGCCCTTTGGGAATGTAGTCTTCTATTTCGTCTTGATACAAGATTTCTCCTTCAACCTCTAATATGGCATCTCGCGTAAAGTCGCGCAATGTTTTTTTGCACGAAACTACGCTTGCAAGTATTACAAGGACAAGGAGAAAACGTGTTATCAATTTCATTGAATGCTATTTAATACATCTTGGTTAATGGTAATGGTGTATTTGCTGTGCAAAGAATCCAACCATTGTTTTTCAAGTACTGTTTGGTAGTCGTTTACAACGGGACCTTTTTTGTAGGTATAATCTGCCGGATAGTCGGCTTTGTTGGCCTCAAAGAAGGCTTTAAGTCCTTCGGTGTCTTTGCTGGCTTTGCTCCAAATTAGGTCGTTGCAAATATTGAACAGCAAAATACCGTCTTTGTATTCTTGCATAAGCAGGCCAAATTCGGGGTATTTGGTTTCTAATTGGCTGTTCTCATGCTGAATAAGACTATAGTTGATAAAGTCGTTAATAGAGTCGTTGCTGTGAGGATGTGTTTGGCAAAAAGCATCTAAATCTGCTTTTGTCAAACTCTTGTCTGCAAAAGTGGCAATGATGTCGTTGCTGTTTTTTGCTTGGAAATGGTAGTCTTTTTTAAGTTTTTCGATAAAACTTTGTTGGATAATTTTGCGGCGCTCGTCTTGGGTTACGCGGCTGGTAAGTTGAGCTTTGTAATTTTCGATAGGACCAATGGGGCGTTTTTCCAACAAGTAAATAATGTGCCAACCATAAGGTGCTTCCGCAGGTTCGCTTAAACGTCTTTCGGCGTTTAGTGCAAAGGCGGCTTCTTCAAAGAAGGGGTTGGTGTCGCCTAAGCTAAGCCAAGGTAGTTCACCACCTTTGGCTGCGCTACCATCTTCCGAGTGGTTTTGAGCCATCTCGGCAAAGTTGGCGCCCTCTTGCAATTGTTTGTATAGGTTGAATACCTCTGTTTTAATGCTTGCAAGTTGTGCAGAATCTGCGTATTGGGGTTTTTGTTTAAAGATATGCGCCACGCGTACTTCGCCGTTAGAGGGACGACGATTGTGCAACAAAATAAGGTGGTAGCCAAAATTGGTACGTACGGGTTGGCTTATTTTGCCTTTTTTTAGTGCGTATGCAGCTTCTTCAAAAGGATAAACGTATGCTCCGCCCGTGGCATAGCCTAAATAACCTTTGTTGTATTGTACCGAAGGGTCTTCTGACAACTCTACGGCTTTTTGAGCAAAGTTGGATTTTGTTAGTTTTTTACGGGCTTTTTGTGCTTTTTCTAAAGCCACAGGCGCCTCGTGTGGAAAATCATAGGCAAACAAAATATGGCTAACCTCAATATCTTCCAATAAATGTTTGTAGGCTTCCTCTACTAATTGGTTTCTTTTAACGGTATCGGTTAGGTACGGACCAACCAATTGGTTGCGGTAGCTTTGCAATTCGTCTTTGAATGCTTGTACCGTGTCGTACTGGTTGGCAATGGCTTCCATTACCTTTAGTTTGAAATTAACAAACATGTCCATGTACTGGGTAGCCGAAACCTGCTGAATTTGGTTGTGATTATTTTTGTTGTAATAATACTCAAACTCTTGTTTGCTTATCTCGGTATCGTTTATAGTTAAAATGGTTTGAGCCACAGCAGTTGCTGTGGTCAAACCAACAAATAGTAATAGGAATATGCGTTTCATTATTCTCCTCTTGAATAGTTGGGGGCTTCTTGGGTAATGGTTACGTCGTGTGGATGGTTTTCTTTAACACCGGCAGCGGTAATGCGGGTAAATTTAGCGTTGTGCAACTCTGCAATGGTGCGTGCACCGCAATAACCCATACCAGAACGTAAACCGCCTAATAATTGGTAGATAACTTCGTACAAAGTGCCTTTGTATGGAACGCGAGCGGCAATGCCTTCGGGAACCAATTTTTTAACGTCGTCTTCGGCATCTTGGAAGTAGCGGTCTTTAGAACCTTTTTGCATAGCTTCTAACGATCCCATACCACGGTATGCTTTGAATTTACGTCCGTTGTAAATGATGGTTGCGCCGGGAGATTCTTCTACGCCAGCCAACAACGAACCTGCCATGATACAGCTTGCACCGGCTGCAAGGGCTTTTACAATGTCGCCCGAGTAGCGAATACCACCGTCTGCAATGATGGGCACCCCGGTGCCTTCCAATGCTTTGGCTACGTCGTAGATAGCAGAAAGTTGAGGTACACCAACACCGGCAATAACACGGGTGGTACAAATAGAACCGGGTCCGATACCTACTTTAACAGCGTCTGCACCGGCTTCTACCAAGGCTTTGGCAGCAGCTCCAGTGGCAATGTTACCTACTACGATATCAATTTGGGGGAATTTTGATTTTGCCATTTTTAGGGTGTCGATAACCCCTTTAGAGTGACCATGTGCTGTGTCAATGATAATAGCGTCAACGCCTGCGTCTACCAGTGCAGTGATGCGTTCTACGGTGTCGCCGGTAACACCAACGCCGGCAGCTACGCGCAAACGACCTTTTGAGTCTTTGCAAGCCATGGGTTTGTCTTTGGCTTTGGTAATGTCTTTGTAGGTTACCAAACCAATTAGTTTGCCGTCTTTGTCAACAACGGGCAATTTTTCAATTTTATTTTCTTGTAGGATTTGAGCAGCGGCTTCCAAGTCTGTTGATTGGTTGGTGGTTACCAAATTTTCTTTGGTCATCACTTCGTCAATCAATTTTTTGGTGTTGCGTTCAAAGCGCAAGTCGCGGTTGGTAACAATACCTACCAAGTAGTTGTTTTCGTCCACTACAGGAATACCGCCAATGTGGTATTCTTTCATCAAAGCCAATGCGTCTGCAACTGTTTTGCCTTGGCGAATGGTAACAGGATCGTAAATCATACCGTTTTCGGCACGTTTTACGGCGTAAACTTGGCGAGCTTGTTCTTCAATGCTCATGTTTTTATGGATAACACCAATACCGCCTTCGCGCGCAATGGCAATGGCTAATTTAGCCTCGGTTACCGTATCCATGGCAGCCGAAACGATAGGTGTTTTCAACTCAATATTACGCGAAAAACGAGTGGTAAGCACAACGTCACGCGGAATAACTTCTGAATAAGCGGGAATAAGTAGGACATCGTCGAAAGTAAGACCGTCCATTACAATTTTGTCTGCAATAAATGACATAGCGGTAGACTTTAATAGAAAATTTATTGCATGCAAAAATATAAAAAATAGCTGTATTATCCTATACTTGGGCGTTAAAAATTGTAATTTACCAGCTATGTTTCATGCCATCGTAAGAAAGGAGCGTGTTGGGGAACGCTGCTTGCGCCTCGTCTAACAGGTGGTTAAGCGTAGCGTATCGGGCAGAGTAGTGTCCAATAATAAGCTGTTTGACGCCTGCTTTTTGGGCAATCATGCCGGCTTGTTTGGCAGTGCTGTGTAGCGTTTCTTTGGTGCGAAAGGCTTCTGCCTGACCAAAGGTGGCTTCGTGAAACAATACATCTACACCTTCTATAATAGGTATAATACGCTCTGTGTAGGCGGTATCGGAACAATAAGCGTAGCTTTTGGGTGGTGTAGGGGGTAGTATAAACCGGCTGTTTGGCACTACGCGTCCGTCGCTTGTGGTAAAGTCTGCGCCTTCTTTTAGGTGTTTCATGTCTTCGATACCTACGCCGTAAAAGTCTAACAGTTCGCGGTTAAGGTGTGGTTCTCCCACTTTTTCTTTGAACAAAAAACCGCACGTGGGCATGCTGTGTACCAATGGGATGGTGCTAACCGTTAGGCTTCTGTCTTCGTAAATTACCTCGTTTTGCAATGGATTTAGCGGTTCAAAATAGACCTTAAAGGGCAAGTCTTTGCAAAAATAGTTGAGTTGGGCTTGCAGTACGGGTTCTAAATGGGGATGTGCGTGGATGTAAATATCGTTGGTATGGTGTAGCATACCCATGGTGGATATAACCGAAATAATGCCAAAGCAGTGATCGCCATGCAGGTGCGAAATAAACCAATGTCCCATGCGGTTGGTTTTGACGTTATAGCGTCTTAATTGAAATTGAGTACCATCTGCACAGTCAATTAGAAAACTTTTGTTGTGCGTGTGCAATACTTGCGAACTGGAAAAGCGACCAAACGAGGGTATGGCCGATCCTGTTCCTAATATGGTTAAATCAAAATTCATGTTATGCGAGCTGTAATTGGTAATTTTTTTGGATAATATCGCCTGTATCAAGCATGTCTCTGATGGCGTCCACAATTTCTGTTTTGTTTTGTGGCAACCGTTCTAACAGTTGATTGATGCTGTGGGGCTGTTCGGCCAATAGTTTTTTTATTTCTTGCCTGATGTTGGTGGGTTGTTTGTGTTTTTTGAGGCAATAGTCGCATTGACCGCATGGTACGGATTGTTTTTCGCCAAAGTAGGATAGTAAAAGTTGGCTTCGACAATAGTCGGTGCTTGTGGCGTAACGAACCATGGCTTCGATGCGTTCTTGGTACCTGTCTTTGCGTCTTTCGTAAACATCTTCGGTGATGCGTAATCGGTTGCCGTCAACGCGTTCGCGCGTGTAGATGATACAAGGCGATTTTTGGTGCGGAACGTAGGTGATAATATGTTCGTGGCTAAGTTCGATAAGCCCGGCGGTAATTTCTTGACGGGTTAAACCTGCGTGATTGGCCAACGTGTCCTCTTCTATGGGGGTAAGCTCGGCAAATATACCTGTATAGGAGCGCAAAAGGGCTTGCATGGCTTGTTCGGCAAAGGGGTGTACGCGCAGGTTGTAGAGCTGGTTGCGTGGGCAGGTAAATTGTACCCTGCTTTTTAGCTCAATTTCGTCGTGGTATTCTATGTAGCCTGCTAATTCCAATATTTTTAGGGCGTGATGCGTGCTTTGTATGGGCAAATGGTAGGTTTTGCAAAACAGGCCTAAATTAAACTGAAACAAACTGCCTAATCCACTGCCTATGCCTAATTGAAAAAAGTAGGCTAATTGGTTGTAAGTGTTGGCAATAAACGATTTTTCGGGAAACGATTCTTTGATGCGTTTTTTGGCTTGTGTCAGGTCGCTGTTGTTGTATAGCAACACACAGTATGCTTTTTTTTCGTCGCGTCCGGCACGGCCTGCTTCTTGAAAGTAGGCTTCGATGCTTTCCGGCATGTCAATGTGCACCACAGAGCGTACGTCTGCCTTATCAATGCCCATGCCAAAAGCGTTGGTGGCTACGATAACACGGCAGTCGCCTTTTTTCCAGGCATTTTGTCGCTCGTCTTTGGTGGCGGCGGGAAGCCCGGCGTGAAACGATTGGGCTTTAATGCCTTTTTCTTGCAAAAACTCGGCAATTTCGGCTGTCTTTTTTCGGTTGCGAACATACACCACAGAGCTACCCGGTACGCCGTTTAAAATACGTATTAGTTGTTCTAATTTATCTTCTGTTTGCCTAACGCTGTAGCTGAGGTTGGGACGAAAAAAGCTCTTTTGCCATACGTTTGGACGCGTAAAACCCAATTGAAGCTGGATGTCGGCGGCTACTTTAGGGGTGGCAGTGGCGGTAACGGCCAATACCGGTACGTGGGGTATGAGTTTGCGCAGGTTGGCAATTTCGCGGTAGGCTGGCCTGAAATCGTAGCCCCATTGCGAGATGCAGTGTGCCTCGTCTATGGCAAGCATGGATATGCGTAGCATGGGTAGCTTTTCTAAAAAGGTACGCGTGCTAAGTCGTTCGGGCGAAATGTATAAAAATTTATAGTGGCCGTAAATGCAGTTGTCAAAGGTGCGCTGAATATCGGCGGCGTCCATGCCTGCGTAAATGGCGGCGGCTTTTATTTGTTTGGCTTGCAGGTTGGCTACTTGGTCTTTCATGAGGGCAATAAGCGGTGTGATAACCAAGCAGAGCCCATCTAAGGCAAGAGCAGGAACCTGAAAGGTAATGGATTTACCGCCTCCGGTGGGCATCAGGCCCAATGTGTCCTGACCGCTTCCAACGGAGGCGATTATTTCGTGTTGAAGGGGACGAAAGTCGCTATACCCCCAATATTGTTGCAATATGGCACGGTATTGCGACATCGGTTACGGAATTTTGATGTCTTTAATCATGAGCTGAATGCTCTTTTTGCCATTAAAGTTGTTTTCTTCCAATGTGTAACAAATGTGGAAAGGCATTCCGCTGTTAATGTATTTAATGGTATGCTCGGCGTCGTTGGCATTAAAGGCAATACCACTCATGGCAGGGCCACCGGTAAGGTCGCGTACGTCTAATTTAATGTGTTTGTTGCCTTGGCCTACCAAGCGGCAACGTTTTTGGTGGTCAACCACGTTGTAGGTAACAAATACCGGCTTGTTGTTGTCTGGGCCAAAGGGTGCAAATTGTTGCAAGGTGCTGAAAAAATTGTGGGTTATTTCGGCAAAATGCAATTCGGTGTCAATGTCAATTTGCGGTACTTGCTGTTCGGCATGCAGGTTTTGTTCAACGTATTGTTGGAAACGTTCTTTAAATTCGGCTATGTTTTCAAGTCGAAGGGTGAGGCCGGCTGCGTAGGTGTGTCCGCCAAAGTTTTCGAGCAAATCGCGGCACGAGTCAATGGCTTTGTATAGGTCAAAGCCTAAAATGGAGCGAGCCGATCCGGTGGCAAAACCATTGGATAGGGTAAGCACAACGGCTGGTTTGTAGTAGTGCTCGCTTAAACGAGAGGCTACAATACCAATAACTCCTTTGTTCCAATCTTGGTTGTACACCACAATAGACGATGTTCTTTCGTCTTTTGGGGTGGCATCGATGTATTTGCGTGCTTCTTCGGTGGCTTGTTTGTCTAAATCTTTGCGTAATTGGTTGTATTCGTCTATGTTTTTGCCTTTTTCGCGCGCAAGCTCAATGTTTCCGGCTATAAGCAGTTCTACGGCTTCGCGTCCCGAACTCATGCGTCCCGAAGCGTTGATGCGTGGTCCTATTTTAAACACAATGTCGCTGGTGCTTACATGTGTGTTGGTTAAATCGCACAGCTCCATGATGGCTTTTAGCCCCATGCTGGGGGCGCTGTTTAACTGTTTGAGCCCTAAGTGCATCAAGGTTCTGTTTTCGCCTGTAATGGGTACAATATCGGAGGCAATGCTAACGGCCAATAAATCCAATAAGGGTTGCAACTTATCCCATGTGATGCCGTTTTGTATGGCAAAGGCTTGGATAAGTTTAAAACCTACACCGCAACCCGATAGGTGCCCGTATGGGTAGGTGGAATCGGCTCGTTTGGGGTCCAATACCGCAACTGCTTTGGGTAGCTCGTTGTCGGGGGTGTGGTGGTCGCAGATGATAATATCCACGCCTTTTTCTTTGGCGTACGCTACTTTTTCAATGGCTTTGATGCCACAGTCCAATACAATGATGAGCTTAAAATTGTTTTCGGCGGCAAAATCAATGCCTTTGTAAGAGACACCATATCCTTCGTCGTTGCGGTCGGGGATGTAAAAGTCGATGTTGGACGAATAGTTTTTTAAGAATTTATAAACCAAAGCCACGGCGGTGGTTCCGTCCACGTCGTAATCGCCGTACACCATTATTTTCTGGTTTTGGTGCAGGGCCACGGTAAGCCTATCTACGGCTTTGTCCATGTCGTTGAGCAAGAATGGATTATGTAGCAATTCTACCTCGGGACGAAAAAATGCCTTGGCCTGATCAAAGGTGGTAATGCCCCTTTGTATCAGCAGTTTGGCCAATGTGCCCGAAATGTTTAGTTGTTGTGCAAGTGTTTTTCTACATGTTTCTTCTTGGTCTGTTAATTTGTTAATAATCCAATTTCGAAGCATATTATTTTTATTTGTTTATAGCGAGAGAATATGTAATTTTGCCCCATGCAAAAATACATTCCGTAAAATTAAGTATTTTTTTTGATATATGGAAGAAATAAAAAAAATAGTAGAGGTTTTAGAGGCTGGAGGCATTATTTTGTATCCCACTGATACCGTGTGGGGCATAGGTTGTGATGCAACCAATGCAGAGGCTGTTCAAAAAATATACGCATTAAAGAACAGAGAAGACAGCAAATCGATGCTGTTGCTTACCGATAGCATGGCCAAAGTGCAGGCGTATGTGCAAGAGATTCCGGATGTGGCCTGGGACTTGGTAGATTGTGCCGACAAACCGCTTACTATCATTTATCCTCAAGGCAAAAACATTGCGACCAATTTATTGGCTCAAGATGGTAGCATTGGTATTCGCATTACAAACGAGCCTTTTTCAAAGCGTTTGTGCGAACGCTTTAAAAAACCCATCGTATCTACTTCTGCCAACATAAGCGGCGAGCCTACTCCTGCGTTTTTTGCCGAAATTTCGGACAAAATAAAAAACGGAGTGGATTATGTAGTGCAAGCCAAACAAAACGAAACTGAAAAAAAACAGCCGTCTTCTATTATCAAGTTTGAAAAAAATGGTACATTTGTACTCATTAGAAGATAAACCATGAGTTTGGCAGGTAAGCGTATATTGCTAATAGGAACCAACGCAAAGGCAAAACAGGTGGCAGACCTGCTCTTAACGGGTTGCGCCCATTGTGAATTGCAGGGATGTTTGCGTGTGTCCGAAAACGAGCCAATGGCTGTGGATGCCGATTTGTGCATGGGCATGTATGCCGATTTGGAGCAAATGGTGGAGTGCTTGGCTGTGGATACCTTGTTTTTTGTGGACAATTCCGTTCAACTACCCGAAATACTCAGCCTGCTTAGCAAAGCCCAATACAAACATTTATCCATACTTGGCTTGGTGGATACGGAGCTACAACCCATAGCCGGGTTGCCTGTGCACGAGTGCTGTGGCCTGTCTTATGTGTGCTTGAGTGAACACCCCATGCCACTGTGGCAACGTATTGTGAAACGGGCGTTTGATATTTTGTTTTCGTTGTCTGCCTTGTTGTGCATCTTGCCCTTGTTGTGCGTGTTGTGCTCGTTGATTGGCAAATCGCCTATTTACACACAAGAGCGCGTGGGACGCAGGGGAAAACGCTTTAAGATATACAAATTGCGTACCATGTGTTTGGATGCCGAGAAGAAGGGTCCACAATTGTCTTCGCAAAACGACGAGCGTATTACCGTTATAGGGCGTGTGTTACGTAAATACCGCATTGACGAATTTCCACAACTATTTAATGTATTAAAAGGGGATATGTCGCTCATAGGCCCCAGACCCGAACGCTGGTTTTACATCAAACAATTGGCGCAAATAAATCCTGCGTTTTTTTTACTGCTTACCATTCGTCCCGGCATTACTTCATTAGGCATGGTAAAATACGGCTATGCCAGCAATGTGGAAATGATGTTGGATAGGATGAACTACGAACAATACTACTATCAACACATGACGTTGCGTACAGAATTAAAGATATTGTGTGCAACCGTGACAACTATTTTACAAGGAAGAGGCGTGTAATGATAACGGCAACTATCTATCAAAAAATGCTGTTGTGGCGCGAAAAAAACGTGCCGGTACAGCGATTTGTTATTGTGCTTAGTTTGATGGTGGGTGTATTAACCGCGTTGGCAGCCTGCCTGCTAAAATGGGCTATACACGGCATTCAACACTTGCTTACCACCAATTTTATCTTTTATTCGGAAAACTACTTGTACTTGCTCTATCCCATTGTAGGTATTTTGTTGGCCAGCTTGTTTGTGCGTTACGTGGTAAAAGACGATATAAGCCATGGGGTAACCAAGATTTTATATGCCATATCGCAACGCAAGAGCATTATTAAGCTACACAACATGTGGAGTTCTGTGGTGGCAAGTTCCATTACCATTGGTTTTGGTGGTTCTGTAGGGGCCGAATCGCCCGTGGTGCTAACCGGGGCAGCCATAGGTTCTAATTTAGGCAGGGCCTTTAAAATGGATCAAAAAACCTTGATGCTTATGGTTGGTTGTGGGGCTGCAGGTGCCGTGAGTGGCATTTTTAAAGCACCGATAACCGGGGTTGCCTTTACGTTGGAAGTGTTGATGTTGGACATGACCTTTTATTCGGTGGTGCCCTTGCTTATCTCTTCCGTAACAGCTACTGCCATTTCTTACCTGCTAATGGGCGATGCGTTAATGTTCCCCTTGCAACACGAGGTGTTTGCCATAGACCGTATTCCATACTACGTGCTATTGGGCGTTTTGTGCGGTTTTGTATCGCTTTATTTTACCCGAGGCATGAATTGGATGGAGGGTATTTTTAGAAAATTGGAAAAGCCTTGGAAAAAATTATTGTTGGGTGGCATAATGCTTAGTTTGCTTATTTTCTTACTGCCACCATTGTATGGTGAGGGCTACGATTCCATTAACAGCCTGCTAAATCTAAACCCTTCGCAACTGTTGGAAAATAGTTTGTTTTACGAATTTAGGTTTAACACGTATTTTGTGATAGCGTACCTATCGCTTATTGTATTGCTTAAAATATTTGCTTCTGCGGCTACCAATGGAGCCGGTGGTACGGGTGGTTTGTTTGCACCATCCTTGTTTGTGGGTGCCATAACCGGTTACGTATTGGTACTTATCTTTCAGGTGATAGGTATTCAGCTTCCGGCTCAAAATTTTGCCTTGGCAGGCATGGCAGGGCTGATGTCGGGCATTATGCACGCTCCCTTAACAGGTATCTTTTTAACGGCCGAACTATCTGGTGGTTATAGTCTCTTTATGCCACTGATGATAGTATCTGTCTTCTCGTTTATTACCATATATGTTTTTGAACCTCACAGTTTGTATGCCATGCGTTTGGCGCAAAAGGGCGAGTTGGTTACCCACCACAAAGATAAAGCTGTACTTAGCTTGCTTAAAACAGCTAACGTAATAGAAACGGATATGCGTCCCATTGCTCCACAATCCATGTTGGGCGATTTGGTAAAAATCATGTCCACTTGCAACCGAAACGTGTACCCTGTGGTGGATGAACAAGGCAACTACGTGGGCGAAATAAGGGTTGAAGAGATTAGAAACATCATGTTCCGCCCCGAATTGTACCAACGTTTCTCCATTGGCAAACTCATGGTAACACCGCCCGATAGAGTAGATGTAAACGACTCCATGGAAACCGTGATGAATAAGTTTGAACGTAGCAATGCTTGGAACTTGCCTGTATTGGACGGTACCAAATACGTGGGCTATGTTTCCAAATCAAAAATCTTCAGTGCCTACCGCAGCGTGTTGGTAGAATTTTCGGACGAATAAAAATGGATTGGTTACTTTTGTTACAAATAATAGGTGTAGTATTGGGATTATTATACCTGTATTTAGAGTTTAAAGCAAATATCTGGTTGTGGTTTGTAGGGCTGATTATGCCTGTAGTGCATAGCATACTGTACTTTTCAAAAGGATTGTATGCAGATGGTATGATGGAAGTGTATTATGTTTTTGCCGGTTTATATGGCTGGATAGTTTGGAGACAGAAACAACCGCAAGGTACAACCATGGCTATTAGCCATACCCCTGCAAAGATAACCTTGCCCTTAGTGGGCATATACGCTTTGCTTCACGCTGCTCTGTTTTGCTTCTTGTATTTTTGTACCGATAGCACTGTACCTTTTTTTGATAGCATGACTACAGCATTAAGCATGATAGCCATGTGGATGCTTTCGCGTAAGTACGTGGAGCAGTGGTTGGTATGGTTGGTGGTGGATGTGATAACCGTATTCCTGTATTTTTACAAAGAAATCCCCATTACGGCGTGTTTGTATGCCGTTTACAGTGCATTGGCTATAGTGGGATATTGGAGGTGGAACCGCCTGGCGCGTGTGTCTGCTTCTGCTTCAATTTAGTGTAACGTATGAAAAAAATCAGCCTTTTTTTGATGGCGTTTTGTTGCTCGCTGTTTTCGATGATGGCGAAGGGCAATACTCCGCCTAAAGTGGTGGTGGGTATTAGCATAGATGGGCTTAATAACGATTACTTGTCGTTGTTTTGGAACGAACTTTCGGCAGGAGGTTTTAAGCGTTTAATGGCACAAGGTACTACCTTTCACTCTTTTGTGTACAATTACCAAGGTGCCGGAGTGGCGCCCGATTTAGCCACCTTGCAAACAGGTGCTATCCCTTATTTGCACGGCGTAGCCGGTGATACATGGTTTAACCGAAAAGTGGCTCAAACCATTGCCATTACCGAAGATGCCACGGTACATTCTTTTGGTGTGGGCAAGGCTTATTCGGCCCACAGATTGCAGGCATCTACCATAGCCGATCAATTAACAGAAGATAGTCAGGGTAGGGCGCATGTGGTTTCCATTGCCATAAACCCAACAGCAGCTGTGATGCAGGTTGGACACAGCGGTTTGGCTGTGTGGATGGACGAACAAACGGGTAGGTGGACCACCTCTTCGTATTACCAAACGGCATTGCCCTCGTGGACTACCAAGAGTGCTGCCGACTACATGAGTAAACGGTGGGAACCGTTGCATTTGGCTGCGCTTTACTACGCTGCCCCAG
Source organism: Paludibacteraceae bacterium (assembly GCA_017391905.1). Lineage (GTDB taxonomy): Bacteria > Bacteroidota > Bacteroidia > Bacteroidales > Paludibacteraceae > Enterocola. Next base: position 10,507 of record JAFOWX010000076.1, on the reverse strand, counting down.
GCTCTAAAGTAAAAAACTTTTCGTACCAATTAGATAATTTTTGCTACGGCAAACAGCAATATACACAGTTTGCCACCACGCCATACGCCAATACCATGGTGATGGATGCGGCCATGCAGGCTTTTCAGCATTATGGCATGGGCAACGACTTGCAAACCGACATGCTGTTGATGCAATTTTCGTTGCAACCTTTGTATACGCAAACAGACAAAGGCTTAACCATAGAATTGGAAGATGCTTACTTGCGTTTGGACAAACAATTGTCTGAATTCTTGGACTTTTTAGACAAGCACTTGGGCAAAGAGCAGGTGTTGGTGTATGTAACCGATACCCGAAACGCTGCCCGCCGAGCGCCTGCTTATTCTAAAACGCCGTCGCAGTCATTTTGTACTTATCGTTACATGGCTTTGCTAAATGCCTATTTAATGGCGCATTACGGTAATCATACGTGGGTACAAGGTTCGCAAGGCGGACACATCTACTTAAACAGAAAACTCATAGAAGAACAAAACAAAGATTTGGCACAGGTGCAACAAACGGCGCTTAACTTTTTTGCCACCATTCCCGGGGTAATGAATGTCAGTACCTCGTTTCAGCTAAATGCCGCCTTTGTGGGTGCCCAGCAGTTGCGCTATGCTTACCATGCCAATACCTCGGGCGATTTGCTCTTTAGCCTATTGCCTGGTTGGTACGAAGTGGATAAAAACGAAAAACCTACCGGTTTTGCGAGTCAATACCATACAGCAACTACCTTGTATTTGTGGGGATGGCGTATGCCGGCACAGCACATAGAAGAACCTGTGTCTGCGTTGCTGTTTGCTCCGTCCATGGCCAAGTGGATGCGCATAAGCAGTCCTAATGCCTCGCAAGGGGGGATGCTTCCCATAACGTTGCCTTAAAAATAAAAACGCTCAACTGTTGGTTGAGCGTTTTTTGTGTATGGAGCAATGGGTTATGGAATCCAAATTCCTTTTCCTTTACGTTTTACCTTGGGTTCGTCTTCGGTACAATCCACAATGGTAGAAGGTTCTAATTGACCTTCGCCACCATCTATCACGCAATCTACTCGGCCGGCATATAACTCTTCCATAAGTTCCGGATTGGTGCTGTATTCGGGTTCTTCCTCGTTTATTAAAATGGACGAAGATAAAATGGGGTTGCCTAACGCCTCTACCAAGGCAAGGGCAATGTTGTTTTCGGGAATACGAACACCTACCACGTTTTTCTTTTTAAACAGCTTGGGCAGGTTGCTGTTGCCATTTAATAAAAAGGTAAAAGGCCCAGGCAAGCAGGATTTTAGCAATTTGAACAATTGGTTGTCCAAAAAAGAATAGTTGCTAATGTGGCTGATGCTGCTACAGACAAAAGATAGCGGCATTTTATCGGGGTTGATGTTTTTAATGGCGCAAATACGCTCTACAGCTTTGGCGTTGGTAATGTCGCAACCAAAAGCATACAGCGTATCGGTGGGGTAGATGATAACGCCACCATTTTTAAGCACCTTAACAACCTCGTTAATTTCGCGTGGATTGGGATTATTTTCAAAAAGTTTTACAAGCATAAGATTTACAATGTGTTTTCGGCTTGTGGTTCTGTGGGCGTATTGGTGTCGTTTTTAAAGTAAAGCGGTTTTACTTGTTTTTCTTTTACAACAATAATTTCGCCAGCTTCTTTGGGGTATTTTTTGGCTAACTCTTTGCTAAAAAGTACGGCCTCTGCATAATGGGTAAAATCACCAACACGTACTTTCCAAAAAGGCGCTTGGTACACCACGTATGCTTTGTGGTTGGTAAAAGCTTCTTCAATGTTCTTTTTCCACTCAAATGCAGTTTCTTTGGCTTTGCGTGATGCGTTGCTGGAATAAATTTGTACCCTGTATCCGGTGGCTACCAAGGCTTCTTCGGTGTTGGCGGTGGTTGCCTTTTTGTTTTGGTACAACAGTTGCTCCATGCTATCGCTGTGATGGATGGTTACCGTACCTTGTTGCGCCCATGCAAAGGTGGCAAAAAGGCATGCAAAAATAGTTAAAAGAAAGTGTCTCATTTTCATGCTACAAAAATACAAAATAAAATGACCATTGCAAGCATTATTCGTACCTTATGGCTTCAATGGGGTCTAAACGAGCCGCTTTTCGGGCGGGATACCAACCAAAGAAAATACCCGCAGTGGTACAAACGGCAAAGGACAATGCCACCGACCATGCTTGCACATATACCGGCCAACCTACCAAAAAGTTGATGCCGTAAGATGCCAATAAACCAAACAATACGCCAATAATGCCACTCGATACGCTTATCATTACTGCCTCAATTAAAAATTGCAACATAATGTGGCGTTCTTTGGCACCAATAGACATGCGCAAACCAATTTCTTTGGTACGTTCGGTTACTGAAACAAACATAATATTCATGATGCCAATGCCACCTACCAATAGCGAAATGCTGGCAATGCACGCCAACAATACGGTCATCATATCGGTGGTAGAGCTAAGGGCCGAAACCAATTCTTCTTGCGAACGAATATCAAAATCATCCTCTTGGTATGCTCCTATCTGGTGGTTTCGGCGCAATACGCTACTAATTTCTTCAATGGCCAATTCTGTTTCGCTCTCTGATGTGGCAGATGCCACTATACTTTGAAAGTGGGTTTGTGCCAAAATACGTTTTTGAACCGTGGTGTATGGCATGAGCACAATATCGTCTTGGTCTTGTCCCATGCTGTTGCTACCCTTTGATTCTAACACGCCGATTATAGTAAGGGGTATCTTGTTAAAACGGATTACCTTGCCAATGGGGTCTTCGCCCTCGTTAAACAAATTATTAACCACGGTTTTACCTATTACGGCTACTTTGGCGTATGTTTTTACGTGTTCGTCCGAGAAAAAAGTACCCTCGGCTACCTTGTATTTGCGAATGGTTAAGTAATCTTCGTTTACACCGTATGCCGTGGAAGGGGCGTTTTGCGTGCCGTTGATAAGTTGACCACTGCTACTCACTTGAGGCGTAATGGCATTAACGTGCGGACATTCTTTTTGCAAGTCTTCAAAGTCTTTGCTTTTAAGTACCTGCATATCGGCACTGTTCATACGCACACCGCCCATGCGACCGCGGTTGGGGTAAACCATAATCATGTTTGAGCCCATTTCGGAAATTTGCTCCCTGATGCTTCGTTTAGATCCTTGACCAATGGCCAACATGGTAATAACAGACGAAACCCCAATAATCATGCCTAACATAGTTAAGAAGGTGCGCATTTTGTTGCTCAAAATGGCGCGTAGGGCAATATAAAATAAATTCCAATAATTCATTATAAATCTGTTTTAGGCAATTGAGCCAAGGTTTGAGCTGCCGATAAAGGGCTGTTGTTTTGGGTATCGCTGATAATTTGTCCGTCGCGAAGCAAAATGGTTCGGCTGCTGTATTGTGATAACTCGGGGTTGTGCGTAACAAAAATAATGGTCTTACCAGCCTTGTGTAATTCTTGGAACAAACTTAAAATTTCAAAAGAGGTACGTGTGTCCAAGTTTCCGGTTGCTTCGTCGGCCAAAATAATAACCGGATTGTTTACCAAAGCCCGCGCAATGGCTACGCGTTGTTGCTGACCGCCAGACATCTGGTTGGAAAAGTGGTACATGCGGTTTTCCAAACCAACGTCAATAAGGGCTTGCTTGGCACGCTCAATGCGTTCTGTTTTGCCAATAAATCCGTTGTAAAGCAGTGGCAGTGCCACGTTGTCTAACGCCGTGGTACGCGACAGCAAGTTGTAAGACTGAAAGATAAAGCCAATTTTGCGGTTGCGGTATTCGGCACGTTGGTCTTTGCTCATGGCCGAAACAGATTCGCCGTCTAACAAGTACTCGCCTATGGTGGGCGTATCCAAGCATCCTAAAATGTTTAGCAAGGTGGATTTGCCCGAACCGCTGGTACCCATAATGGTGACAAACTCGCCCTCGTGAATGGCAAATGAAACGCTACGCAAGGCGTGCACGGTTTCGTCGCCTACTTGAAAGTTTCGCGAAAGTTGGCGAATATCAATAATGGTTTTCTTTTTCATGATACATTATTTACGGCGGTTTCTACCAGGAGGTTGTGGCATAAAGGGACTACCTCCGCCTGCTCCTGCAGGGGGCATGGGCATGTTGATTTCGGCAGTTTGTTCTATCACCACCGTATCGCCTACGGCAAGTCCGTTTTTAATTTCGGTTTTGATGCCATTGGTTAAACCAATTTCTACCTTTTTAGGGTGCATGCCGTCTCCATCTTTTACAAAAATAATTTTTTCGTTAGCCTGCAAAGCGGGGCGTTTAATGCTGTCGGCTTGTTGAGGTGCGGCTGGCATCTCTGGTCTTTTGGGGGCATTGGCAATGGTAGGTTTAAAACTCAATGCTTTAACAGGTACCATTAGTACGTTGTTGGCCGCTTGGGTAATAATGGTAATATTGGCGGTTAGGCCGGGTTTTAGTTTTAAATCGTTGTTGGGAGCGTCTATCACCACTTCGTACGTTACTACGTTAGAGGTGGTAGTGGCTTGCAAACGCACTTGGCTAACAGTGCCTTTGAACGTGTCGTGTGGGTAGGCATCTACCGTAAAGGTGACGGCTTGTCCTTCTTTTACAGCACCTATGTCGGCTTCGTCAATGTTGGCAATAACGCGCATTTGTTTTAAATCTTGTGCTATGGTAAACAGGGTAGGCGTGTTAAAGCTCGAAGCCACGGTTTGGCCTTCTTCTACGGCTTTGTAAAGCACCACACCACTAATGGGCGAATAAATGGTGGCATAGTCCAAATTCTTTTTAACACGACTCATGTCGGCTTGTACCTTGCTGTAAGCGGCCTTCGCCTTGTCGTATTGGTATTGAGCTTGTTCCATTTCTACGTCGCTAATCACTTGTCTTTCGTACAACGATTTAATGCGGTTGTAGTTGGCTTTTTGGTAGGTAAGCTCGGCTTTGCTCGATGCTAAGTTGGCTTCGGCCGAATGTAAATCGGCTTCTAAGGTGGTTTTATCCAACTCGGCAATAATTTGTCCCTCTTTTACAACGCTGTTAAAATCTACGTAAATTTTGTCGATAATGCCCGAAACTTGTGTACCAACATCTACGCTGTTTACAGGTTCTACCGTGCCGGTTGAGGTTACGGTGTTGACAATGTCTCCTTGTTCTACCACCGCTGTTTTAAACGTGTCTGTAAATGGAGGAGTTTGCTGGCAAGCCATTAGGCTGCATAGGGTAAGTAAATAACAGATGCGTTTCATATTGTTTTCTTATTTATTGACCAACTTTAATTTCTTTGTCTTGTAAAATGTTAAGCAACTGAATACTGATAACTGCTTGGTAGCGGCTTTGTGCCAATTGCAGTTGGGCTGCCAATAGGTCGTTTTGACCGCTTAGTAACTCTACGGTGTTTTTCATGCCCACGTTAAATTGTTCCGCAAGCAAGTTATAACTTTCTTGGATGGAAGCCAATTTGTCTATGGCTGCCAAGTAGTTGCTTTGTGCCGATTGTGCATCAATGTATAACGATTCTACGTATTTGGCAATTTGTTTTTCTGTTTGTTGGTAGCTAAGTTCGGTTTGTTGGTGTTCAATTTTGGCTTTGGCTACGCTGGTTTTGGTTTTGCTTTGGTCGTAAATGGGAATACTGATGCTAATGCCTGCCGAAGGGGCTAAACTGTTGGTAAACTGTTGGCCTAAATTGGTGCCTTTGCTGGTGTTGTAGCTACCCGAAAGTCCTGCAGATAGCGAAACGCTTGGAATGTAACCGGCCTTGGCATTTTTAAGGTTGTATTCCGAAGCTTGTATGTTTAGTTGTGCTTCTTTAATTTGGGGCATGGTAAGCATGGCTTGGTTGTAAATATCCAACATTTCTGGCAATGCTTGCAATACCTCTTGGTCCGAAATTTCTGGAATAGCCACGTTAAACGAGGTGGTAATGTCTAACTCCAACAATTGTTTCAATTCCATAATGCGGCTGCGCAAATTGTTTTTGCCCGAAATTAGGTTGTAGTTGTTTTGACTGTATTGTGCTTTTACCTGTGCCAAATCGGCTTTGGTAATTTTACCGGCTTCAAACAAAATTTGCGAGCGCTCCAATTCTTGTCCACTCAGTTCAAGCATGCTTTCGGCAATTTTTACGTTTTCGTGCGCCGAAAGAACTTGTAAATAAGCCTTTAAAATGGAAATTTCAATTTCTTTTTGGGTAGATAAAATACCGGCATTGCGTGCCTCTACCAAAATGTCGCTTTGTTTCTTATTGTACGATAGTTTGCCTCCGTTGTACAAGGTCATGCCCATGTTAATGCCGTAATTGGCGCTGTAGTAGCCTTGTCCATTGTCCGTAAGCATACCCGAATAGCCAATGTTCTGGCCGGTAGAAGCCGAAAGATTAGGCGCAAATGCACCTTTGGCGGCTATGACATTTTGCTCGGCGGTTTCTAACTGATGAATAGCTTGTAGTACGCTTATGCTGTTTTCTTTGGCGTACTGCAGGCATTGGTCTAAGGTCCAATCCTGTGCAATGATGCCGCTGGTAAGGGTGCTTAGAGCAAGAATGGTAATAAGTAGTTTGCGTTTCATACCGTTTGTTTATGTGTTTGCTTGGTTAGACGACAAAGGGGCGAGGTGGTAAAGTGGTTAGGATAAAAAAATCGGTTTATCGTGAAATAAACCGATTTTTGTGTTTTTATAAATTCCATTCAAAACCGTCTTTGGTGTCTTTAATGCTAAAACCAAGTGCGGTTAGCTCGTTGCGGATTTTGTCGGAAGTGCCCCAATCTTTGTTGCGTTTGGCTTCAAGACGCATGTTAAGCAGCAGGTCTATGGCTTTTTTGTAGGCGTCGTTGGTGCCGCCTTGGCTGGTTTCGGCCTGTAAACCAAAAATATCCTCTATAAATAGTTTAAAGGTATCTTTTAGTTCGGTAAGGTCTGCTTGGTTAATGGTGGCCTTGCCGTCGTGTACTTGGTTAATGGCTTTGCAAGCCTCAAATAGGTGTGCAATGGCAATGGGCGAGTTGAGGTCGTCGTTCATGGCTTCTTCTAAGCGAGCGCGCAAACCAGCGGTTTCTACGGTTGAGGCTTGTGATGCAGTTAGCTTTTGCAAGCGTTCGTAGGCTTCCATTAGGCGTTGTAGGCCTTTTTCGGAGGCTTGTAGGGCTTCGTTGCTAAAATCAACGGTGCTGCGGTAGTGGGCTTGCAAAATAAAGAAACGAATGGTCATGGGGCTATAGGCTTGTGCCAATAGCTTGTGCGTGCCGTTAAACAGTTCGTCTAAGGTAATAAAGTTACCCAACGATTTACCCATTTTTTGGCCATTGATGGTAATCATGTTGTTGTGCATCCAGTAGCGTGCCGATTCTTTGCCTAAGGCAGCGGTGCTTTGAGCAATTTCGCATTCGTGGTGTGGGAACATAAGGTCCATACCGCCACCGTGAATGTCAAATTCTTCGCCTAAGTATTTGCAACCCATGGCAGAGCATTCCATGTGCCAGCCGGGGAAACCGTCGCTCCAAGGCGAGGGCCAGCGCATAATGTGTTCGGGTTGGGCTTTTTTCCAAAGGGCAAAGTCCATGCTGCGGCGTTTTTCGCTTTGGCCGTCTAATTGGCGGGTGGTTTCGAGCAATTCGTCTATGTTTCGGCCCGAAAGTTTACCGTAATGAAAATCTTTGTTGTATTTTTCTACGTCAAAATACACAGAACCTTCGCTTACGTAGGCATAGCCTGCATCCAATATTTTTTTGGTAAAGGCTATTTGTTCTATAATGTGGCCTGATGCGTGTGGCTCAATGCTGGGGGGAAGTACGTTTAGGGCGTCCATGCTTTTGTGGTAGCGGTTTAAAAAGTATTGTACCACTTCCATGGGTTCTTTTTGTTCTAAGCGTGCTTTTTTGGCAATTTTATCTTCGCCTTCGTCGGCATCGTGTTCCAAGTGGCCTACGTCGGTAATGTTGCGCACGTAGCGCACTTTGTAACCTAAGTGTTGTAGGTAACGAAACAAAAGGTCAAAGGTGATAGCGGGGCGGGCGTGTCCTAAGTGGGCATCGCCATATACGGTAGGTCCACAGACATACATACCCACTACCGATTCATGCAAAGGGATGAAAGTCTCTTTTTTTCGACTTAATGTGTTGTAGATAGATAATTTGTGTTCCATAATGGTGATAGTTTTGTAATTAGCCCACAAAGATACTATTTTTTGCTTTATCTCGCTAAAAAAGCAACGTCTTTTCATTTTCTTGACATCCTCAAAAAGTAAAATCTATTCCGATCCTCGCAGAGGGTATGCTATTGCAATCGCCTCACTGTATTGCTAAGTTAGGTTTGCGAAAAAAACAAATAAAAAAAATTGCATTTTTAGTAAATAATCTGTAATTTCAACGCATTGAAAATCAAATCTAAATCACATACGTTATGAAAAAAACACTACTCTTATTGTCTATGCTGTGTGCAACCCTCTTTGCCATGGCGCAAGTAACTACAGAGCCTGCTGTTATTCCTTTGGGATATAAAGGGAAAGTGGTAGTTACGTTTAATCCTGCTGGTACAGATATGGCTTCGCAAACTACGTGTTACGCACATACGGGAGTTATTACTACAGAAAAAGGTACTTGGATATGTGCTCCTGATTGGGGTACTAATACAGATAAGTATAAATTGACCAAGTCTGGCTCTAATTGGGTGCTAACCATCGATGATATTTACGAATATTATGCCTGTGCCAAGAATATGGAAATTACGGGTTTGTGTTTTGTATTCCGAAATCAAGCTAAGACCAAACAAACGGAAGATTTTTTAATCCCTTTTGGTTTTGAGGAGAAAGAGCCTGTAAACCAAGCGCGTCCAGCTGGGGTAACGGAGGGTATTTTTTACGATGCGAATGACCCTACTAAGGTTACCGTGTCATTGTATGCGGCTCCCAGTAAAAGTGGTGTAACTACAAAAAATGTGTACATTTATTGTGATGCAAATTACTGGACGCCTTCTAACAAGTATCAATGTAAGAAAGACGGTAACTATTTTTGGTACACCTTTACTGGTTTAACGCCTGGCAAAGAATATGCGTTTCAATATGCCATTAAAAAATCCAATGGCGCGTTTGTACAAATGTCCGATCCTTATTCTACCAAGCTATTGCATGAGAATGACCAATGGGAACCCAAAGCCCAAGATCCAACACTCATGCCTTATCCAAAGGGCGCAGTTGGCTATGTAACGGTTATTCAACCGGGAAAAAAGGCATTTGCATGGAGCAATGCTACTACTAACTTTAAGCGTCCTGATAAAAACAATTTGGTTATATATGAATTGTGGGTGCATGCCTTCTCTCCAAAACGTAGTTTTAAGGCTGTAACGGAACGTTTGGATTACTTGCAAAATTTAGGGGTCAATGCCATTGAGTTTATGCCTCTTTGCGAATTTGAAGGAAACTTAAGTTGGGGCTACAATCCTAATCATTATTTTGCAATAGATAAAGCGTATGGATCCGAGGCTGATTTTAAAACCTTGGTGGACGAATGTCATAAACGAGGTATAGCTGTGATTGTAGATATGGTATTAAATCACGTAACGGGTAATTCTCCGCATGTAAAATTGTACGGTGGTCCCGAAAAGCTTTCGGATAATCCTTATTTTAATGATAAACAACATTTACCTCATAGTGATGACTTTTTTGAGGATTGGTCGCATGTAAATTATGTAAAAAGTTATATTTCTAAGGCGCTTGTACATTGGTTAAAAGAGTATAAGGTGGATGGCTTCCGTTTGGACTTGTCGCATGGTATTTGTACTACCACTTGTTCGGGACGTACAGGTATTTTGGAATACTATTATAATGAGGTTAAAAAGGCAGCAAGTGATGCTTACTTTATTTTGGAACACTGGGACTTTTCTGGCGAGAGAGAATATTTGGTAAGCAAAGGCATGATGTGTTGGGAAAATACCAATGAGGCATATCAAGAAGTGGCGTTGGGTGCCTATTCGGGTGGTAAAAGTGATTTAAATGCGGCTAACAAGGATGGTTTTGTAAGTTATACCCTGTCGCACGATGAACAACGTCCTTTTTGGAAAGCCAAAACCTATGGGGTAGGTACTATTAAAACCAATGAGGCTACGCGTGTGGCGCGAGTGCCTGCGGTGATGGCCATGTGTGCCATGTTAAATGGGCCGCAAATGATTTATCAGTTTGAAGAATTGGGCTATGATTATTCGTTCTGCTCCAATGAGGCTGGCACAGCTGGCAATACCATAGACAAGGCGCCTTTTGGTCAAAAACAAGAACAACCTTGCCACGATACAGAAGGTAAACCTATTCCAGAAAGTTTGGGATGGTACACTAATAGCAATCGCATGAGTGCCTATCAAAAAGTGGGTCAAATTTTACAATTACGCACCAAACTTGCACCCTCTACTTTTACGGGTAATCCTACCAGTAGCGATTTAGGTTATGGCAGGGCTTTGCGTAGTGTTATTTGGGGTACGGGTAATAGTAGAATTTTTGTCTTGGCAAACTTTGGT
>JAFOWX010000075.1 GCA_017391905.1 Paludibacteraceae bacterium | reverse complement strand
GCTGTTAGGCATGTTTTCTGTAGTATGGGTAAAATGGTACTCCACTTTTCTGCGTTGTGTCCATTCTATCAGTCTCGACTTATAGTTGGTGTCGTTTTTAATAATCTGCTCCATGTCAAGGACCTTGCTGGTAATCAGTCTTTCTATAAACTTTTTACACACTCTGTATCCTCTGTCTAAGTATATGGCACCAATAAGCGCTTCAAAAGCGTTGCCGGTAATATGGCCCTCGTCCGATTTTAATAATTTAGCATTGCTCTGAATAAGGGGCTTTAAGCCAATGGTTACCGCTAAATGGTCTAAGGTGGCACGTTGTACCATCTTAGAACGCATGGTAGTTAGTTCGCCTTCGCGCAGTTTCGGATGGTTTTTGTATAGTATGTCCGAAATAATGGTGTTTAACACCGTGTCGCCTAAAAACTCAAGGCGTTCGTTGTTGTATAATTTATCGGGTTGGTTGCCTTGTAAGCTGGATCTGTGACGCATGGCCAACTTATACAACTCGATGTTTTTAGGAGCAAAACCAAGTATCTTCTTTAAACGAGTATACGGTTCATCTTTCTTAAAAGCGAACCGTATTCTCAAAAATGCTTGTTTAATCAATGTAGTATGGATAAATATTACTGATTATATTTTTTCACGATAATGGTTGCATTCTGTCCACCAAAACCAAAGGTGTTGGATAAGGCTGCGTTAACCACTCTTTTTTGCGCTTTATTGAACGTAAAGTTCAGTTTGTAGTCGATGTTTTCGTCTTCATCACCTTCAAAGTTGATGGTAGGAGGAACCACATCGTTTTTAACCGCCAAGATACTTGCAATACATTCAATGGCTCCAGCAGCTCCCATTAGGTGACCAGTCATAGACTTGGTAGAGCTGATGTTTAATTTGTAAGCGTGCTCGCCAAACAATTTGATGATAGCCGCCGCTTCCGATACGTCACCAACAGGAGTTGAGGTTCCGTGTACATTGATATAGTCAATGTCGGTAACATCCATTTGTGCGTCGTCTAATGCACGTTGCATGGATAAAATGGCTCCCAAGCCTTCGGGGTGCGATGCGGTTAGGTGGTGTGCATCTGCCGAAGCACCAACACCGCCTATTTCGGCGTAAATCTTAGCACCTCTTGCCAATGCGTGTTCCAATTCTTCCAATACCAAGCAACCAGATCCTTCGCCCATTACAAAACCATCGCGGCTTTTGCTAAATGGACGCGAAGCCGTTTCGGGGCTATCGTTGCGGGTAGAAAGCGCGTGCATGCTGTTAAAACCACCAATGCCACTGCCGGTAATAGGCGCTTCTGCACCACCGGTAATGATGATGTTTGCTCTGCCCAATCTAATTTGGTCTATGGCCGAAGCAATGGCAGTACTGCTCGATGCACAAGCCGAAGTACAAACGTAGTTTGGACCGCGGAATCCGTGCTCCATGGCAATAAGACCACTGGCCATGTTGGAAATCATTTTGGTAACAAAGAACGGACTGTATCGGGGTGTTCCATTGCCGGTGGCGTGGTCGCAAATTTCTTTTTCCAACGACTGAATACCACCAATGCCAATACCAAGAACAACACCAATGCGGTCTTTATCTTCAGCATTCATATCCAAGTTTGCATCTTGGATAGCTTCGCGAGCTGCTACAATGGCATACTGAGAATAAAGATCGTATTTTCTTGCTTCTTTTCTATCAAAATAATCGGTTGGTTGATAGCCTTTTAGCTGGCAAGCAAATTGTGTTTTGTACAGGGTTGCATCAAAATGTGTAATAGGACAAGCACCACTTACTCCTGCCAACAATGCGTCCCAAAAAGCAGGGACAGTATTGCCAACAGGAGTAAGGGCGCCAAGTCCAGTTACAACAACTCTTTTTAGTTGCATAATGTAACTACTTGTAGATTATTGTAATTTTTTTTCGATATAAGCGATAGCATCACCAACGGTAGCAATTTCTTCTGCAGCTTCGTCTGGAATAGTAACGTCGAATTCTTTTTCAAAATCCATGATCATTTCTACAGTGTCCAACGAATCAGCACCCAAATCGTTGGTAAAGCTTGCGCTTTCTACTACTTCGCTTTCATCAACGCCTAATTTTTCAACGATGATAGCTTTTACTTTTGCAGCAACTTCTGACATAAGTTATAAATTTAAAAAGTTAATGATTTGTGTTTTTGCACTGCAAAGATATGTAAAAATTCCAATAATGGTGCGTTTTGGTGTTAAAACTTTGCACAAAAACAAAAAAAATGTGCAATTTTTAACATTTGCATCCCCGTTATAGGGCTTAAATATCAGATAATGAGTAAGATAATAAATTGTTACAAAAATATTAAAGTGGTTATACGCAATTCTGTGGTTAGGTTTGCGGTTACGGCATTTCAATTTTGTGAATAAAAAGTACCCAAAGTATTCTAAAAGATGGCGTATTTATCTTATTTTTGTGGACTAAATAAGGAAAGAGTAAGAAATGAAGAATATTGTTGTATTTGCTTCCGGATCAGGTACCAATGCAGAAAACTTGGTACGTTATTTTGAGAACCATCCCACCATGCGAGTGGTGTTTATTTTGTCCAATAAACCGCAGGCGTATGTGCACCAACGTGCCAAAGCCTTGGGAATACCTTCTTATACATACACCAAAGAAGAATTTACCAACGGAACCGTATTAAAATTGTTGCAAGAAAACAACATCGATTTTGTGGTGTTGGCAGGTTATATGGTAATGATAGATAACGATATGTTGGAGGCATTTCCACAACGCATCGTAAACATTCATCCTTCGCTATTGCCAAAATATGGCGGCAAAGGCATGCACGGCGATAAAGTACACCAAGCTGTGGTAGCTGCCGGCGAAACCGAATCGGGCATAACCATTCATTATTTAAACGATGAATACGATGCCGGCGATGTGGTATTTCAGGCAGTTTGCGAGGTGTTACCTACCGATACCCCGGACGACGTGGCTACCAAAGTACATGCCCTTGAATACGAATGGTATCCCAAAGTGGTAGAACAACTAGTCAAAAGTCTATAGTTGCAAGTCGCCTCACCGAATCACCGAATCACCGTATAACCATGAGTTTCGTACACGTACATGTTCACTCGCACTTTTCCGTATTAGACGGAATGTCAAAAATATCCGAGTTGGTAGATAAAGCCATCAACTTGGGCATGCCTGCTTTGGCTTTAACAGACCACGGACACATGTACGGAGCCAAAGAGTTTACAGACTACGCCAAAAAAGCCACCAAAAAATACAAAGAAAAAGTGGCACAGTGCCAAGAAGAGTTAGCCGCTTGTACCGATGCCGACCAAAAAGTGCAGTTGGAACAAGAGTTAGAAGCACTAAAGGCAAAAGCCGCTTTTAAGCCCATTATTGGGGTAGAGGCTTATTGTGCGCGTCGTACCCTGTATAACCACGATAAAAACTTTAAAGCTACCAAAAAAAATGGCAGAGAATACATTGTTGACTCCAGTGGTCATCACTTAATTCTATTGGCTAAAAACAAAACCGGTTATAAAAACTTGTGTAAGTTGGTATCTATCGCCAACATTGATGGCTTTTACAACCGTCCTCGTATCGATAAAAACATATTAGAAAAATACCACCAGGGGCTTATTGTGTGTTCGGCTTGTTTGGCCGGCGAGCTTTCGCAACTTATTTTGGACGAAAAATACGAAGAAGCAGAAGCGGCGGCTCGTTGGTTTAAAAACCTGTTTGGCGAAGACTATTACATCGAATTGCAACGTCACCAAACAGACAAACCCGATGCCGATACCGAGGTGTTTGAGCAACAGCAATTGGTGTTGCCTCATTTGGTAAACATAGCCCAAAAGGTAGGGGTAAAAATCATTGCCTCTAACGACGTTCACTTTGTGGACGAAGACCATGCCGAAGCGCACGACCGTCTTATCTGTTTGAGCACCGGCAAAAAAATGAACGAGCCACGCATGCACTACTCCAAGCAAGAGTGGCTAAAATCGCCTGCCGAAATGACGGCCATTTTCCCCGATTACCCCGAAGCCATTGCCAATACGTTGGAAATTGGCCAAAAAGTAGAGGTGTATTCCATCGAATCGGGTCCCATCATGCCCATGTTTGAAATTCCAACCTCGTTTGGAACGGAAGAAGAATACCGCAAAAAGTTTTCGGAGAAAGATTTGTTTGAAGAATTTACCCGAAACGAAAAAGGCGAGGTGGTTTTATCGGAAGAAAAAGCAAACGAAAAAATAGAACGTTTAGGCGGTTACGAAAAACTGTACCGTATTAAATTGGAGGCCGATTATTTGGCCAAATTAGCGTGGGAAGGGGCTGCCAAACGCTATGGCGATGAGCTAACCGACGAGCAAAAAGAGCGCATTATCTTTGAATTGTACATTATGAAAACCATGGGTTTCCCGGGTTACTTCTTAATTGTGCAAGACTACATTCGTGCCGCTCGCGAAGAGTTGGGTGTAAGCGTAGGCCCTGGGCGTGGTTCGGCAGCAGGGTCGGTAGTGGCGTATTGTTTGCGCATTACAGACGTTGACCCCTTAAAATACGACTTGCTGTTTGAACGTTTCCTAAACCCCGACCGTATTTCGCTTCCTGATATCGACGTGGACTTTGACGATGACGGACGTGGTGCGGTATTGGATTGGGTAACCGAAAAATACGGCAAAGAAAAAGTTGCCCACATTATTACGTATGGTAGCATGGCTACCAAATCCAGTATCAAAGACGTAGGCCGTGTACAAGATGTGCCTTTGCCCAAGGTTAACGAGGTGGTTTCTATGGTGCCCGATAAGTTTGGCGACCAATTTGCCGACCCTGTAACGCAAAAAGTACCCAAAGTAACCGTAAAAAACTGCGTAAAATTGGTGCCTTCCATTCATCAATTGCGCTATGGCAACGATGTGGAACTTTCGTCCATGTTGGAGTATGCCGGTCAGTTGGAAGGTACGGTGCGCCAAATTGGTATTCATGCTTGTGGGGTTATTATTGGCGCAGACGACTTAACCAACTTTGCCCCTTTAACCACCGTAAAAGATAAAGTTTCGGGCGAAGATATTGTAGTAACCGAATACGACGGCCACGTAGTGGAATCTGTGGGGCTTATTAAAATGGACTTTTTGGGCTTGAGTACCTTGTCCATTATCAAAGAGGCCCTTAAAAACATTAAACTATCCAAAGGCATTGATGTAGATATTGATGCCATTCCCATAGACGACGAAGCAACCTACAAGCTCTACAGCGAGGGACGAACCATTGGTACGTTCCAGTTTGAATCGCCCGGTATGCAAAAATACTTGCGCGAGTTGCAACCCACCGTGTTTGAAGACTTGATTGCCATGAACGCCCTGTATCGTCCGGGTCCTATGGATTATATTCCGCAGTTTATTGCCCGTAAGCAGGGACGTGAACCTATTTCGTACGATATTCCTATTATGGAAAAGTACCTAAAGGACACGTACGGTATTACCGTGTACCAAGAACAGGTGATGCTTTTGTCGCGTTTGTTGGCAGGCTTTACCCGTGGGCAGTCTGATGCCTTGCGTAAGGCCATGGGTAAAAAGATTATTGCCATTCTAAACGAGCTTAAAGGCAAGTTTATAGAGGGTGGTAAGAAAAACGGACACGACGAAACCGTGTTGGAAAAAATCTGGGCCGACTGGGAAAAATTTGCTTCGTACGCCTTTAATAAATCGCACGCTACGTGCTATTCGTGGGTAGCGTACCAAACAGCCTACCTAAAAGCGCATTATCCTGCCGAATTTATGGCAGCCAACTTAACGCGTAACAAAGACGATATTAAGGAGGTTACCAAGTTTATGCAAGAGTGCAAATCTATGGGTATTAGTGTATTAGGACCTAATATCAACGAGAGTTTCTTGCACTTTACGTCCGATAAAGACAACAACATCCGTTTTGGATTGGGCGGTGTAAAAGGCGTGGGCGAAGGCGCGGTAGAGGCCATTTTAAAAGAACGTGCCGAACATGGGCCTTTTAAAAATAGTTTTGACTTTTTTGAACGCATCAATCTATCAAACTGCAACAGAAAAGCCATAGAAAGTTTGGTGCTGGCAGGTGCATTTGACAGCATGGGCGACATTACGCGCGAACAATTTTTTGTGCCGGTAAACGCCAACGAGGTATTCTTGGATCAGCTTATGCGCTATGCCAATAAATTCCAAAACGACAATTGCATGCAAGGCTCGCTTTTTGACGATTTGGAAGAAATAGAAATACAACGTCCGATAGCACCGGCAGCTCCGGAAACATCTTCGTTTGAACGATTAAACAAAGAGAAAGATTTGGTGGGCATTTATTTGTCGGCGCATCCGTTAGACGACTACAAAACCGAAATTGCCATTGCTTGCAATGCCGATGTGGATCAGCTAAACGATGCAGTGATGTTGGAAAAACAATACGGAAATGCCAATATTGTGGTGGCAGGGGTGGTTAGAAGCGTAGAAGAAATCATGACCAAGCGCAATACTTCGCTTACCAAATACACCATAGAAGGTTATGCAGGCGAGTACACAGTGGTTTCGCTTACCAAAAAGATACAAGAGTTTAAGCATTTGTTGTTTGTAAATTCGTTTGTGGTATTAACCGGTAAGTTAGAACCTACATGGCGTGCAATCAAGGCGCAACGCAATCAGCAAAAAGGCGTAACCGAGGTAGGAGATAACCCAGACGAAAAAGAATTTTCGGTATCACGCATAGACGAATTATCGTCGTTAAAAGGTGCTGTGGGTAAAAAACTTACCTTGCGTATTCCGTTGGACATTATTAACGACGAAATGATTAACGCCATCCAGGCCTTTGTTAACGTACCTCCCAAAGAAGGGCAAGTGGCGGTAGAATTTTTGGTGGATGTGTTTGACCCCATTACAGGCATGACTATCAATAGCCGAGGCAATTATCCTATTTTACTTACCGAAGAGTTGTTGTCCATGCTCAAGTCTTGGCGAGAGGCAGACGATAGTCGCTTTGTTTATTTTGTTGAAAAATAAAATTGCTTGGTATATTATTTGCGTGTATATTTGCAATCATCGAAGAAAAAAAACGGTCGTTTTGACAAACAACAATCTTAAATAATAAAAACTTATGGCATTACAATTTACAGACGCTACTTTTGATGAAGTGTTGAGTAGCAACAACGTAGTAGTAGCAGATTTTTGGGCAGAATGGTGTGGTCCTTGCAAAATGGTAGGTCCTTTTATTGAACAATTGGCAGAAGAATACGCAGGACAAGCTGCTATTGGTAAAATAGATATCGAAGAAAACGACGATTTGGCTACACAATACGCCATTCGCAACATTCCTACCGTATTGTTCTTTAAAAACGGACAAGTTGTAGATAAAATGGTAGGTGCTGCTCCCAAAAGCGCATACGAAGAAAAATTAAAAGCATTGCTTTAATGTGGATGTAAAAGGGCGTTGTAAATGTATAACGCTTTGGTATAAATCTCGGTCACTAAGCTTGTTTAAGTGGCCGAGATTTTTTTAGTGCTCCTTGTTTATCACCTCACAAAAAAAGCAACCCGTATGGGTTGCTTTCATTAAAACGTACAATTAATTTATGGTGTAAATTATTTGTTTCTTTTGTAACGAGAGTTGAATTTATCAACACGACCAGCGGTGTCAACCAAGGTAGATTTACCGGTGTAGAATGGGTGAGAGGTGCTTGAAATATCCAATTTAACAACAGGATAGGTTTCGCCTTCAAATTCTACGGTTTCTTTGGTAGCCGCGGTAGAGCGCGACAAGAACATATCGCCATTAGACATGTCTTTGAATACTACAGGACGATAGTTTTCAGGATGGATTCCTTTTTTCATAATGCGTTATATTTTAGTTTTTTATTTTATTCTACAATTTGGACTGCAAAAGTAATCATATTTTTTGGAGTAAGCAAATAAATGTAAGTGTTTTTGCTAAAAAAAATAACTATTAAAAATACTTATAGCTTGCTTGTTTTTGGTGTATTTTGTTTACTTTTGTTATAAACACAATTAAGATAGGATATGAAACGATTTTTAGTAATACTTGTTGTTGCCTTAACGTGTATGTCGGTGTGGGCTGTGCAAAAAACAACCTATGTTTTTGCCCAACGCGATACGTGTAGTCTACAGATGGATGTCTATATGCCCGATGATACTTTACAAACGCACCCTTGTGTGTTTTTTGTGTTTGGTGGTGGCTTTAAAATGGGACAGCGCGATACTCCTTCGGCCGTAACCTACATGGAAAATTTGGCCAAGCAAGGCATGGTAGGCGTAGCCATTGATTACCGTTTGGGCTTAAAAGGTGTGGAAAGTACCAGTTTGATAGAATTGGCAAAACTCATGGAAAATGCCGTGAATGTGGGTGTTGAAGATACTTACGATGCCATAAACTACGTGCTTAACAACGCACAAGAGCTAAAAATAAACCCCAGTCAAATAGTATTGTCGGGTTCCAGCGCCGGTGCCATTATTTCGTTGCAATGCGATTATTACTTGCAAAACAAACATCCACTTAGCCAAAAACTGCCACCAGATTTTTGTTTGGGTGGGGTAGTTTCTTTTGCCGGTGCCATAGCTGCATTTAATGGTAAAGTTACCTACCAAAACCCGCCTGCTCCTACGTTCTTTTTGCATGGTACAAAAGACAAATTGGTGGTTTACAATAAGTTAATGGTATTTGGTAAGGGCATGTTTGGCTCTAATGCATTGGCAAAACAGTTTGACAAAAACGGTTGGCCTTACCAATTTTATCGTTTCAAAAACTTTGGGCACGAAATTGCCGTTATCGGTTACAAGGAACACGCCAAAGCAGTAGTAGATTTTGTGCAACGTTTTGTGGTAGAAAAACAGCCACTTCAAATAGATGGCACGTGGGCCGAAAAAGGGATAGAAAAGCCCCTTATGGATATAGACCCAGCTGGATTATACGGAAAAACAGACGTAAAGCTGTCTGTTTCGCCCCAAATTTTAGAGAGAATACGATGAATAAAACATACAAGTTAGGAGTGGCACTGAGTGGTGGGGGCGTAAAAGGCTTTGCACATGCCGGTGCGCTTAAAGCCTTAGAAGAATTTGGCTACAGACCAGACATTATAGCAGCTACCAGTGCGGGGGCTGTAGCAGGAGCCCTCTATTCGGCAGGCTATGCACCGGTTGAGATATGTGATATGTTTAAAAACAAGGGCTTTTCTACGTTTACACAACTAACCATACCTACAGCAGGTTTATTTAGTCCCAATAAATTTGTGGCTTTTTTGCGCAGTAAAATCGCGTATAAAAACATAGAAGATTTACCCATACCCTTGCGCATTGTAGCGTCCGATTTGGATCATGGTATGCGAACGGTATTTACACACGGTAGTTTACCAGAGCGCGTTATGGCATCTTCTACCGTACCCATTGTGTTTCCACCCACAGAGATAGACGGCGTACATTACGTAGATGGTGGCGTGTTTTGCAATTTTCCCGTGGATGTGATTAGAGACGAGTGTGAGTTGGTAATAGGTATAAACGTAAGCCCATTGGTACCTACGCAGTATAAGCAAACTATAGTGGAAATAGCCTTGCGCTCGTATAATTTTATGTTTAGAGCCAATACCAAAGAAGACGGTAAATTATGCGATATTTTGGTAGAAATGCCCGAAGTATTGCAATACGATATGTTTGATTTAGATGCCGTGGACGAAATTTTTAAATTAGGGTATCACCAAACCAAAATGGTGTTACAAAGACACCAACATTTGTTATGAAAAAGTGGATAGTAAGCATATTGTTTGTCCTTTGCGCCCATTGGGCATGGGCAAATACAACGTTGGTAGGCAAGGTTACAGACCCCGAGGGCGTGCCTGTGTCGTTTGCCAGCGTGTACGTAGAAAATGATTTGGTAAACGGTACTATTACAGATAGCGATGGGGTTTTTGAGTTACCCAACGTACAGCCCAACCAAACCATTGTTGTTTCGTTTATCGGGTTTAAAACCATCGAGGTAAAACTTAAAAAAATACCCACCGATACGGTTGCGTTACAATTGCAAGAGCAGCCCATATTATTGAGCGAAACAGAAATAAGCAAAGAACGTAAGTACGTAAGCAAGCGCAAGCAAAAAAAGAACTTGCTAAAGGAAGTTTATACCCAACTTATGCACGATTTTCCTGCTGATAATCACTTTTATAAGGTAAAATCGGATTACGCCATTTACAACGACAATCAGGTGGCGGCGTACGAGGAATTAACCGGCACCATCATAGAAATACCCCTAAAAGACAAGCATAAAGTAGATTCCATTCAGTTGCTTCCCCAGTGGGTTAAGCGCTATAGACATCCCGAAACCAGCCAACGATTGGATGGCATAGAGGACCGTTTGCGTAAGGATAAAAACGCCGAACGTATTCAGTTGGTAGATTCCAGTATTTTTATACACCGTGTATTGTGGGGTGGCGATATTAAATGGATGTTTAACGAGCTAAAAGGCAAGGTTAGCAAGTGGGAAAGTTACGAACAAGACAGCGTGATGCTGCTTACCTATAGCGATAGTTACAACTTTTTGGGCATCTTAAAAATAAACCTGACGCTCAATATGGTTTTGGATCCGTATTCGTATCGCATCCAAAAACAATCACAAGATTTGGTGGTAGAAGCACACATACCTTTTGGCTATAAGCTAAATGCAGACCAATTGGCTATTTTAAATACCGTGGTTTTAACCTCGCAAAGCATCGAAAAATTTAGGCTCAAACACGTGTATGCCGATGTTAAACGCAATATTTTGTATCAAACTACTAACAACCAGGTGTATGTAGAAGAAAAAAACATCATCACCAAGGTAAAAATGATAGATAATAAAGACAATACCTTGCATTTTCATCAAACAGGGCATATCAACGTATTGTCTGCTTCTACCACGGGTGTTGTTCCGTTTACGCAAGAGCAATTGCAGCAACCCTATCAGTTAATATGGGAAGATGTGAATAAATAAAGGAGTTGAATATAATGAGGGCTGCTAAAATTTAGCAGCCCTCGTTTTATTGTATGCACTACAACTTGTTGGAAAGTTGTTTTACATTAGCGCTTTTTGGTTAGTTGGAAATAGATTTCGCGTACAATGGCAATAGGCGAGGTTAGTAGAATAATCCAACCCCAGGTTGCAGCAGATAGTGGAATGGTTTGGAATACTTCGCCACCAATTTGAACAATCAAAATGGTAACACCCAAAATAAAGGCCATGATGCCCAAGAATTTTGCGTTTTCAAACAATCCGTCAAATATCGATTTATTTTTACCAATAACACGTGCGTTAAACATGTTCCACCAGTTAATGCTCATGTAAGTGGCAAAGAAAATGGTGGGGTTTAAAGCGGCAAAGAATGTAGCCAATTGGGTAGCGCCCCAGCCTTCTATTACAGCGGTGTGGTTCATGCCCCACAAAATAGCTACGCACAATACCCACACAAAACCACCAAATCCAAAAATGGCTTTGCCTAAGGCTTTGTTTATAATAAACTCGTTTTTGTCGCGAGGTTTGTCAAGCAACACGCGTTGGTCTGCAGGTTCAGATGCCAATGCAATAGCTGCCAACGAGTCCATTACCAAGTTAATCCACAAGAATTGGGTAACGGTAAATGGCATTTCTACACCTACCAACGGACCAAATACAGCCACCAAACAAGCCGAAACGTTTATAGACAATTGCAAGAACAAGAAGTTCTTGATGTTTTTAAACAACGAACGACCCCATTTTACACCGGTTACAATAGAAGGGAATGCATCGTCTAATAGCACAATATCTGCTGCTTCTTTAGCCACAGAAGTACCGGAACCCATGGCAATACCCACGTCTGCGTGGTTCAAGCTGGGTGAGTCGTTAACGCCGTCGC
Source organism: Paludibacteraceae bacterium (assembly GCA_017391905.1). Taxonomy (GTDB): domain Bacteria; phylum Bacteroidota; class Bacteroidia; order Bacteroidales; family Paludibacteraceae; genus Enterocola. Next base: position 1,619 of record JAFOWX010000075.1, on the reverse strand, counting down.
CAGTCATGGCACATACGTATCCGTTAGATTGCATCCATTGCAAAATATCCAATTTGTTGCCGGGCGTACAACGGCTAATAACGTTGGGGTAGTTACGTCCGTTTTTAGGACATTCAATGGCTTTGTTAAAGTCTTTGGCCTCAATAGCCCAGATATTGGTAAAACCAGATTGGCGTGCAATTTCGCTACCGGTTTTAATGTTGTCGCCGGTCATCATTACTACGTCAATACCTGCTTGGTAGCATTTTTCTATGGCCATAGGCACATCGCTACGCACAGGGTCTTCAATAAACCAAGTGCCAATGTAGGTGCAATTGCTTAGTGCATAGCCTTGGTTCAACTCTTTTTTAATGGTATCAAAAGAATTAGACGCAATCAACGCTGCCGAAATGGCACGGCGTCCACGTTCTTGTTGGGTTGCTACCTCTGCCAAGTAATCGTTTCTGCCTATAATGCGCGAAATAACCTCGGGCGCACCTTTTATCACCATTACCTCGTTGCCGGTTTTGTTGCTCTTAGCGTGGGTAACCATGTATTTCCATGCGCTCGAAAAAGGAATACGGTTCACAATGTTGTATTCGTTTCTAATAGCGGTGGTTTTTTCCATGCCCAAATCTTTTAAAATAGCCGATTCGGTAGGGTTGCCCAATACAGTATTTTCGTTAGAAAAATTGGCGGTAGAGTTGATAGCACCAATTAGGTTAAGCATGTCTTGGTCTTGAGCAGAAACGCTTTTTTCAACCACGGTCATGCAGTTTTGGGTAAGCGTACCGGTTTTATCGGTAAAAATCACGTTTACAGCACCAATGGTTTCGCAAGCGTGCATTTTCTTAACCAAGTTGTTTTCTCTTGCCATGGTTTTCATGGAGAACGCCAATGCCATGGTAACAGAAAGGGGTAAACCTTCGGGAACAGCCACAATAATAATAACCACCGCACTCATCAAGAATTGGATTTCGGTAAGCAACAAGTCTATGTTCCAAGCAAATGCGTTTTCGCCCAACGCAAAATCCCAGTGCAATAAGTTTAATATCAAGAACATAGTGCCCGAAATAGCAAAGGCAGCCACGTTTATTTTTTCGGCCAATTCGCCCAATTTTTGTTCCAATGGGGTTTTGCCGTTGGTTTCTTCAGATGCCAAACGAGTGGTTTTGCCAATTTCGGTTTCGTCGCCTACTTTTACCACCACGCCTTCGCCCATACCTTGTTCTATGGTAGTGCCACGTAGCAGTAGGTTAGGAGCAAAACCAGAACCACTAAAAGGCTCGGTTAAAGGGTACTTGGCTACGCCAACCGATTCGCCTGTCATGGCAGCTTCTTGCACTTTCATGTCGGTGGCTTGGTAAATTTCAATGTCCGCAGGAATTTCGTCGCCTGCCGATAGAATCACTACATCGCCCACCACCAATTGGTCTTTGGTAATTTCCAATATTTGACCATTGCGGCGTACTTTAACGGGTTCGTAGTCTTTGTCGCTTTTCATGGCGTCAAATTTCTTTTTGGCACTATATTCTTGCCAAAAGCCTACGCCGGTAGCAATTAAAATAGCAAAAATAATACCTATCGACTCGGTATAATCGCCTTCCATGATGCCAAATACCAACGATATGGCAGTGGCT
>JAFOWX010000074.1 GCA_017391905.1 Paludibacteraceae bacterium | reverse complement strand
TCTTCCCATTCCGAACAGAGAAGTTAAGCCCAGTAGCGCCGATGGTACTGCGTTTGTGGTAGAGTAGGTAGCCGCCGTTTTTCAGGAAGTCTTGCAACGAATGTTGTGAGACTTCTTTTTTTATGTGTATGTAATGACCTTAAGGATTTTTTCTCAGGGTCTTTTTTTGTTAGTATAGGTTCCCTGCGTTGCGGTCGTAAACGACCTTAACACGGGGTTACAAATTAGTATAACCCCTGCGGGGTAAATTGGATTAACGCATTGGGAATACCACTGCGGGCTAAATTGTGATAGGGTGAGGCGATTCAAATCTGAGGACATTGTGTTGGAGTGAGGGAAGAACTTTTTTTAGCCAAAAGCGTTAAGCGAGAGGTGCTGTTTGAGCGTAGCGAGTTCAGCTCTCGTAGTTTTTGGATGAAAAAAGTCCGAGCGGAAACCGAGTCGGAAGATTGAATCGCCTCACCTCCTCATTACTAAATCAACGTATCATCGCATCAACGCATCACCATAGCGAAGCGATTTATGGATATATGGGTACAAAAAAACCTGCAAGGGAGCTTGCAGGTTTTTTGTTGTATGATAACAAGGATTAGTTGTTTTCGGGACGTAGTTTACGTACTACTGCACCAGCTTGCCACATTTCGCTTTCGCGTAGGGCTTGTAGCTCTTTTTCTAAACCGTCGCGGTAATCTGCCTTAGAGTTAGCGTCGATTGAAATTTGGGCTTCATTTCCGCTTTTAACGCTTTCGTACAATTTGTACATAACGGGTTTGATAGCGTCGTGGAAAGGTCCCATCCAGTCTAATGCACCGCGTTGTGCGGTGGTAGAGCAGTTAGCGTACATCCAGTCCATACCGTTTTCTGCAAACAATGGCATAAGCGATTGTGTAAGCTCTTCTACGGTTTCGTTGAATGCTTCTGAAGGTTCGTGTCCGTTTTCGCGTAGAACTTCGTATTGAGCCAATAATAGGCCTTGGATAGCGCCCATCAATGAACCGCGTTCGCCGGTAAGGTCTGAGGTTGCTTCTTTTAAGAAGGTGGTTTCGAACAAGTAACCTGAACCTACACCAATACCCAATGCTACTACGGTGTCAAATGCGTGACCTGAAGCGTCTTGGTAGATAGCGTAAGAAGAGTTCAAACCGCGTCCTTGTAAGAACATTCTACGAAGTGAGGTACCTGAACCTTTAGGAGCAACCAATACAACGTCAACGTCTTTTGGTGGTACGATACCGGTGCGATCGTTCCAGGTGATAGCGAAACCGTGAGAGAAATACAAGGTTTTGCCTGGGGTTAGGTTGCGTTTTACTACTGGCCATACTTCAATTTGAGCTGCGTCAGATAGCAAGTATTGAATAATGGTGCCACGTTGGCAAGCTTCTTCAATGTCAAATAGGGTTTCGCCTGGAATCCAACCGTCTGCTACGGCTTTGTCCCAAGTTTTGCCACCTTTACGTTGGCCTACGATTACGTTGAAACCGTTGTCACGTAGGTTTAGTGATTGGCCAGGGCCTTGTACGCCATAACCGATAACGGCGATGGTTTCGTTTTTAAGCACTTCGCGTGCTTTTTCCAATGGAAATTCTTCGCGGGTAACTACGTTTTCAATTACGCCGCCAAAATTCATTTGTGCCATAATGTTTGTTTTATATGTTATAATCGTTGAATCGAGGTGCAAAGTTAGGATTTTTTTTTGGTTTGCACCACTTTCTATTCACCTTTGTTAGCCCAAAGTAATTTTATCTTACAAAGTGTAAGTCCCTCTTGGTTTTTAATGCTAATTAGGTGTTGGTCTTGGTTTTCTTGTTTTACTATGTTTACGGTAGTACCAAAGGCGGCCTCGTGTTGGTAATTGATGTCTATGCGTTGTAATTTTTTGTTGGTAAATTGTTGCAATGAATAGGTGTCTAATACCCATTGTAGGTAGCGTACGCTATTGGCGTGTTGGTTGTAGTCAATATCGTTGTAACTTATGGTATAGGTGGTGGTTGCTCCTTCTTTAACCTCGGCCACGCGAGCTGGGGCTTCTATGCCTGCTGTTGTGGGGTTAATGGGGAATTTTGCTACAAAGGGGTTGTTCTCTAAACTCATTACTTTGCGGTTGTTCATGTCTATCATAGACCAATAGGTGCATGCTCTAACGGCTACGTCTCCATTGGGATAGGTAAGCAAAAAGTTGCGGGTGTTAATGAGTTTGTTGTTACCTTCTACCCATGTTTGTAGGGTAATTTCATCTAATTGATAGGGTTGTTTTACAATTTCGATGGCAACGCGCGATAGTACCCAAGTGCATCCTGCTTGGTGCATGGTATCAATGCCGCTTCCTTTACGTTCACTATCAATGCCTGCTGATGTTAGTAGCAAGGCAAATAAATTAACGGGTTTAAAGTGCTTGGTGAAATCAATTTCGTGCGCTAAAACCGTGTATTGTAGGGTATGTGCGTGTTCTATCATAGTTGTTCTTCTTGACGTCGTTTTTCGATGCTGGCTAACATATCGCTTAGTCTTTCTATGCGACCACGGGTAATGGCAACTCGGCCCGAACGTATAAACTGTAGTACGCCGGTGGTGCGGGCTAACTCGTCAAACATTTCTTGGGTTTCTTCGTACAAACCTGTTTTTTCGAGTACTACGCAGTTGTCTAATATTTCGAGTACGCGGGCGTTGTATTTGCGAATAAGGGGTTCGATGCCACCTAAGGCAAGTACTTTGTCGGTAGCCAATTTGTATAGCGCAATTTCTTGATAAACAAGCTCACTATCGTTGTTGTAGTAGGCTTTTAAAATATCTACGCGTTTGTCAATTTGTTTGACCACTTTTTCGATGGTGGGTTTGTCTGTTTGTACGGTAATGGTAAACTTGTGGATACCTTTTAGGGCCGAAGGGGATACCGAAAGGGTTTCGATATTGATTTGTCGGCGGGTAAATACCGTGGTAATTTGGTTAAGCAAACCTGGATTGTTTTCCGAAAAAATGGTAATGGTATAAATGGTTTTTTCTTCCATATTGGTACCTTATTTGTTGTTTTCGTTTAATAGTATGGTGGTAACGGCACCGCCTGCGGGTGTCATGGGATATACTAAACTTTTTTCTTGTACGTTTACTACCAATAGGTAGCTGTTGGTGCTGTTTAGCATATCGGCAATGGCGCTGTCTAATTCTTCGCGTTGGTTCACCAAACGGGTTGGAATACCGTACGCTTGTGCAATGGCGTTAAAGTCTGGGTTTACCATAGGGGTTGACGAGTAACGTTGTTGGAAGAATAATTCTTGCCATTGGCGTACCATGCCCAAGTAGTTGTTGTTCATTAAAATGATTTTAACGTCCATCTTTTCTTGGATAATGGTGCCTAATTCTTGCATGGTCATTTGGAAACCACCGTCGCCGCAGAATAGGCATACGGTGCGTTTGGGTTTGGCTATTTTAGCTCCGATGGCAGCAGGAATACCGAATCCCATGGTGCCAGCACCGCCCGAGGTAACTACGCTACGTTTTTCGTCAAATTGGAAGTAACGTACGGCTTCCATTTGGTTTTGGCCTACGTCGGTAACCAAAATGGCTTTGCGTTGGGTGGCATCCGATACTTTGCGTACCACTTCGCCCATGGTAATGGGGCTACCTGCTGGTGGATTGAGTTCGTGGCGAATTACTTTTTCCATTTCTAACTCTTCGTACTGTTTGAACGAATCAATCCACTCGGTGTGGGCGTTATTTTCTAGTTGTGCGGTAACCGCAGGTAGGGTATTCTTAACATCGCCCAATACGGCTACGTCTGTTTTGACGTTTTTGTCTATCTCGGCTATGTCTATGTCAAAGTGGATTACTTTGGCTTGTTTGGCGTACACGTTAAGGTCGCCGGTGATGCGGTCGTCAAAGCGCATGCCTATGGCTATGAGTAGGTCGCATTCGTTGGTTTTGATGTTGGGACCAATGTTGCCGTGCATGCCTAACATACCTTTGTTTAGGCGGTAAGAGGTAGGCATGGCCGATTCGCCAAGCAAGGTCCATGCGGCAGGAATGTCGGCTTTGTCTAAAAAGGCTTTTAATTCTTCTTCTGCTTGACCTATGGTAACGCCGTGTCCTACCAATGCCAATGGTTTTTTGGCTTGGTTGATGAGTTGGGCTGCTTTGGCTACTGCTTCGTTATCGAGCGGATGGTTGGGTAGGTAGCTACGAATAAAGGTGCAGGTGGCTGGCTCGTAATCGAATTTGGCGGTTTGTGCGTTTTTGGCAAAGTCTAATACGACAGGGCCGGGACGACCGCTTTTGGCGATGTAGAAGGCACGTGCCACTGCCCATGGAATTTCTTTTTCGTCGCGGATTTGGTAGCTCCATTTGGTAATGGGTTGGGTAATGCCTACCAAGTCAATTTCTTGGAATGCGTCGGTTCCTAACAGGGATTTGCCTACCTGACCTGTAATTACTACCATGGGGGTGCTGTCCATAAGGGCATCGCCAATACCGGTAATGGTGTTGGTGGCTCCGGGACCGCTGGTTACAATGCATACGCCTACTTTGCCGGATACGCGTGCGTAGCCTTGGGCCGCGTGGGTTGCTCCTTGCTCGTGGCGTGTTAGGACGTAGTGTAGTTTATCTGTGTAGTCGTACATGGCATCGAATACGGGAATGATTGCTCCTCCGGGATAGCCAAATATGGTATCAACTCCTTCGTGCAAAAGGGATTCCATCAATGCTTGTGCGCCTGTTATGTTTTGTTTCATATGGGTTGTTTTAGTCTATTAAACGAATAGCTCCTTTGTCGGCCGAACTTACCAACGAAGCGTATGCTTTTAGCGATTTGGAAATTACGCGGTTGCGGTCTTTTGGGGTAAAGGCTGCTTTGCCACGTGCCATTTCGGCTGCACGGCGGTTGGCTAATTCTTCGTCGCTAACCTGGATGTTGATGCTGCGGCTTGGGATGTCGATGACAATGGTATCGCCGTTTTGGATAAGGCCGATGTTGCCTCCTGCGGCTGCTTCGGGCGAAACGTGACCAATGCTTAAACCAGAGGTGCCACCAGAGAAGCGACCATCTGTGATAAGGGCGCATTGTTTGCCCAAGTGCATGGATTTGATGTACGAGGTGGGGTATAGCATTTCTTGCATGCCGGGACCTCCTTTAGGACCTTCGTGCGTAATGATAACTACATCGCCTGCTTGTACTTGACCGCCTAAGATGCCGTTGCATGCGGCTTCTTGCGAGGTGAAGACAACAGCTTTGCCCTCAAAGTGCCAAATGCTTTCATCTACGCCTGCGGTTTTGATAACGCAACCGTCTAAGGCTAAGTTGCCTTTAAGTACGGCTAAACCTCCGTCTTTGGTGTAGGCGTTTGGTATGTCGCGGATGCAACCTTGGGCGCGGTCTGTGTCGAGGCTTTCAAAACGGCTGTCTTGTGAGCCTAATACTAAATTGAAGCGGTTGGCTGGGGCCGCGGTGTATAGGTTTACGGCTGCCGCTGATGGGTTGCCGTTGGTGATGCTGTATTGCTCAATGGCTTGTGCAAGGGTTAGTCCGTCTGCACGTTTTACCTGGGTATTGATAAGCCCGCCTTGTGCCAAACATTCCATGATACCTAAAATGCCTCCGGCGCGGTTTACGTCTTGAACGTGGTATTTTTGGGTGTTGGGGGCTACTTTACATAGGCATGGGGTTTTGCGCGATAGGGCATCGATGTCGTCCATGGTAAAGTTTGCTCCTGCTTCTTGGGCAATGGCCAATAGGTGGAGAACGGTGTTGGTTGATCCGCCCATGGCAATGTCTAAGGTCATGGCGTTTAGGAAGGCGTCGCGGGTGGCAATGCTACGGGGTAGTACGCTTTCGTCGCCGTCGCGGTAGTATTTGTAGGCGTTTTCTACAATTTTTTGGGCGGCTTGCATAAAGAGTTGTTTGCGTACTTGGTGGGTTGCTAATACGGTGCCGTTACCGGGTAGTGCCATGCCTAATGCTTCGTTTAAGCAGTTCATGGAGTTGGCGGTGAACATGCCTGAACAGCATCCGCATGAGGGGCATGCTGAGCGTTCAAGTTCGGCTACGTCGGCATCGGATACGGTGCTGTCGGCAGATTGTACCATGGCATCGATTAAATCAACGTGGCGGTTTTTCCACGAACCTGCTTCCATAGGACCACCCGAAACAAAAATGGTAGGTATGTTTAGGCGCATGGAGGCCATTAGCATGCCGGGGGTGATTTTGTCGCAGTTGCTGATGCAAATCATGGCATCGGCTTTGTGGGCGTTGACCATGTATTCGACGCTGTCGGCAATGATGTCGCGGCTGGGCAATGAGTAAAGCATGCCGTCGTGCCCCATGGCAATACCGTCGTCTATGGCTATGGTGTTAAATTCGGCCGCAAAACAACCTAATTTTTCTATTTCTTGTTTGATTTCTTGTCCTATTTGGTGTAGGTGTACGTGACCGGGTACAAATTGGGTAAACGAGTTTACAATGGCAATAATGGGTTTGCCTATTTGTTCGCGTTTCATGCCGTTGGCTACCCAAAGAGCTCTGGCTCCTGCCATGCGGCGTCCTTCTGTGCTTTGTGCACTTTTAAGTGGATGTTTCATTTTAAAACTATCTTGTGTAATTTTTAAACAAATGTTATTGTAGAATTGCAAATTTACGTGTTATTTTTGGGAAATAATAACGAATGTTATAAAAAAATAGGGGTGTTAATGGAAGATTGAAAAAATAACTGTACATTTGCCAAAAATTTAACTTGTTTCTAACATAATTGATATAAAATATGGAAAATAACTTGCTTGATGATGTAAAAAAGAAAGCCCAACTTTGGTTGGACGGAAATTATGATGCTGATACCAAAGCGGCTGTTAAGGCGTTGATGGACAATGCAGACACCACCGAGTTAATTGAATCGTTTTACAAAGATTTGGAGTTTGGTACCGGTGGCTTGCGTGGTATTATGGGCGTTGGTTCAAACCGCATGAATATTTATACCGTAGGTTCGGCTACACAAGGTTTGAGCAACTACTTGCTTAAAGAGTTTCAAGGTCAGGAAATTAAAGTGGTGGTTGGTCACGACTGTCGTAACAACAGCCGTTTGTTTGCCGAAACTGCTGCTAATATTTTCTCGGCTAATGGCATTAAAGTGTATTTGTTTGAAGATTTGCGTCCTACTCCCGAAATTTCGTTTGCTATTCGTTATTTGGGTTGCCAAAGTGGTATTGTGGTAACGGCTTCGCACAATCCTAAAGAATACAATGGTTATAAGGCTTATTGGGCTGATGGTGCGCAAGTTATTGCTCCTCACGATACCAATATTATTTCGGAAGTAAACAAAATTAAATCGGTTGATGATGTGAAATTTGCAGGCAATGCTGATTTGATTGAGATTATTGGCGAAAACGTGGACAATGTGTTCTTGGAAAAAATTAGCAAATTGACTTTGTCGCCCGATTCGATTCGTAGAAACAAAGACATGAAGATTGTTTATACGCCTATTCACGGTACGGGTGCTACGTTGATTCCTAAGGCATTGAAAATGTATGGCTTTGAAAACATTGTGGATGTGCCTGAACAAAATGTATTAACCGGTGATTTCCCCACAGTTGTTTCGCCTAACCCAGAAGAGCCTGCTGCGTTGGCTATGGCGGTGGAAAAAGCAAAAGAGGTGGATGCTGACATGGTAATGGCTTCTGACCCAGATGCTGACCGTTTGGGTATTGCTATTAAAAACAACAAGGGTGAATGGATTTTGGTGAATGGTAACCAAACGGCTATGTTGTTTATTTACTATTTGCTAACTCGTTGGTCTGAATTGGGTAAACTAAAAGGCAAAGAGTATATTGTTAAGACCATTGTTACTACCGAAATGATTGCGTCTATTGCACGTAAATTTAACGTTCCTTACTTTGACTGCTATACCGGCTTTAAATGGATTGCGGCTGTAATGCGTGAAAATGAAGGCAAAATGCAATACATTGGTGGTGGTGAAGAAAGCTACGGTTTCTTGGCCGAAGATTTTGTTCGTGACAAAGACGCTGTTTCGGCTTGTGTGTTGATTGCTGAAGTGGCTGCATGGGCAAAAGACAATGGCAAGAGCTTGTATGACTTGATTCAAGAAATTTACGTGAAATTTGGCTTCTCGAAAGAAAAAGGTATCTCTGTTGTGAAGAAAGGCAAGAGCGGTGCTGAAGAAATTAAAGAAATGATGAGCCGTTTCCGTAGCAATCCTCCTAAGGATTTGGCTGGTTCGCCTGTAACGATTATTAAAGACTACGGTACATTGCGTCAAATTGACTTGTTGGCGGGTAAAACTACCGAGTTGGAAATGCCAGAAACAGCGAATGTATTGCAATATTTTACACAAGATGGAACCAAAGTTTCGGTTCGTCCTTCTGGTACAGAGCCTAAGATTAAGTTCTATATTGAGGTGAAATTGCCTTTGGCTAATGCTGACGAATACGAAGCGGTGAATGCTGCTGCCGAAGAAAAAGTATTGGCAGTGAAAAAATCGCTTGGTTTGGAATAAGACTCTTGGATAAGGGGTAATAAAAAATGGAACCATTATGGTTCCATTTTTTTTGTTTTGGTTGAACAACTTGTTTGGTTTTGCAAGCAATGAAGTTGTTGTGTTTCCTTATAGGTGAGGATTAGTTTTTATCAATGGATCTTTTGGTAAAGAACACGTGTAAGAAAGCTCCTACTAAAAGGGTGATTGCACCAATGGCTAATGTGGTGTTTGATTCAAAATCGGCAAAGGCAGGAATTACAAGTGCCAAAACGCCTAATAGAACAACAATGATTCCTAAATTTTTCATATCAATAGCCGTATTTATTACAGCTTGGTAGAGACTCAGCAACAGGAGCAGAGCAATCAAAGACATGCCCTCCGGCGACGACAACCGTTTTTCTCGACATCTCGGTAGAGCAGACTGAGCAATATGCTACCTCGTCGTAGACTCCGTCCTTCTCGCAGGTCGGCTTGATCTCGTTCTCGATGACAAGCTCACCTGCAACGTGAGTGT
>JAFOWX010000073.1 GCA_017391905.1 Paludibacteraceae bacterium | reverse complement strand
GTACCGAAAGGCCAAATCCCATAGCGGTTGCTGGAAGCGATAGAAGAGCATAGAACCATGTCTTCATCTTTTTTTGTGCTTCTAACATAGTATTTAAATTTTAGTGAATAAATGCAGATTATCTTGCAAATGTAAATAAAAAAAATGAAACTCTTTAGTTGTTGATTCGTTTATTTGTTTATTTGTTTGTTTAGTTGTTTAGTCGATTTGTCGATTAGTCAATAAAAACCGCCTCACCGCCTCACCATTATGAAAGTATCTCCTCAATATACGCAAGCAACTCTTCGCGCCCCGTTTTATTTTCGGACGAAGTAATAAAAATAGGGGGAAGTTCTTCCCAACTTTGCAATAAATGTTTTTTGTAGGCTTCTACGTTGCGCATGCACGCTGCACGTGATAGTTTATCCACTTTGGTAAAGACAATGGAAAAGGGAACACCAATTTCGCCCAGCCAGTTAATAAACTCGGTATCAATGCGTTGGGGTTCGTGGCGGCTATCTATCAGTACAAAAAGGTTGGTAAGCTGTTCGCGCTTGTCTATATAGCCTTTTATCATGCCTTCTAAGGTGTCGCGCTTTTTTTTACCTACTTGTGCGTATCCGTATCCAGGTAAATCTACCAAGTGCCATTGTTCATTTATTAGAAAGTAGTTAATTAGCAGGGTTTTACCAGGTTTTGAGCTGGTCATGGCAAGCCCTTTTACCCCGGTTAGCATGTTGATAAGCGACGATTTTCCCACGTTAGACCTGCCAATAAAAGCAAATTCGGGCAAGTGTGTGTTGGGGCATTTGCCTACGGTAGGGCTACTTTGAACAAAGGTGGCAGATTGTATTTTCATTTTTTACGAATAAGCAATAATCCTACAAAAGTAAGCATTCCATTTAACAATAACAATTCGTATCCCAATGAATTACTAGATAGTACTTGTATTATAACGCAGATTATAGGCGAAATAGTGCATACAATAGGAGACAAATTATCGTTAATTTCCACTTTTGTAAACATCGATAGGGCAAAAAGTCCCAACAATGGGCCGTAGGTGTAAGATGCCAAGCGGAAAAGCAGGTCTATCATGTTGTCGCTGCCTACAAAATAAAAGATTAGAAGCATGAGGCAGAAAAATACCCCCACTGCTATATGCGTTCTTTTTCTGAAATTTTCATACTTTCCATCGTTGTTTTTAACCTCATCGGAAAAAAAAGTAGTAGAAAGGGTGGTGGTAAGCGATACAAACGTAGAGTCGGCGCTGGAAAGTGACGCCGAGATTATGCCTATTATAAAAATATACGTTGCCACCTCTGGTAGTAGTCCCATTAGTATAGCCTCAGGCAAAAGCATATCGTTTTCTGCTGGAATGCTTATGCCATTTTCTATAAAAATGTTGCCCACACATAGTCCTAACAGCAAGAATGCAAAGTTGATAGGCAGAAACATAAATCCGTAGCTATACATGTTTTTTTGTGCTTCTTTCAAGGTGCGGCAGGTAAGGTTTTTTTGCATCATATCTTGGTCAAGACCTGTCATACATACCGTAATAAGCATACCACTAAGCACGTATTTTACAAAATTATTTTTAGCCACCCAGTCTGTTTCTATCCATTTTTCGTTCAAAATGCTCACATGGCTGCCATCCATACCATTATATGAAAATACAAGTAGGCAAACCAACGAGCCAAGTAGAAAAATAGTTTGGATTACATCGGTTTTAACCAACGTATAAATGCCGCCCACAGAGGTGTAGAGGTAGATAAAAGCTACCATTAAAATGGCAACCAAAGGAAACGGAATGCCAAGCGGAGCAAAGATAAAGGTGTGAATAAGAAACGCACTCACGTAGAGCCTGGCAGCAGAGCCAAGCCCTCGGCTCAGTATAAAAAACAGGGATGCCGTGCGATAACTGTATTTGCCGTGACGCAGGTTAAGGTATTCGTAAATATTGGTTAAGTTTAGTTTATAGTATAGTGGCAGCAGCACTTTTGCCACAATAATATACCCAAGTGAAAACCCAAGCACCAATTGCATATAGGTGAAACCACTGCTTGGAGCCATTCCTGGCACCGAAATAAACGATATTCCGGAAAGCGAAGCCCCTAGCATGCCAAAAGCCACCATTACCCAAGAAGAATTTCGCTCAGCAGTAAAAAAGGCCTCATTGCCACGCTTTCGCTTGTAAAATGTTACTGCCAGAATCAATAGTATATATGCAATGAGTATGAATAGCATAAGAGAGAAGATAGAATTTTATTTTTCTGAGAATTCTTCTTTCAGTAACTCAAAAACATAAACAGGACCTTGGTAGTACAATCCTGTGTTTGCATCTTCTATTTTTGTGAATGTTCTAGATTTATAGAGTTTATCTATTGCTTCAATATCTGTTAAGTGATATTCTTCCATAATCATAGGAACAAGGTCTTCACAAAGTGATTCTATTAAAAATTGTTTATCCTGTGGTCTCATAGTTTCTTTAAGTATTTAATAGCATCTTCTGTCCCTATAAAATATTGAAAAGTTATTTCTGTATATTGAATTTTTTCTAAAAAACTATCCAATGATATGTATCCTTGCATTAGAAGACGAATTTGTGTTCCAACTCTGTCAAAAAGGCGGAATTATTTGCGGAACAATGCT
>JAFOWX010000072.1 GCA_017391905.1 Paludibacteraceae bacterium | reverse complement strand
ATAGCCGAAACAGCGGCTATTACGCCCAATACAAGCAGCGATGTAACAATCATGTTCATATTTTTTGAATATCAATTTGCCATTTTTGTGTGTATTTTTTTGGCAATAACAACAGCAAAAGTGCGTAGATGCAACAAAATACCAAACCTAACGCAGCCGCCCACACCTCATTGTTGAGCCAATGCATACAGCCTATCACCACCGCCATTATGCCCAACAAAGGCAATACATACGCCACAAATACAGCCGCATACAGTTTATTTTTAGTACTTACCAAATGCACTGTTTCGCCCACGCTAAACAGGGTAGGTTGGGGGTGCTTAACCGTAAGCATCATGTCTTTTTTTTCGCTCGAAAGCGTGCATGCATCCTTCGATGCACATCCCGCACAAGCCGCCCGTTGCTGCACACGCACCGTAACAGCATCCTTATGCAAGCCTGTTACCGTTCCAATATGTTTAATATCGCAAGACATGAAAAAAAGTCAAAAGTTGCGAGTAAGCGAGAGTAATGATAAGCTTGCTTAATCATTGCCGAGCGTGAGCAACTTCATGAGGGCGAAGCACGAATAAAGTCAAAAGTCAATTTTCCTTTTTCAACTCTCCTTTAAATACACCGATTCGTCAATTATATTCACAAGCACCGCATCACCGCATCACCGCATCACCGAATCACCGCATCACCATAAGAAGCAAGCTTCTCATCATACTCCGCTTTTACCGCCTTAAAGGCATCCATGGCTTTTGCAGGAACAGGCTCTACCGATGGCGATTCCATTTTTAGCGGGTCAATGGGGCTACCGCCTTTCCAAACCCTAAAGTCCAAGTGCGGACCCGTAGAAGCACCCGTGCTTCCCACATAGCCAATTACCTGACCTTGTTTAACTTGCGCCCCCACGTTAATGCCTTTGCCGTATTTAGACAAGTGCAAATAAGCCGTGGTATAAATGCTATTGTGTTTAATTTTAACCGTGTGTCCGCCACCGCCTTTGTAGCCCTTAAAAATAACCTTTCCGTCGCCAATAGCTACTACAGGCGTACCCATAGGCGCAGCGTAATCTACACCCGTGTGAGGGCGTACTACCTTGTAAACAGGGTGTTTTCGGGCGTAAGTAAAACGAGAAGAAATACGCGAAAACTTAAGCGGAGCCTTTAAAAAAGCCTTACGCAAGCTGTTTCCGTTTTCGTCCCAATAGCCATGAATGCCCAAACTATCGTTGTCGTAGCGGTATGCGTAATAATCTTGTTTGTTGTGCGTAAACTTGCAGGCATAAATTTTACCAATGCCTACCGATACGCTATCTACGTAGTTCTCAGAGTAATAAACGGTAAATCCGTCGCCTTTTTGGATACCAAAGAAATCAATCACCCATGCGTAAATATCAGAAAGTTCTAACGATAGGTTTAAGTTTAGGTTGTTGCTAACGGTAGCATCCCACAGCGATGTTTCTATGGTAGCAGTAGAAACCTTTGTTTGAGAAGTTACAGGTTTTTTAAAGTGCCAAACAGACAAACTGTCTGTGGTTTTAAACACCGCATGGTCTATAATGGAGCCGTGATACACAATGTAAGCAGGCGTTTTAAGCGAATCTTGCATGCGATACACGGTAAATTGGTTACCAGCGCGTACTTTTTTTACGTTAAACACCGAGTCGGGCAGGGTATTAAGCGCTGCAGCAATGTTGCGCGGAACACCTACGTGTTCAAAAACGCCCGAAAGGGTTTGACCGCTTTTAACCACGCCCATTTCGGTAATAAAATCTTCTGTAACAATGCCATATTCCGTTTTAACGGGAATAACTTGCGCCACAGGCTCGCTTTCTACTGGTGTGGTTTCTTGGGCTTTTTGCTGCCCGCAGGCCGCTAAAGTGGCTATAAGTGAAGTATATATAAGTGTTTTTATGCTATATTTCATGTATTTGCAATGTTGTATAATAAACCTTGCAAAAATACTAAAAAACGTTGAAATAATCAATGCAAAAACACAAGAATAATGCACAAAAAATGCACAATATTATTTGTTTAGTTCTTTGAGCGAAACATGCTCTGCATTACCCGTTCCATCCATTACCCACAAAGAATCTATACTTTGCAAGTATGGCGAACAAATAGATTTTGTACTATCTACCACTTCTTTAACGCCAGCCATATCTAACATCGAACTAAATACTACGTTAGACGATACCGCACGTGTCTTGTTTTGTTTTAGGTTTTCTACCTTTTGCGGATAGGCAGCAGCGTATTGGTCAGAGTACCATATCAGCATAGGTACATGAAATTCGGCCTTGGCTATGCTGTAAGAGCCATGCAACGATAAGTTTCGCTCGTCATCCCAAAAACTTTCACCGTGGTCCGATAGGTACACAATAACGGCAGGTTTGTTTAAACTATCCACGTACGTTATAAGCTCATGCATAAAATAGTCTAAGTACAAAAGCGTGTTGTTATAAGCATTTACAAACTTGTCTTTGTTGCTTTTGTTAATCATAGAATAGCTAAAAGATTTGCCCAAAACAGGTTTAAACACCTCAAAGCAAGCAGGGTAGCGAAGCTCGTACCTAAAATGGCTGCCCAGCATGTGTAATACAAAAAATTGCGCCGTATCGGCCACGTATGCACGCAATTGGTCTATCATCTCTGCGTCATAATTGCCATCCACATCAAAATCTTTGCTGTAAGCATACGGGTAATGGCAGGAGGATAAAATGCGTCGCTCTATGGCGGTGGGTTGTTGTTTAGTGATGTAGCCCGAAACAATGCCAGCTTCCTGAAAAGCCGCTACTATAGATTTTTCCCGAAAAGCCCTATTGGGGTCATCGGCCGTAGCGCGCGAAAGAATGAGCGGAAGCGAATTGGCCGTTAAATTGGCCTGTGCAAACGCACTGTCGTAGCTTATAAGGTTGCTTTGTTGAGCTAAATAAGGCGTGGTGTTTAGCTCGTATCCATGTATGCCCAAGTGGTCGTACCGTACCGCTTCGCCCAATACCAAAATATACAAAGCGTTGTCTTGCTGGGTTGGGGTAATGCCAAAAGTAAAGTGAGCCACTTGTTCTTGTAGCTTTTGTTGTTGGTGGTGTATGGCTACAATGTCTGCCATTTCTAAGTATAAGTTGTACGGAAAAATTTTGTACAGTTTCATGGCAGCTGTATCTATGGCGCTTAATAGTAAAGTGTCAATAGATTGATTACTTTTGCGCGAATAATGGTAAATGCTATACGTAACAATACCAGTCGCAACTGCAAAAATACCACTTATCAAAACTACATTACGCCAGCGTTTAGGCAGTAAAAACGTATTTTCTACCCGCCAGGCAAGCGCAAAATACGTAAGGTATATAGCCAAAACCAACCCACATACAGGCCACATAGAGGCCAATAATTCGCCCGCTTCTTGCAGGTCTGTGTACAAAATATTTTGCAAAAACGCTCTAGAAGTAGATTGTCTGTTTAGGTACAAGCTGGCTATGTCAATGGGAAAAAACAGCAAATTAAAAATACCTTCTATTATAAAATAGGTACGCGCTTTTACAAAAAGAGTAGGTAGCAAAAGCAAAATAATCACCACCCATAAATAGGCCATTTTTTTTAGAAAAGAATACTCCAAGTCTATAGCCGTGCATAGAGCGTAAAAATAGGTATGAGTAGTATGGCAAACAGCAAACAAATGCGTAATGCTTGGCGTATTTTCTCTTTCATGGCGATAAGTTCAAATTGCCACCAAAGGTACACATTTCTACCCACACCGCCTAATTATTGTTGATGCCATTATGCGTTGATTGGAGAAACTATATCTCTTAGTAAGAAAGGAAGATTCTATCTAACGCATAACCTGCTAATTCATAATTATCTATACTTTGTCCGAAACCAGCCTCATGGGCATACTTTATCTAAAAACATCATCCAAAATCTGCATTTTTTTACGGTTTAATAGGATGTTTAATCCTATTTTTCTCATTCAATTTTTATCTCGATAAAAAAAATAACGCATGATGTGCCACACAGCTATCTGTAACGCCTATTCTTAAAATTGTAAATAAAATAATAACACAAACGTTTGTTTGTTTAATAAATTTTAATATTTTTGTCCTCGTCTTCCTCTCTTACTAAGAGATATACACGATAAATTATTTACAAAACAAAAAAATACAGAAAATTATGAAAAAAATGAGTTTGTTTGCTGCAGTTGCAGCTATGTTAATGAGTTTCGCTTCTTGCGAAAAAGTTGAACCAACAGCGCTTGAAACCAGCGATCTAAAAGGTACAACCCTTGCAGGTTATGTATATTATCCAAAACTTGACGATGCTATGGCTCCAGAGGGCAATACGCTTTTTGCTGGCAAAGCCAATGTAACCATAGAAGTAACAGAATTAGGTGCAGACGACAAAGCAACTGGCAATGTGATGGTGGTTACCGCAGCGCTTAAAGGAGGTAAATTTGAAGCAAGCATTCCTGTAGCAGCAGGTAAAAAAGCCAAATGCAAAGCTACTTGTATGTTCCAACAAGAAAACTACGATGCCGAAGTAAAACCCAGTGATTCGGACATTAAAAAAGTAATGCTTACTTACAAAGGCGAAGCAAATCAAACGCTTACTTACGGCGAAACTGTTTACGTGGACCTAATTGGTAAAAGAGTAGGCGCAACAAACGACCCATATCACTTTAACCCATAATAATAAGGTACAGTTAAGCAATATTTAAAAGCAAATTAGTATGAATGCAAAAATAAAAGTAATGGCAATGTCGCTTTTGTGTACCTTATCGGTAGGTGCCATGGCGCAAGAAGACAATGCAAAAGAGGCAAAAATGTATGCTCCAGAAGTAGGAAGCATGGCTATAGGTGTGCAATTTAACCCCGTAGCTGCTGCACAAGGGGGTAGCGCAGCCTCGTTCTCTTCTGTAGGTCAGTTTTTATATGGTTCGGAAACAGAAGACGGCATTATTAAAAATGCCGAAGCAAAACCCAACCAAATGTACATTTTGGCACAGCAACCCATGGTGTCTATTTCGTACAAATACCAAGCAAAAGAACACATGGCATTCAAAGCCAGCATTGGTTTTAGCGGTGGCTATGTAAATTATCGCGAATATGTAAATGACGACAAAGCTATGGCTTTAAACCCCATGTCTGAAGCACAAGTGGCCGATGCTGTGATGTTAGACTACAAAGGGGGTGGCATTACCGCAGGTTTAGAGTTTAATGCAGGTAAAAACTTGCGTTTTGTAGGTGGTTTTGGTTTGATGTATTCGTTTGGCGGTGGCGAGGTTAATTTTGCGTATGGCAATGAAATAACCGCTGCCAATCAACACCCAACCACCATGGAAAAAATTGATAAAAACATCAACGAGTTTGCTTCAAGTGGTTGTACATGGATGGACTATGGTCGTCCTGTAAAACAATACAATGTAGGCGTTAGCCATGGTATTGGTATCTACGCAAACTTAGGTTTAGAGTGGTTCTTTATGAAAAACGTTTCAATAGGCGCAACCGTAGAACTTACCCCCATTATGGTGGCATTCCAACCACAAACCTATACCATTTACCAAGGTTACGACAACTACAACGGTAGGGTGGCTCAATACAACGATTTGGTTAGCCCAGGTAGCACCTACGTGTTATACGGCACCGAAAATATTGGCGTAAACATTTCGTTCCACTACTATTTCTAATAGTATCGAATAAAAGCTAATTAATCCGCAAGAGTGACGGTAAACGTAGTGTGTTCTGTCACTCTTGTTTTTAATTTTTAGATTCCATGAAAAAGATTTTATTTTTGGCGCTAATGGCTTTAACTTGTTTAGCAATGGCCATGGTTTCGTGTAAAAACGAGGAGCCTACCGGACCTAACAAACCTGGAGCAGAAACCCCAACTAATCCTCAAGAACCAGACAAACCTGAAAATCCAGACAAACCAGCAGAACCTGTGTTGCCAAAGGATTCTACTACTGTATTTTTTGTTAATGCAGATAATTGGGAAACTGTAAATGCCTACATTTGGTTGTATGCTACAGATCAAGGTGTGTTTCCATGGCCAGGCAAACCTGCTACCAAATGCAGCGAAAAGGTACACGATATGGATGTGTACAGCTATAAATACCAAACAGACCAAGCCGATATGATTCTTTTTCATAACGGAATAGGGATGCAGTCGGCCAATGTAGCAATAGATGCAACCAAACCCTATTTCTACAATAATGTTTGGTATGCCAGCTTAAATGAAATACCTACGCCAACCCCAGAACCAACCCCAGAACCAGAGCCAGAAAAACCCATGTATGCTGGTTACGAATATGTGGATATGGGAGATGGTATATTGTGGGCTGCCCATAATGTTGGCGCAACATCTGTTGGCGAAGTTGGTGATTATTATGCATGGGCAGAAACTACATCAAAAGAAGAGTACTCTTGGAGCACTTATGTACATAGTGCTCACATCAACAATAATGCAAAAGAATTAACCAAATATTGTTATTTAGAAGAGTATGGTTATAATGGATATGTTGATGTGCCAACCAATCGTTTTATAGATGATAAAGATAGCCCTGCTGCTTTAAATTGGGGTGGAATGTGGCAATTACCAACCAAAGAAGATTTTAGTTCGTTATTAGAAAATAGTATCTTAAAGATTGATCACGATTCTTTAGGAACAAAAGGGGTTAGATTTACCAGTGTGATTAATGGTAATACCCTTTTCTTTCCTTATACAGGCTACATAGATGGAACATGGAAGTACGATGCTTCTCGAAGAGTAGCAGTGTGGGGGGCTGAACTTGCTGGCGATGGTTTTGCTGCAGAAGAACAAGTGCCCAGTCATGCTATTTATCTTCATATCATGATAAACCAAGGTCAAGTAACAAAGGGTACATATTTGTTTAGTCGTAGTTTGGGCTTGCCTATTCGTCCTGTGGTTTATGTGGGTGATTAAGGCTTGTAAAGAAGTATATGCTTTGTAGCGTTGAATTTTGTAAAACAATAATAATATGAAAAAAATCATTCCATTTTTGCTTTGCATGCTAATTGCATTATGGGCATGCGAAAAAGATACACCAACTCCTCCTGCATCTGTAGATTCCATGCAGTTTGAGGGTGCCCCTACCACCATCGATGAAGGTGAAGATATAAATTTATCTCAGTATCTTATCATTGCTCCAGAGGCTGTAGGCGATACCGTTACCGTAGAGTGGAGTAGTAATAACAAAGAAATTGCCACTGTAAGTGCAAGTGGTAGTGTAGAAGCATTGCGTGCAGGCGATGTAACCATTACTGCAAAAGCAATGGACAAAACTGCCCAAGTAAAGCTAACCATTGACAAGGTAAAAATCAAAGAGTTTACCATTCCTGCCACTTTGGAAGTATATGTTGGCGAGAAAATAAAATTTCCAATCAACGATTTAAAACCTAAAAAGGCTCCGCTTTATCGTTTTGAGTGGGAAGCCGATAACGATGGCAAGATTCCTACTTATAGCGAAGGTAAATGGTATTTAAAAGCCGACAAAGAGCGTGAATATACCCTCACCGCATCTGTAGATGACGCAGAAGATGCAAAATGCCAAGTAAAATTTGTAAAACCATCGGTTAGTAAATTGACCTTTAATCCTACTTCTTATACAGTAGAAGAGGCAGGCAGTTTGTCTTTAAAAACCAACTTGCAAATTACTGCTGCAGACGGTTTTAAGGCAGATACCATTAAGGTAACTTGGAGTAGTAGCAAAGAATCGGTTGCAACCATAGACCAAAACGGCAAGGTGCAAGCTATTGCCGCAGGCAAAGCAACCATTACTGCTCAAGCAGGTAGTAAAACTGCTACTTGCACCGTAGAAGTAACAGCCAAAGCAACTCCAGAAGACCCAGAAAAGCCAGAAGACCCAGAAAAGCCAGAAGATCCAGAAAAACCAGAAGACCCAATTATTCCTGTTGTTAAGGAATATACTGTTTCATACGATGCCAATGGTGGAGATGGTGTTATGTCTAGTGTAACAGTAAAAGAGAACGAATCCATAATTATTGCTAATAATTTGTTTACACGTCCTATTTATAACTTTATTGGTTGGAATACAAAGGCAAATGGTAGTGGTATTAGTTATCAAAGCGGAGCAAGTTTAGTGGTAACTGAAAATATAACCCTATATGCTCAATGGAAAGATGTTGCAAATGGCTATGAATATGTAGATTTAGGTCTATCTGTGATGTGGGCAACCACTAACATAGGTGCAGCAAGGCCAGAATCATACGGAAACTATTATGCATGGGGCGAAACAGAAACCAAGTCTGAATATAGACAAGATAATTATTATATATGGGCGGCTGGTTCGGATTTAACTCCTTCATACGATGTTGCCCATGTTAATTGGGGTGGTAATTGGCGCATTCCTACCAAAGCTGAATTGGAAGAGCTTCGTGATAGATGTTCATGGGACTATATGAAGATTTCTGGAACCCCCGGTTTTAATGTAACAGGTCCAAATGGTAATAGTATTTTCTTGCCGTATGCAGGTAATAAACAATATGATCAATCAAATAAGGTAGGTGAGGCAGGATATTATTGGAGTATGTCTTCTGAGGATATAGATTTTATAGATTATACGTATGGTTTGTACATGGATGTAGGTACGGTAGAAGTGCATAGCATGCATGAATACTTTGGCCGTTCTGTTCGCGCTGTATTACCTAAATAATCAATACATTGAAAATCATGAAAAAGATTATTCCATTTTTGCTTTGCATGCTAATAGCTGTGATAGCATGTAAAAAAGAAGTAATTTTTCCACTTGCCGAAAGCATCACCTTTGATGATGCTTCTCTTGAACTGCCTGTAGGCGAAAGCAAGTATCTTTATTATACTATTTTGCCCGAGGTAGTGGGCGATACCGCCACAGTGTACTTCTCAAGTGCCGACGAGAGCATTGCCACTGTAAACGAGTGGGGTTCTGTAACAGGTGTAAAAGAAGGCCATACCACAGTTACTGCCACCGTACATAGCAAAACTGCTTCTATAGAGGTAGAAGTTTTAAAAGCGGTGATTACCAAATTTAATCTTAAATACAATGGCGAGGATTTGCCAGAGGTGTTGGATGTTCCCTACGGAGACAACACAATTAGTGTAGATATTACCGACAAAAAACCATCTACTGTAGGAGCAGAGGATATTACAGTAAGTTCTAAAGATAAATCCGTAGCCGAAGCAAAACGTGATGGCAAACAAGTAGTTATTACTCCAAAAGGAGAGGGTGAAACCACTATTGTGGTAAGAGGAGGTGATGTTAAAAAAGAAATAAACATCAGTGTAAAAATGATTCATGCCGAAAAGGTGGTTATCGACCAAAAAAATCCAGAAGTAGGCTTGAATACCACTTTGCAACTTACCGCAACTACTACTCCAGTAGATATTAGCCAACCAAAACGCACATGGAGCAGTTCAAATCCAAGTGTTGTAGATGTAGATGCAGAAACAGGTGTAATTACAGGTAAAGGCGATGGTTCTGCAACTATTACAGTTACTGTAGATGGCAAAAGTGCTTCTGCACAAGTGAATGTGTTATACGTAAAACCTCAAACTGTAGCCATAAATCCTACTTCTAAGACTT
>JAFOWX010000071.1 GCA_017391905.1 Paludibacteraceae bacterium | reverse complement strand
CTACCATCTCGTGCTTTGCAGAGCCCTTTGTAGAGAAACTGAGCATTGCAACGCGTGGCTCCTCGAAGCCTGCAATGGCCTTTGCTGTCTGTGCTGTGCACACAGCAATCTGTGAGAGCTGGTTCGCATCGGGCTGTGGAGTAACTGCAACGTCGGCAACGAAGAGAACGCCGTCCTCGCCATACTCCTTTGCGTTTGTGATGAGCATCATTGCACCGCTCACGCAGCTGATACCCGGAGTTGTCTTGATAATCTGCAATGCCGGGCGCAATACGTTACCTGTTGTGTTCAGTGCGCCTGCTACCTGGCCGTCGGCATCACCGTTCTTGATGATGAGGCAACCAAGATACAATGGGTTGCAAACGAGCTTCTGTGCATCCTCCATTGTCATACCCTTTGACTTGCGGAGCTCGAACAACAGGTTCGCATACTTCTCGGCATCGGGGTTGTTGCAAGGGTCGATGATTGTAGCCTTTTCAATGTTTGCAAGACCGTGCTGCTGTGCAAGCGAGAGAATTTCCTCCTTGTTGCCAAGAAGAATAATCTCTGCAATGCCGTCGGCAACAGCCTTGTCTGCGGCTTTCAATGTACGCTCCTCGGTACCCTCGGGGAGAACGATGCGCTGCTTGTTTTTGTTTATCCATACCTTATATAATAAGGTGTATTATTTCTTAATCAGTACCGTTCCTTCTGGTACAGGTTGCGTAACCCAGGTATTGCCGCCAATAACTGCATTGTCGCCAATGGTAATACGTCCCAAAATGGTAGCACCTGCGTAAACCACCACGTTGTTGCCCAAAATAGGGTGACGCTCAATGCCCTTGATAATTTCGTCGTTGTCGTCGGTGGGGAAACTTTTTGCACCCAACGTAACACCTTGGTATAATTTTACGTTCTCGCCAATAATACACGTTTCGCCAATAACAATACCCGTACCGTGGTCAATGGCAAAATACTTGCCAATGGTAGCCCCCGGGTGAATATCAATGCCTGTTTCGGAGTGTGCCATCTCGGTAATAATACGCGGAATAATGGCCGAAGCACCTAATGTAAGCAACTCGTGCGCAATACGATAATTAGAAATGGCTTTTATACCGGGATAAGCCAAGATAATTTCGCCAAAGTTTTTGGCCGCAGGGTCGCCCTTGTAAATGGCCTCCACATCGGTACGAAGCAACAGCTTTATATCGGGCAAATGTTCAATAAACATCGCTGCCATATCCATGGCCTTTTTCTTTTTTTCGGGCAAACGACGCTCCTCATCGGTGCAATCAAAGCAAGCTCCGGCATACAACTGCTCCCAAAGAAGTTGGAAAATGCGCTCCGTAGTAACCCCTATGTGGTAAGGTAGAGTGGTGGTATTAACCAATGTGTTACCAAAAAATCCCGGAAATAATATAGAACGAGATAGCTCAATAATTTCCTTAATCTTATCAATAGAAGGATACGGTTCGTCTTCGTGACTTTGGTACATCAACTTTCCGTCAAATTCTTGCGAAATAAGACGCTCTATCGATTTTGTTATTTGTGTTGCGTATTTCGAAACAGCCATATTAAAAATACTATATATAATATGGTGCGAAGATAGTAAATAAAAGTAGAATGTCAAAAGTACAAAGTCGAATAAAGGGATTTAACCCTCGCAGAGGGTTACACTTTAGCGACCCTCCACCTTCCCAACCCCCATCGCGGGTTCAACTAAATAATAGGCCGGTCTTAAGAAAGTGCAGTCCCTGAGCCTGACGAATGGAAACCCTCTGTAAGAAATATTAACATGCGTCTTCTCTTACACAGAGAGGTAAAAAACGGCTGCAAAGTTACTTAAAATCAGCTAATTATACAAATCCGCTTTTGAAAATTTGCAGTCGTTTTGTTAAATTTTATATCCGCACTACGCTGTCTTAATTTGGCCTATGCGGAGAGCGGAACAAGGTTTTTATGTACAAAAGCGTAAGCAAAACTGCATGCTTGAGCGGGTATAATGCCATGTACTTTTGGACACTTCGACAAGCTCAGTGGCCGAATAATGAGGCAGTTAGCACTTTGGAGCGAGTTCTGTTTTGTAGCTTTTGTACGTAAAAACCCCGCTCGGAGCATCAGCCTTGATTTTTTGGGTACTTTTTTATCAAGAAAAAAGTACAAAAGTATCTCTGTGTAAGAGAGGAAAATGTAAAACATTTAATAAATGCCTAAGTATGAGAAAATTAAAGCTTATTTTAATCCTATTGTCTTTGCTCTCATTTGGGAATCTGTTTGCCAATGAAACGGAGCAAGATTTTAGCCAAACTAAAATAGGTTGGGATGGACCACCCGAGTATGAATTTAAGTTGGTAGAGTGTAAAAGACAAGAAAATCCGTCGCGAGTTTATGTTAGATTGATGCTTAAGCACCCTTTTGCAAATCAAGAGCTAAATATTTACTCTGTACAAGCTATTGATTACCAAGAGAATGAATATGAATTTGGTTGGTACAAGCATGTAAGGTATTCTATTTCGGGTGAACCCTATTTTTATGGATACAATACAATAGTTGCTAAGACAGACCAAGAAACGATGATAGAAGTTTGTTCCGATATTCAGAACAAGGTAGATGTTTTCGATACGTTTACTATTGCCTTTAAAATTGAGGAACCATTTTATCATAGCAGGTATTGCTCGCTTAAATTTTTAGATTTGCCAGTAATCTGGTAAGCAAATAAATAATAAGGATATGAAAAGAATAGTGAATGTAATAATACTCTCCTTTTTACTAACTTCGTTAACGGGTACCGTATCAGCAGCAGATAATTCAGATTCGGAGTTGCATTTTTCCTATCAATTTGAAGGAATAGAAGATTATGTATGTGAGTTGGTAAGCTGCGAGGGTAATCGCGAACAGCAAGAAGTGCTTGTAAAAATAGCTATCTCCCATGCGTTACCAGAGCATGAACTAAAATTAGAGATTTGGGATGCTTTTACTAAGGACGGCGAGCCATACGATACTTACATTAAAACAAAAACCTATAGCGGTGATTGGAAATGGACACAATATGAGACTACACATGTTATTCGTACAGAGCGTCCTAAATATATAGAGTTCATGATTAACTCTGTATTGCCATCGCAAAATCAAATCTCAGTAGCATTGTTTAAATACAGTCGGTACGATATATCGTTTAAGCAAGGTTTTATGGTCATTAAGAACATTCCAATAACCTGGAATTAAAAAGAAAAGATATGAGAAGAACAAGATTATGTATCCTTTTGTTTGTTTTGTGTAATCTGTGCATAAGCGCGCAAGATCAATCACAGCAAGGTTTTTCGGGTGTTCAAATAGAAAATCCGTTAGGTAAAGATTTGACAATAGAGCTACAATCATGTATTGGAGATAAATATGCTCAAATAGTACATATTAGGACTCTGTTTACACAACATTTTGCACATCAAGCCATTAAGATTACGGGTGTTGCAGTTTTTGACGAAAAGGGCAATAAATATGACATTTCACCGTATGGTGGAAAAAGCGAAGATCTTAACCAATATATGGTAGCAAAGTCGCATCCTCGTAAAATACCAATGCAAGTAAATAAAATCTTATCCTCAGTATCTAAATTGGAAAAAGTAGAACTTGAGGTATTACTTACAAAACCATATCAGAAGGTGACCGTTATCCTAAAAAACGTTCCTATTTTATGGAAAGAATAATATAGAATGTACTCCCCAAAGGTTATTTGTTTAATCTTCGGGGTTTTACCATAAACTATATAAATGTAAAGAAATGAAATGTTTTTATCATCCAGATCAAGACG
>JAFOWX010000070.1 GCA_017391905.1 Paludibacteraceae bacterium | reverse complement strand
TACATTGCCCTGATAAACAAGGCATTATTGCTGCAGTAACCGAATTCATCAACATCAACAAAGGTAACATTATTTACCTTGATCAACACGTTGATAAAGCCGAAAAAGTATTTTTTATGCGTGTAGAATGGGAGTTGGAAAACTTTCTTATTCCTCGCAACAAAGTAAAAGAGTATTTTGATACCCTTTTGGCTAAAAAATACCACATGGAATTTGAGATTTATTTCCATGCACAAAAGCCACGTATGGCCTTGTTTGTGTCTAAACAAGCACACTGCTTGTACGACCTTTTGGCACACTACGAAGCCGGCGACTGGAACGTAGAAATTCCCCTTATCATTAGCAACCACCCCGATATGGAACACGTTGCTAAAAAATTTGGTATTCCTTACTACTGTTTGCCTATTACCAAAGAAAACAAAGCGGAACAAGAAGCCAAAGAAATGGCGTTGCTAAAAGAACACGACATTACTTTTGTGGTATTGGCACGTTACATGCAAATTATTACGCCTGCCATGATTGAGGCTTACCCCAATAAAATCATCAACATTCACCACTCGTTTTTACCTGCTTTTGTGGGTGCAAAACCTTATCACGCAGCGTACGAGCGCGGTGTAAAAATTATTGGTGCTACCAGCCACTACGTAACCGAAGAGTTGGATGCCGGCCCTATCATTAAACAAGACGTAGCCCGCATTTCGCACAAAGACAGCATAGAGAACCTTATTCGTAAAGGCCAGGACTTAGAAAAAGTGGTGCTATCACGTGCCGTAGAAAAACACATTGAACGTAAAATTTTGGTTTATAAAAACAAAACCATCGTATTTGGTTAAACCATGCAAGTTGCTATTGTAAAATACAACGCCGGTAATATTCACTCGGTAGTACATGCCCTTAGGCGATTAGACGTAGAGCCTATTTTAACCGATAACCCTACCCTGCTTCAACAAGCAGATAAAGTTATTTTTCCGGGCGTGGGCGAAGCCGCTACTACCATGCGATACTTGCAAAACACCGGACTTGGCACCGTTATCAAAAACCTCAAAAACCCTGTGTTGGGCATTTGCTTAGGCATGCAGCTGCTATGCAAACACTCCGAAGAAGGCAATGTGGACGCATTGGGCGTTTTTGACGTTCCGGTTAAAAAGTTTACATGGACACCAGGCATTAAAATTCCACACATGGGTTGGAATCAAATAGAGCAGTTAAAATCGGGATTGTTTTCTCAATGCACCGAAAACAGCTACGTGTATTTTGTACACAGCTATTACGTGCCTGTTTGCGAACATACCATTGCAACCACCCTGTACAACGGACCTTTTAGTGCCGCCCTACACAAAGACAATTTTTACGCCACCCAGTTTCACCCCGAAAAAAGCGGCGACGTGGGTAGCCTTATATTAGAACAATTTTTGCAGTTATGATTCAACTCATTCCAGCTATTGATATTATTGACGGAAAATGCGTGCGTCTGTCGCAAGGCGACTATAACCGTCAAAAAACATACAACGAAAATCCGTTAGAGGTAGCCAAATCTTTCCAAGATCATGGTATTACACGCCTACACTTGGTAGATTTAGACGGAGCAAAAGCCCAACACATTGTAAACCACAAAGTATTGGAAAACATAGCTACCCACACCAACCTAACCATAGACTTTGGCGGTGGCTTAAAAACAGACGATGATTTGCGCATTGCCTTTGAAAGCGGTGCTTCTATGATAACCGGTGGCAGTATTGCCGTAAAAAATCCCAACCAATTTTTAGCGTGGTTGGAACAATACGGTAGCCAAAAAATTATTTTGGGAGCCGATGCCAAAGACAAAAAAATTGCCGTAACAGGTTGGTTGGAAAATACCGATTGCCAATTGTTAGACTTTTTGGCCGATTACATTAACAAAGGCGTAAGCCAAGTAATTTGTACCGATATTGCCAAAGATGGCATGTTGCAAGGCCCTTCTACCGCACTATACCAAGAAATTTTGGCGGCGCACCCTGCCCTATGGCTTATTGCCAGCGGTGGCGTTAGCAACATGCGCGACATCCAAGCATTGGATGCCGCCGGCGTTCCCGCCGTCATCTTTGGCAAGGCCATATACGAAGGCAACATCACCTTAAAACAGTTAGAAGAATTAGTAGTTAGGAGTTAGGAGTTAGGAGTTAGGAATTACCGCGTAGGGGTTAACCTAAATTGTAACCATGTGTTAAGGGAGCGCAGCGACTGCAACGCAGGGAATAAAAACAGAGCGAAGCTGAAGGCTCGCATCAACAAATAAAAGAACTTTCACCGATTAGTCAATTAAAAAAAATATGTTAGCAAAAAGAATTATCCCTTGTTTAGACGTAAAAGACGGCAAAGTCGTTAAAGGCGTCAATTTTGTAAACTTCCGCGACGCAGGCGACCCTGCCGAATTGGGCGCATTTTATAGCAAAGCCGGTGCAGATGAATTAGTAATCTTAGACATCACCGCATCGCACGAAGGCCGTAAAACCTTTACAGACGTAGTAGAACGCGTAGCTGCCAACGTAAGTATTCCATTTACCGTAGGTGGTGGTATCAACGAGCTTAGCGACGTAGAACGCTTGCTTAAAGCCGGCGCAGACAAAGTATCTATCAACTCGGCTGCCCTACGCAACCCCGATTTGATTAACCAAATTGCCGAAAACTTTGGTTCGCAAGTATGCGTAGTGGCTATCGACGCCAAACAAGAAGAAAACGGCGAATGGGTTTGCTACCTAAACGGTGGTCGTATCCCTACCCAACGTAAATTGGTTGAATGGGCTGTAGAAGCACAACAACGTGGTGCCGGCGAAATTTTGTTTACCTCTATGAGCCACGACGGTGTTAAAACCGGTTATCCAAACGAAGCCTTGGCTGCCTTGGCCGACGCATTAACCATTCCTGTTATTGCTTCGGGTGGTGCTGGTGCCATGGAACACTTTAAAGACGCCTTTGAATTGGGCAAAGCAGATGCTGCCCTTGCAGCCAGCGTTTTCCACTTTGGCGAAATTAAAATTGACGAACTAAAAGATTATTTAAAAACCCAAAATATTCCTGTTAGATGAATTTAGATTTTGAAAAACAAGGCGGCTTAATCCCAGCCATTATCCAAGACAATACCACCGGTAAAGTATTGATGTTGGGTTTTATGAACCAAGAAGCCTTTAACAAAACCCAAGAAATAGGCAAAGTAACATTTTACAGCCGTACCCGCCAATGCCTTTGGACCAAAGGCGAAACCAGCGGCAATTTCTTAAACGTTGTTTCTATCAAAGAAGACTGCGACAACGATACCCTACTTATTAAAGTAAACCCTGTGGGCCCTGTTTGCCACACCGGCGCAGATACTTGCTTTGGCGAAACCAACCAAATGGACGGTTTGGCATTTATCAAATATTTGCAAGACTTTATTGACAAACGCTACCAAGAAATGCCAGAAGGCTCATACACCACCTCTTTGTTTAAAAAAGGTGTAAACCGCATGGCACAAAAAGTGGGCGAAGAAGCCGTAGAAACCGTTATCGAAGCTACCAATGGTACAGAAGAAGGTTTTGTGTACGAAGCATCAGACCTTATCTATCACCTAATTGTGTTGCTTACCTCTAAAGGCATGCGCATCGAAACCTTGGGCGAAGAACTAAAAAAACGTCACAAATAATATTATGGCACAAATTATACAATACAAAGGCGTTGATATTTACCAAAAAGAACAAGTAGTACTACGCAACGTTACCCTATCGGCAGAAACGGGTCAGTTTTACTACTTAATTGGTAAAGTAGGCTCGGGCAAAAGTAGTTTGCTTAAAACCATGTATGCCGAATTAAAAGCAGAAGGTAATGCCCAAGTATTGGATTATGATTTGGCTTCTATCAAAGAGAAAGAAATACCCTATTTGCGTCGTCAAATAGGTATTATCTTTCAAGACTTTCAGTTGCTTACAGACCGCAGCGTGTACGACAACCTGCTGTTTGTGCTAAAAGCAACGGATTGGTCTAACAAAGAAGCCATGGACAAACGCATCAACGAAGTGCTTAACAAAGTAGGAATGGGCACCAAAGGGTACAAAAGACCCCACGAGCTATCGGGTGGCGAGCAACAACGTATTGTTATTGCACGCGCCTTGCTAAACAAGCCCAAACTTATTTTAGCAGACGAACCTACCGGTAATTTAGATCCAGAAACGGGAAAAGGATTGGTGGATTTACTACACAGCATTTGTCAAAACGAAGACACTGCCATTGTCATGGCCACACACAACCTAACGTTGTTAGAAACCCACCCTGCCAACGTGTGGCGTATCGAAGACAATCAGCTTACTTGCCAATTGGTTTGCACATCTTTTAATGCAACCGAAAACTGCTCTAACACAGTAGCAGAAGAAAAATAACGATTCCAATACGTAATAATAATGTCTTTGTTCTTGGTATCTTCAGGAACAAAGGCTTTTGCGTATGCTTGCATGCGTTTTACCACAGCCGCAGCGTCTTCTGTGGTATAAGCAACGTTGGGGAATACAAAATTAGCCTTGGCCTTAAAAGACAAGGTAGCATGAGGGAATGTTACCTCAAATTGCACGGGAAACGATTGGGCACATTTTTGCACCAAAGGCAAGGTTCTGCCCAATTTTTGGCGTTGCACCATCAATACCTGACGCAACGAAATTTCCATGTTGTGTTCGGTAATAAAATCCATGGTTTCTACCATTTCTTCGAACGAAAAACCTTCTACTTTATACGAAACACAAATATCATAGATAGGAGCTGCATAGCCCTTTTCTTTTAATAGCTTTAAACCATCAAAGAAACGCTCGTCAAAACATTTTTCGGAAAACATGAAAAACAAATTAGACGATGTAATGGAAAAACCACGTTTGTAAGCACGCCATTTTCCTACGGCATAAATCCACACCCATTTGTGCAAGATTAACACCAAGAAAAACACCACTAAAAAGCTTATAATAACAGAGGTATCTACGTATCTTAACAATGCATTCATAGCTATTTTTTATTTTATGCCACGAAGATAATAAAAAAACCTCGCATTATGATATGAACCCCGAAAGTTAGACAAAAAACTTTCGGGGTTTTTATGTCAAAAAAATACAAGAAACATAGATATGCAGAACGATTGAAATATATGCATATGTTAGAAGATGGATATTCTATTAAATACATAGGTACACATT
>JAFOWX010000069.1 GCA_017391905.1 Paludibacteraceae bacterium | reverse complement strand
CAATTAAACGCGATACCGAGAATTTTTCTTGGTACTCGCTCATGTCAATACGGGTCATCATGTTTTCGTCGTCAAAAAGTACCTCTGCAAGAGCCTTTGCCAATTCTGTTTTACCCACACCGGTAGTACCCAAAAAGATAAACGAACCAATGGGACGTTTGGGGTCTTTTAATCCGGCACGGCTACGACGCACGGCGTTGGCCACTGCCACAATGGCTTCGTCTTGCCCAATAACGCGTTTGTGCAACTCGGCCTCTAATTGCAAGAGCTTGGTTTGCTCGTCTTGCGCCATTTTGCTTACAGGAATACCCGTCCATTTGCTCACAATTTCGGCAATATCTTCGCTATCCACCTCTTCTTTAATCATGGGGCTTTCGGCTTGCATATCGCGTAGCTTTTGTTGGGCGTTTTCTATGTCTTTTTCCAATTGAGGCAATTTTCCGTACCTAATTTCTGCTACCTTGTTAAAATCGCCGTTACGTTCGGCAGCTTCGGCTTCAAATTTTAGTTGCTCAATATCAATTTTATGCTGCTGAATTTTGTCGATAAGCGATTTTTCAGATTGCCATTTGGCTTTTTCGGCCTTTTCTTCTTCTTTTAAATTGTCTATTTCTTTGGAAAGTTGCGCCAATTTTTGGGTGTCGTTTTCGCGCTTAATGGCTTCGCGTTCTATTTCTAATTGACGAATAGAACGGTCTAACTTATCCAATTCTTCGGGCACGGAGTTCATTTGCAAACGCAAACGAGCAGCTGCCTCGTCAATTAAGTCGATGGCTTTATCGGGCAAAAAACGGTCTGAAATATACCTGTTGGATAGTTCTACTGCCGAAATGATGGCCTCGTCTTTGATTCGTACCTTGTGGTGATTTTCGTACCTTTCTTTTAATCCACGCAAAATGGAAATGGTGCTTGCCTCGTCCGGCTCGTTAACCATCACAATTTGGAAACGACGTTCAAGTGCCTTGTCTTTTTCAAAATACTTTTGGTACTCGTTTAACGTGGTTGCACCAATGCTGCGCAACTCGCCACGTGCCAATGCAGGTTTTAAGATGTTGGCTGCGTCCATAGCGCCCTCGCCACCGCCTGCGCCCACCAAGGTGTGTATTTCGTCGATAAACAAAATAATTTCGCCATCGGATTTTACCACCTCACTGATTACGGCTTTTAAACGTTCTTCAAACTCGCCTTTAAACTTGGCACCAGCCACCAAAGCACCCATGTCTAACGAGTACAGTTGCTTGGTTTTTAGGTTTTCTGGCACGTCGCCGCGTACAATACGGTGTGCCAAGCCTTCGGCAATGGCGGTTTTACCAACACCCGGTTCACCAATTAAAATGGGGTTGTTTTTGGTACGACGGCTTAAAATTTGCAACACACGCCTAATTTCTTCGTCCCTGCCTATTACGGGGTCTAACTTGCCACTGCGGGCTTTTTCGTTTAGGTTTACCGCATACTTAGCCAGCGATTGGTAGGTTTCTTCGGCACTTTTTGACGTGGTTTTGCTGTTTTGGGTTAGCTCTGCAATGGCATTTTCCAATCCTTTGGGGGTAATACCCGCATTTTGCAGCATGCTTTGTACCACGTTTTTTTCGGTAAGCAGTGCCATTAAAATCATTTCCAATGGGACAAAGCTATTGCCTGCCTTGTCCGACAGTTGCATGGCATGGGTTAATACTTTGTTGGCATCGCCACTTAAATATGGATTACCGCCAGACACCTTGGGATACGATGCAATTTGGTTATCGACGGCTTGGTGAAGCACTTGTGCATTTACTCCGAGTTTGGCAAATAAGAATTTGCACACGCCTTCACCTTCCAATAGCACACCTTTTAGCAGGTGTGGGGTTTCAATGGCCTGTTGGCCACCCATTTGGGCTATCTCAATGGCTTTTTGGATAGCCTCTTGCGATTTGATAGTGAATTTCTCAAAGTTCATAATAAAAATCTCCTTTCAACTACTATTCATCAAAAGGCTTGCCAAAGGATTTTTTATGACAATTTGGCAGAAATGTGGGGATTTTTAGGGGTATTTTGAGATCGTTTGGAATGGGCAAAATCTATAAATTTACCAATCGCGTATAGGGATGCAAAATATGAAATGTTAAAACCAACAATTTGAGCATCAGCGTGTTAAAATGAGAATTTAAAGAAGTAAAAATTTGTTAATTAGCTTTATAACCTCTAATTTTGCGGCAGATTTTTAAAAAACATGGTAGTTGCGCTGTACCATCCATCCTCTTAACTACGAATTAAACTAATAGCAACGTAGCGCCATTTTTTAAAAATTTATTTGTACAAAGACGCAAGGTAACTGCGCTGGGTTGCCTTGTTGGGGGTTTAGGCTAAGCATAAACAAAAGGAAATGGACTGCCACACTACATTGGGCAAGTCCATTTCTCATTTTACACCACCGTATTTGAATGGCTACTTTTAATGGTTTATTCTATACTATGGGTTTAGTTAGGACGAATAGAAACAACCTTTATGGGTAAAAAAAAGACTACCCTTCATGGAT
>JAFOWX010000068.1 GCA_017391905.1 Paludibacteraceae bacterium | reverse complement strand
ACTTTTTGTATGCCTCGGAAACATTTGCCGTTCGGCTTGTGCAGAGGCTGTGATGAAGAAAAAAGTGCAAGAATTGGGCCGAGAAAAGGAGTTTTACATTGACTCGGCTGGCATACTTTCGTATCACGAAGGCGAAAGAGCCGATTACCGTATGCGTGAGGCAGGATTTCAGCGCGGCTATAACGTAGATAGCATTTCGCGCCCCGTAAAAACGGACGATTTTGAGAAGTTTGACCTTATTATAGGCATGGATAACAGCAATATAGACGACCTTTACCAACGTGCGCCCGATGTTGAGTCCACCCATAAAATACATCAAATAACCGAGTACTGCACCCGCCATACAGACGACCACGTTCCAGATCCTTACTACGGTGGCCGAGATGGCTTTTACCACGTCATAGACCTATTGGAGGATGCCTGTGATGGGTTATTAAACACAATTTATCCACCTAAACCCACTTAGATACCAATTTATTTTGGCACAAACTGTTGGCAAATAATACTTGCCACGTACAAACAAGGGGATGAATAAAATCATCTCCTTTTTATACCTTTTCAACTCTCGTCTTACTATAACTTACTATAATCACTCCACCAAACACCATAATGGCAGCCAAGACTTTTTGCCAGGTGAGCGTGTCCATTCCAATGCAAATGCTTATTACAATAGCAATGATGGGTTGCATGTAACTGTACATACTAACCAGCGTAGGCCTGATTATTTTCTGACCAAATGGAATCAAGGTGTACGTAACAAAAGTGGCACAAATAATGAGGTATGCCAATTCTGACAATTGAACCGCAGGAACCGTATCCCAATGGGCTGTGAAAATTTCTTTGGCCGAAAAAGGGAAAGACATCACAAAGGCAAACAAGAATATCCACTTCATAAACGTAAATACCGAATATTTGCTAATGAGCGGTTTAAATATTCCCAAATACAAAGAAAAACTCAACGAGTTGATAATAAGCATAATAATACCAAAGGCATTGGTTTGCGTGGCACCACCCCCAGAAACATTGCTCATAATAAGGTAAATAATACCTAAAAAGCTAACCACCACACCGCTTACTTTTTGCATAGATATAGGCTCTTTAAGCGCAACTGCCGCTATAAACATGGTGTAAATGGGCGAAATGGCCGCCAAAATGGAACAATCCATGGGTGTAATATGCGGAATACCGGCTAAAAAAGAAAGCTGACAAATTAAAAAGCCAAGCACAGACGCCGCAAAAATCTTTATGTAATCTTTTTTATCCACTCGCTCTTTGGGCATAAAAAAAGATATCAACCAAAACAGCGCTCCTGCTCCCATGGCCCTTAGGCAGAAAATGGAAAGAGGCGATAAAAATCCACCACTTGTTAGGTCTTTGCACACTATAATGTTAAATCCAAAAATGGAGTATGCTACCAAACACGCTATGTGTCCCACTATGCTACGATACGATTTCATTGGTTAAATGAGCATTAAATAATCTGCAATAAAATGTTTGTATTTCGTTGTGCAAAGATAGTACTTTAAAATTTTGTATCTTCTAAATTATTTGTAATTTTGCATAAAATGAACGCCCCAAAAATTTCGGGCAAAAAAGTAGTGATTGTTCCTATTTTAAGAGCCGGTTTGGGCATGGTTGATGGATTAGCTACCTTAATACCATCGGCACGCATTGGGCACATAGGCTTGTACCGCGACGAAGAAACTTGCCAACCCGTGTTCTATTACTATAAAATGCCTGCCAACAAAGACCGCATGGTAATTGTAACAGACCCCATGCTTGCCACAGGCGGTAGCGCATGCGATGCTATAAACCGTTTAAAAGCAGATGGTTATCAATCTATCCGATTGATGTGCTTGGTTGCCTCACCACAAGGCGTTAAGGCCGTGGAAGAACAACACCCTGACGTAGATATTTACTTAGCTTCCCTTGACGAAGGCCTAAACGAAAAGAACTACATCCTACCCGGTCTTGGTGATGCAGGCGACAGAATTTTTGGTACCAGGTAAATTACCCTTAAAATCAAACAATATGAAACGAATTTTATGCACTCTTGCTGCAGCGATGACATTTGCGGGAGCAGTAAACGCACAAGAAGCAAAAGAAGACAACTTCACATGGGGAGGTGCCACAGTTTACTTTGTTATCACCGACAGGTTTGCCAACGGCGACCCTACTAACGACGTAAACTACGGCCGCAAAAACAACTACGGAAGCGAAAGACTAAACGCCGCAACTTTTCACGGTGGCGACTTTAAAGGTATGACCGAAAAAGCCAAGCAAGGTTATTTTACAGACATGGGCATAGACGTGGTTTGGATGACCGATGTTTACGAGCAAATACACGGTTGGATGACAGGTAGTGGCCCAATCAACGATTTTCCACACTATGGTTACCACGGCTATTATCCCTTGGACTACACCCAAATAGATAAAAACTACGGCACTGTAGAAGAATTTAGGGAATTGGTAAATGTGCTTCACGCACAAGGCATTAGGGTAATGCTTGGTGCCAACATCAACGACCCGGGCTACCCTACGCTGCTTGATGCAGTGCAATACGGCTTTGCCAAAACGGGTTTAACCGAAGAGCAAGCTGCCGAGCACATAAAATCGTGGAGCTACGATGAGTTTTATGCCAATCGTTTAAACTGGAAAGGTTGGTACAACAGAGAATGGATTCGTATGCCGGACGAAGGTTGGGACGAAAATCACCCATTGGAAGCCACCCTATTTGGTATGCCCGACTATAAAGATGAAAACAACAACGCCGTAAAAATACCATCCTTCCTAAAAAACAAATGGAAAAAAGAAGGCAAGAAAAACGATGCTTGGGTAAACCCATCAGCATTAAAACTGCGTAAAGACCACAAATGGAGCCCCATGCAATACGTTACAGCATGGATTGCATCGTGGGTAGAAGAATTTGGAATAGACGGTATGCGATGCGACATTGTGGAAAACACGCGTACCTATCGCTGGAAAGAATTTTCGGACGCATGTAACGCCGCGCTAAACAAATGGCGCGCCAATCACCCCGAAGACCCTGCCAGCAAATGGACTGATGGTTTCTATATGACAGGCGATTTTGATCGTGCAGGCATCGACTACAAAGCAGAGTATGCCGAAGCAGGATTTTCGTCCATGGTTAATTTCTATT
This sequence comes from Paludibacteraceae bacterium, assembly GCA_017391905.1. Classification (GTDB taxonomy): domain Bacteria; phylum Bacteroidota; class Bacteroidia; order Bacteroidales; family Paludibacteraceae; genus Enterocola. The sequence continues at coordinate 1,450 of JAFOWX010000068.1, read as the reverse complement.
TCCCAAAAACTGGCGACTTAGACGGCATTGTGTACACCTGGCAAGCCTACTCCGATAGCATCCAAAAATACCCCAATTGGCACGCATTCAGCTATCTAAACAACTCATACAACCGCGATGCCAACATGGAAAATATGATAAACTGCGCCACCACGTTCTTGCTTACACCGGGCGTGGCACAAATTTTCTACGGCGACGAAACACTTCGCCCCCTAAGCGATGCCCAATACAACGTAGATGCAGCGCAAGCATTCCGTTCTGATATGAATTGGAACAGCATAGACAGTACTGTATTAGCACACTACCAAAAGTTAGGTACCATTCGTAAAGCCAATCCGGTAATAGGCACAGGCAAACAACGCATCATAGACACCCACACCTGCGTGCGCTTTAACGATAACGAAAAATTAGTTATTCGAGTGGCAGTAGATAACGGCGAGAAAATAAACCTTGGCGGAGTATTCCCAGACGGCAGTACCGTAACCGAACTCTACACAGACCAAACTGCCACCGTAGAAAACGGAAGCGTTAGCTTCAATAATCTCCAACACCGCCTTGCCGTGATAAAGTAACAAGCACTACATAGCAAACAATTAAGAGTTGTCCAACTTTTGTGGAGCAACTCTTATTTTTTTCCCAGACTACCATTTACCAATTTGTATTTCTCCTACCCTGTCCCACAATTTGAGACAGGGCAAGCTTAACTTTGCCTTGGATGTATCGTCTATACTAAAAGAACCATTAAAAACAGATATTATGATATTTAAAGTAGAAATCAACACACAAACAGAGGCAGGTAAAAAAGCGTATAAACTAATAGAAAGCTTTGAGGACAAAGAAGGAATTACCTATTTAGAAGAAGAGAGCAAAGAAGAATCTGTAAAAATTATAGAAATCAACTCGCAAACAAAGTTTGGAAGAAAAGCTTACGAATTTATAGAAAGCAATTGCAAGAAAGAAGGAATTACGTATTTAGATTTACCAGAATGTTTAACACATAAAGAATTAAGAGCATTAGAGAAAGAATTTATTCAAAGTTTTGAAGAAATAGAAAAAGAATATAAACAAAAAAGACTTGAAAAGAAAATTGCCCGTAAGTACAAAAAGAAAAAAAATAAAATATCAACAAAACACTCATAGAACACGTTTATTCTCTAATTTTAATGTTATATTTGTTTATTACGCTGAATAATCATAAAAATCAAATATCATGAAAAGATTTACCAACCTTTATCAATTATCTAAAACACTACGTTTTGAATTGAAGCCTATTGGCAAAACATTAGAAAACATTGAAAAACATGGTCTTTTAGAACAAGATACACATCGCGCAGAAAGCTATGTTAAAGTTAAAGAGATTATTGACGAATATCATAAAGCATTTATAGAAGAATGCCTTAACACATTTGCCGATAGTTCTGAAACTTACGCAGAACAGAATAAAAACTTT
>JAFOWX010000067.1 GCA_017391905.1 Paludibacteraceae bacterium | reverse complement strand
TGCCAAAAAAACGGCAAACAGCCTGTGCCGCCATGCGTGTACCGTTGGCCTTTCCATCTACCGAGTAGCCAGCTATGTGCGGTGTACCTATGGCTACTTTTTCTAACAAGGGTAGGGATATGGTGGGCTCGTTTTCCCAACAATCCAACACAACCTCTCCAGGGTATGCCAACAGCGCCTCTGTACTACATACTTCGCCACGGGCGGCGTTAATAATAAGCGGTGTTAGGCTACAACCTTGCAAAAACGTTTGGTTTACCATGTGGTAGGTTTGGGGTGTTAGGGGTACGTGAAAGGTAATAATATCGGCTTTTTCTTGTATTTCTTTAAGCGATACAAAACCAGCAGCACCCTCTTTTGCTGCACGGGGTGGGTCGTTTAGCAATACGTTCATACCAAGGCTTTTGGCCATTTGTGCCACACGTCCGCCTACGTTTCCAACCCCTACAATGCCTACTGTTTTTCCTTTTATTTCGGCCAAAAACAAGCTGGTTAAAACAGCGTGTATGTAATTAACCACGCTATTGGCGTTACATCCCGGACAATTGGTCCAAGTAATGCCGTTTTGTGCACAATAAGCAGTATCTATATGGTCAAAGCCAATGGTGGCTGTGGCTATAAAACGCACTTTGCTGCCACTTAATAGGGCTTGGTTGCAATGGGTTCTGGTGCGAATTATTAACGCATCGGCATCCATAACGGCTTGGGGCGTAATGTCATTTGGCGCAAGGTATTCCACCTGTGCCACATCGTCCAAAAGGCCTTTTAAAAAAGGTATGTATGCGTCGGCAACTATTTTCATGGGTGGATAGAATCTTTAATAGCTTTGTACCCTTCTATAGACTCAGGGACCGAATCGATAGTGCCTAACCGCAACAGCGTACTATCTTTTAACAACGATAAGTGGCGCAAAACACTGTCGTATTGGGTAATAAAGGCACTGTCTTGTAATAGGCTATCGGTTAGTACTACCCATGTGCTGTCGTTTACCTGAATGCTATCGGGCATAAAGACAAAGGGCATAGGCGTTGGGGTAACGTATTGTATCTGAACCAATTGCTCTGGCTCGCCAAACGTTAGTTCGTCCACCAAATAGCTACCTGGCCCTTGTTCCAATAAAAATACCAAATAATCCATGCTGCTTACTTGCGTGCGTTGGTAGTGGGCGTTGTACACGTACGTGTTGTATTTGCCCTCGGGGTTGGTGCCACTCATAATGCCCAATAGTTCGCCTTGTGCGTTGTAAACAGCGTGTCCCATGCGTCCGTAGGGAGCATCGCAGGTGGTAAAAAAGTCGGTAATAATGGTGTCGTTTTGCAAAGCCTGTGTCAAGGTGCTATCCAAAGCGGTTATTTCGTTTTGCAAATACGATTGTTTGCCACGTTGGTTTAGGGTAGCAAATGCATTTATCTCCATGCCGTTGCCTGCGCTGTATCCTTGTATGGTGCCATAGCCCAAACGCAAGGTATAGTTGGCATCGGGTAGTGCGTTTAGGGTGCTGTCTTGCAGGTGCAAACCTGTTTGGTGCATTCTTTTGGCACGTTTTACTTGCTTGTCGCTTTGCGCGTAAAGCAGGTAGTGCAAGCGTTGTATTTGTTTCAGCTCGTTGCATAGTTGCAACAAGGGGTCGGCGTTGCGTTGTTTTTGGGTAGGATTATCCAAATATTTGGTAAAACGTTTTTCGTCCGTTATAAACGATTTTTTTAGCACGTTGTTTACGTACTTTTGGGTGTCGCCCTTGTATTTTTTGGCAATGGTGGCGTAAAAAGAGGGCATGTACGTGGTGTCGCATACCGTTTTGTAGTAATCCAATGCCGAAGCAAGCCATGCGGGTTCTGTTTGCATGTTTAATTGGCCAAAAAGGAGGCTTATTTGCTGCAAAATGGCGCGCTCGTTTTGGCTGTTCATGTCTAAAAACAGCATGCCCATTTGTACGCTGTTAACGTGGCCAAATAAGGTGCTTAGTATGCGGTATTGCTTTAAATGGTGTTTGCGTATGGCATAGCTGTTGTGCAATAAAGGCAGCAAATTGCCATAGCGTAGAGCCGATTGAAAATCAGGGTGGTTAGCTGCCCAATACGTAAAATCCCATTCTTGTTTGCGTTTGTCTTCCACCAATTTTAGGTTTTTGATAATGGTGTGTTGTTGCCATACCGAATCTTGTTTGGCTTGCGTTTTGGCTTGGTATTGTTGCTCCAAAAACTGCCAAACTTGTACTTTGGCGCTGTCGTCGGCAAGGCGTTCTTCTATTTGGTCTGCCAATAAGTAGCGTTCCGAAAAATTAGGGTAGCCTAAGTAAAATACGGGGTCGTTGGTACGTTTTGTTATTTGCGAAATAACGGCGTGTGGCAACTGCTGTGCCGGCATATTGAATTCGGTGTAGGCAACGGGTGCGTTGTCGCGTGATGTGTACAGGCGCAATAAGCAAAAATCGGCAGCGTATCTGTTTGGTTGCCACGGACTTTGCCAAGGAGAAATGGCCAAACTGTTTTGGGGTAGGTACACCAAACGTACGTCGTCGTATCGGGCATATTCGTACAAATAATATTGGTTGTTAGAAGTATGCTCAATTTGGATAATGTGTCCCGGTTTACGGGGTTGCTCCAAATAAATTTCTTGGCAAAGCGAATCTACCGCTACTTGCAACGAATCTTCAAAAGGCGTGTCGGGCAAGTGATCTGTAATTTGTTTGGTAATGTTTTGGGTGCGTTTTAGTTGCAAGGCATACAGGTTTTGCAACGGAATTTCTTGCAAGGGCGATAGTGCCGTAAAACCGTTGCTTAGGCTGTCTGTGTTGCTGATAAACGGAATAAAAGGGGTGTAATTGGTAAGGAGTAAGCCTTGCGACGATAAAATAACTCCGCTGTGTCCGTTGGATAGGTACACTACTTGGTCTTTTAATGAGGTATCTTGTTCGCTGTAAATGTCTTGGGCAATGAGGTCGCTGCCGGCTTCGTCCAAATAATCAAACAAGCTATCGGGCAGTGCAGGTGGAATCCACATGCCTTGGTTGGCAAAAAGCGAGGTGGCAAGGCTAAGGAGTGCCCATACTATGTAGGTTTTAATTTTTTGCATAATATCGTAGTTAAACAGCGCAAAAGTAGTGATTTTTTTGTAGTTTTGTACGCAACTATGGTAAGTTATTTGCAGATAGAAGGCCTAACCAAACGTTTTGGTGCTACGCTTATGTACCAAAACGTGAGCATGGAGTTGTCCGAGGGGCAACGTGTGGCCATTGTAGCTAAGAACGGAGCAGGTAAAACCACTTTGCTTAACATTATAGCCGGAAAAGAACCCTACGACGAGGGGCTGATTACGTTTAAAAACGATTTGCGCATAGCCTATTTGGATCAAAACCCTACGTATCCGGCGCATTATACTGTGTTGGAAGCATTTTGTTCTGTACCCAACGAAATGGCAAACCTCATTGCTCGTTACGAGGCTTTGTTGGCAAAAGGCGACGAGGTGTTCCAAACAGAAGAATTTCAGCAAGTATTAACCCAAATGGATTTGCACAAGGCATGGGAGTACGAACAACGTGCCAAACAAATTTTATCCAAGCTGAATATCACAGACTTTAGCCAAAAAGTTGGAACACTGTCGGGTGGTCAATTAAAACGCATGGCGTTGGCAAATGCCCTTATCAGCGAGCCGGATTTGCTTATTTTGGACGAACCCACCAACCACTTGGATTTGGCCATGACAGAATGGTTAGAAGAGTACCTTAATAAGTCGTCGCTTACCTTGCTTATGGTAACGCACGATAGGTATTTTTTAGACCGGGTTTGTACCGAAATCATCGAAATAGACAATAAACAACTGTATCGTTACAAGGGTAACTATTCGTACTATTTAGAAAAACACCAAGAGCGAAACGAACAGCGAAATGCCGAGTTGGCGCGTGCCAATAACTTGTTTCGCAAGGAGTTGGATTGGATGCGTAGGCAACCCCAAGCACGTGGAACCAAAGCCAAAAGCCGCATAGACGATTTTTATACCCTGCAAGAAAAGGTGCGTCAGCGTCCCACTGAAAAACAGGTGCAGTTAGAAGTGAAATCGGCCTATTTGGGTTCAAAAATATTTGAGGCTCAGTACATTTGCAAGGCCTTTGGCGAAAAACGCATTTTGCATAATTTTTACTATCAATTTAGCAAAGGCGAAAAAATGGGCATTGTAGGTGCTAATGGTACCGGTAAATCCACCTTTGTTAAACTGCTTTTGGGCATAGAAAAACCCGATAGCGGTGCTTTTGATATAGGCGAAACCGTAAAATTTGGCTATTACAGCCAAGAGGGGTTGCAGTTTAACGAGCAAATGAAAGTAATTGACGTGGTGCGGGACATTGCCGAAGAAATAGACTTGGGTGGTGGTAAAAAGTTGTCTGCATCGCAGTTTTTGACCCATTTTTTATTTACGCCCGAAACGCAAAACAATTACGTTTACAAGTTGAGTGGGGGCGAAAAGCGCCGTTTGCACTTGTGCACGGTGTTGATGAAAAATCCAAACTTCTTGGTGTTGGACGAACCTACCAACGATTTAGATATTGTTACCCTAAACCTATTGGAAGATTACTTGCAGGGCTTTACCGGCTGCGTGATAGTGGTTTCGCACGACCGCTACTTTATGGATAAGGTGGTGGACCACTTGCTGGTGTTTAAAGGCGATGCGCAAGTGCAAGATTTTCCGGGCAATTACACCGATTATCGCTATTGGCGCGATGAGCAAGAAAAGGTAAAGGCACAAGAAAAGAAAAAAACGGTGGTAGAGGTGGTTGCCCCTAAAACCGAACACAAGCGCAAGCTAACGTATGCCGAACAACAAGAATTTAAGCAATTGGAAAAGGATATTGCCGCATTGGAGGCAGAAAAAGCTGCGTTAGAAGAGGCCTTTGCCTCGGGCAATTTATCGGCCGAACAACTACAGGTAAAAGCAGCACGCATGAACGAGTTATTACCTTTGTTGGACGAAAAGGAAATGCGCTGGTTAGAGCTTTCGGAAGTATAAATTGTTGCTTGCTGTTACACTATTTGGAAATTCAACCTATTAATACGTTATTATGAAAAAACTGATTCAAATTTTACTAATGCTATTAGTGGCAGGCTTTGTAGCTTGCGAACAGCCGGATGCTCCCATAACGGATAATCCAGGAACCGAACAACCTTCTAATCCAAACCAACCGGCAGAACCAGAACAACCTGTACTGCCAGAAACACCTGCCAAACCGGAACTTCCTGCTCTTACGGAAAAAGATTATGTTATCTGCAACTACAACATTCGTTACTACAACGGTTCTAACGATAGCAATAACAAAGGCGATAAAGCATGGCCAAAACGTAGAGCCAAAGTATTTGAAATGATTAGAAATTACGATATGGATGTGTGTGGTTTAGAAGAAGTTACCAGTACCATGGCTTCGGATATTACCCAACAATTATCAGCTTATAAGTACATTGGTTATGGTCGTGATAGTGGTGGTTTACATGGAGCCGGAGCTACGGGCGAACAAACAGGGTTAATCTTTAAAAAGTCGCGTTTTGAGGCTTTGGATAACGGACGTTTCTTTTTATCTAATACGCCCGATAAGGTTAGCAAGGTTGCTAATTCTAACTTTAACCGCATGGTAGCGTGGGTAAAACTAAAAGACAAACAAACCGGTGTGGAATTTTATTTCTTTGCTACTCACTTTGATAACGACTACGACGATAAACACGTTACCGTACGTTCGCAACAAGCCGATATTGCTATTGCTAAAGTGCCCGAAATTGCAGGTAACTTGCCTTACTTCTTTGTAGGTGACTTTAACTGCGAAACTTCCGAGGTAGCTTACGAAAAACTTTCAACTGCATTTACCGATTCTTATTTGGTAATGGGCGAAAAAGCTTTGGGTGGTTATGTTTGCAACGAAACCCAATTGGCAAACTCAAAAGTTGCTCCTAAATGTGCCTGCGAAGGAAATACTTATACAGGTTTGTATTCTTCGAGCGATAACTGGCCTAAACGCATCGACTTGGTACTATTTGACGATACCAAAGCAAGTGTTTCTTATTATAATGCCGATAATAACAACATGGGGTTGAGTATGTATCCTTCGGATCACTTGCCTGTTATTACCATTATGACGCTTAAGTAGCATCGCCTATTAGTAGATTAATCGATAAAAATATTTCTTTCCTCTTTGTAGGCAGGACTTTGGATGTCTAAGAAGTTGAGCACGCTGTGAAATACGTAGTGTTGGTCAACTACTTGGACATCTTTTATTTTTTTATCGGCGTTAGAGGTCCACACAATAAACGGAATTTGGTACTGCTCTTTGGGTGCCATGGCCATGGGAACGCCGTGCATGTACAATCCGTTTTCGCCCAACGACTCGCCGTGGTCTGAAACAAACAATAAACCGGTTTCGTAACCTGCTACGGTTTTGAGTTGTTCTATGGCGTTATGTATCAAGTAGTCTGTATATACAATGGTGTTGTCGTAGGCATTTATTAGCTCTTGCTCGGTGCAATGCGATAGCTCTACGCTGGTGCAAACAGGTGTAAAGGTTTGGAAAGAAGCAGGGTAGCGGGTGTTGTATTGCGGACCATGGCTGGTGGTGGTATGCAGTACAATTAGCACTTTGTTGCTGTTGCTTTGTTCTATGGTTTCTTTTAGTTGCGTAAACAGAATTTGGTCATACTCGCACAGTTGGGTGCAGTTTTGTTGCAGCGCAGCTGTATTGTAGTATTTGCTAATGTGTAGGGGTGGTTCGCCCCAATTGTTGGTGCGCCAAATTACATCTACGCCTGTACGGTATAGGTAGTTTGGTAAAATTTCGTACAAATCGTCGCTGTCTTGGCTATCCAAAATGGCTTTTACGCCGGCTGTGGTGTACGTGGCGTTAGAATTGGCTATTAGTGCGGTTACTTGAGGAGTTTGTTGCAGCAGCGGGTTGGTGTTGCGAGTATATCCGTATAGCGAAAAATGGTCTCTGCGAGCCGATTCGCCAATAACCAATACCATGGCTTTTTTGCTTTGGTTGGCAATAACCGCATCGGGCAATAAAATTTCCTTGGCGTTGGCCTTTTTTTGTTGGTTGTGCCAACGAATGGAGTTTACCGTATAAGACCATGGCAGTAACAACGAGCCTATAACAGGTGCGTGCTTGTCTATCCATGTAAAGTTTTGCGTATTAACCCCTGCAACCAATAAAATGCTGCCTATGGTGATGCCTAATGTGGCAAAAAAACGCTTAAAACTACCCTTTTTAATTTTTACGGCGCAAATGTATAGGGTGGGTAGTACGCCTAATATCAAGACGTATAGCAACATGGCCCACGAAAAGAATCCCGAAGCTTCGCTGTACTGTGTGTTCCAGAAATTGCCCATCATGGTATCGTCTAACATTACCTGATAGGTGTTTATAAAGTACAAACTCATGGCGTTGCATAGGAAAAAGGCCGAAACAATTATTTTCCCCAATAAACCGCCTAAAAAGAGCAGTAGGGTAAATGCCAATAAATTGGCTAAAAACATGATAAGTACCAAACTGAGCACAATAACGTAGCCGTTAAATCCGCCCGATATATTGTCTATTACGTATTGGAAAAATGGGGCGTGAAACAGCACCAAATTTACCAAACTCAGGGTGGTGGAAAAGGTGGTTAATTTTTGTTCCTTTAGGGCGTTTAATGTGTTTAGTAGGGTTGTTTTCATGGGGTGGGTTTTATAACATGCCTAACTCAAGTAATGCTTCTTCGCTCATGCGGCTTTTGTCCCATTCGGGTTCAAAAACCAAATTTACTTTTACCTCGTTTACGCCTTCTACGCTGGCTACTTTTTGCTCAACGTCTTCAACAATAAAATCGGCCATGGGGCACGAGGGCGCAGTAAGGGTCATGTCGATGCTAACGTTTTGGTTGTCATCTATATCTAATTTGTAAATAAGGCCTAAATCAAATACGTTTACCGGAATTTCGGGGTCGTAAACGGTTTTGAGCATGGTAACAATTTTTTCTTCTAAGGCTAAAAATTCGTTCATATCTTTTTGGGTAAATAATCGGTTTGTATGTTAGTCATAGATCCCCATAGGCTGTGGCGTGCCTGTGGGTTCATTTTTTCGAGCAAAGCCATTACCTCACTCATGTCGCTGCGGTGCGATTGGGTTTCGTAAGGGCAGTTTTTTATGGGCTTTACAAAGTTTCTGATGCGTGCTATTTCCTTTATTTCGCTTTCGGCTATTAAACACATGGGACGAATAATATCCACGTCCACGTGGTTCATTTTAAGGTAGGGTGGCATGGTGGAAAAAGCGCCCTGGAAGGTTAAATTCATCAGCAAAGTGGCCAAAATATCGTCTTGGTGATGCCCTAAAGCTATTTTGGTGCAACCTAATTCTTTGGCTAATTCAAATAATTTTTTGCGTCTGTTCCATGCACACAAAAAGCAAGGCGATTTGCGTGTGTCGGTGCTTGGGTCAAAACTGCCTATTTGGTGGTAGAAAGGTATGTTAAACTGCTCGCAATAGCTTTTAAGGTAGTTAATATCAGATTGGTATGGCACGTTGCTCATGCTTACGTGCGCTGCTACCACTTCAAATTTTGGTTTGAAAATGGCGGCTCGTTTGGCAAAAAGTTCCACCAAGGCCAACGAGTCTTTCCCGCCCGAAAGTCCAATAAGCACCTTATCGCCATCGGTAATAAGGCCGTAATCTTTTAGTGCTTTGCCAAACTTTTGGTGCAGCTTAAAGATAATTTTGCTATCTTCTTTGCTTAATTCTTCCATTTGTGCTGCAAAGATAGTGAAAGCCGAGCGCAATGACAAAAAAACGCAGTTTTTTAGTGTAAATCCCCGCTGGCAACCCATGCAATCGCCTTGCCGCCTCATCGCCTCATTGATTAGTCGATTGCATCTCATACCCACTGCTCGCAGCTGATTTTTCTTTTTTCGGTCTAAAAATCCTAACTCGCCTTTGGCTCAAACACACGGATTTTCTTTACGCCCTCAAAAAAGCAAAATCTATTCCGCTCCTCGCAGACGGTATTCCATTGCAATCGCCTCGCCGCCTCATCGCCTCATTGATTAGTCGATTGCATCTCATACCCACTGCTCGTAGCTGATTTTTCTTTTTTCGGTCTAAAAATCC
>JAFOWX010000066.1 GCA_017391905.1 Paludibacteraceae bacterium | reverse complement strand
GTTGCAACCTCTGGTTTGGAAATGAGCCAAAACTCTGGCCGTATTAGTTGGAGCCGCGAAGAAGTTGACACTAAATTGCAAAGTATCATGGCTAACATTCACGAAAACTGCGTAAAATACGGTACCGAAGAAGATGGTTACATCAACTATGTTAAAGGTGCTAACATTGCAGGCTTCATGAAAGTAGCTAAAGCTATGATGGCTCAAGGCATCATTTAATCGATTTTAATAACACAATTATCCATTGCACCGTTCCATTTTTATGGGATGGTGCAATGCCGTATAAACAAATAAACAACATGAATAAAATTGTTAGCAAAGAGCACTTTTCTGAAAATGTAGTAAAATTAGAAATTGAAGCTCCACTTATTGCCAAATCACGCCGTGCAGGACACTTTGTGATTGTACGCGTTGGCGAAAAAGGCGAACGCATTCCATTAACCATTGCCGGTTCTGACCTTGAAAAAGGTACCATCACCTTGGTTGTTCAAAAAATTGGCGTATCGTCTACCAAATTGTGCGCACTAAACGTAGGCGACGAAGTTACTGACGTTGTAGGTCCATTGGGCCAAGCTACCCACATTGAAAACTTTGGCACTGTGGTATGCGCTTGCGGTGGTGTAGGTACCGCTCCTATGCTTCCTATTGTTGAAGCGTTGAAAAAAGCAGGTAACAAAGTAATTACCGTTTTAGCAGCTCGTACCAAAGACTTGATTATTTTGGAAGAAGAAATGCGTAAATTCTCGGACGAAGTAATCATCATGACCGACGACGGTTCTTACGGCACACAAGGTTTGGTTACCAACGGCGTTGAAGGCGTTATCAACCGCGAAAAAGTGGATATGTGCGTGACCATTGGTCCTGCCATTATGATGAAATTTGTTTCTTTATTGACAAAAAAATACGAAGTTCCTACCGTTGCTTCGTTAAATACCATTATGGTGGACGGTACCGGTATGTGCGGTGCTTGCCGTGTATCTGTAGGTGGCGAAACCAAATTTGTTTGCGTGGATGGCCCTGAATTTGATGCACATCAAGTTGATTTTGACGAAATGATGATGCGTATGGGTGCATATCGCGCCGAAGAACAAGCCGCTATGGCTGCATACACCAACCAAAAATAATTAGAACGATGCAAAACTTAATTGATAGAAACGCTCCTTGGCGCGAAGAATTGCGCAAGGCAATGAAAAACAAAGAACGCACCGACATTGCGCGCGTTGAAATGAACGAATTGGACGGCGAATACCGCAGCCACAACTCGGAAGAAGTAAACCAAGGTTTAACAGAAGAACAAGCCTTGATGGAAGCTAAACGCTGTTTAGACTGCCCCAACCCAAGCTGTATGAATGGTTGCCCCGTTAGCATCAACATTCCTTCGTTTATCAAAAACATTGAACGTGGCGAATACTTAAACGCTGCTAAAGTATTGAAAATGACCTCTGCGCTTCCTGCTGTTTGCGGTCGTGTATGTCCTCAAGAAAAACAATGCGAAAGCCAATGTATCCACATTAAAATGGGTAAAAAACCCGTTGCTATTGGTTACTTGGAACGTTTTGCCGCCGACTACGAACGCGAAAGCGGCCAAATGTCAACCCCGGAAGTTGCTCCTTCTAATGGTATTAAAATTGGCGTAGTAGGTTCTGGCCCTGCCGGTTTGTCTTTTGCCGGCGACATGGCTAAATTGGGTTACGAAGTAACTGTATTTGAAGCTCTTCACGAAATTGGTGGTGTATTGAAATACGGTATTCCAGAATTCCGTTTGCCTAACAAAATTGTTGACGTAGAAATCAACAACCTAGAAAAAATGGGCGTTACCTTTGTTAAAGACTGCATCGTAGGTAAAACCATCAGCTTTGACGACTTAAAAGCAGAAGGCTTTAAAGGTTTGTTCGTAGCAAGTGGTGCTGGTCTTCCTAACTTCATGAACATCAAAGGTGAAAACCTAATTGGTGTTATGTCGTCTAACGAATACCTTACCCGTGTTAACTTAATGAGCGCTGCAAAAGACGAGTTTGACACTCCTGTATTGAAAGGCAAACGCATAGCCGTAATTGGTGGTGGTAACACCGCTATGGACTCCGTTCGTACCGCAAAACGTTTGGGTGCTGAATTGGCCATGATTGTTTACCGTCGTAGCGAAGAAGAAATGCCTGCTCGTGTAGAAGAAGTAAAACACGCTAAAGAAGAAGGCGTTGAATTTAGAACCTTGCACAACCCCATTGAATATTACGGCGACGAAAAAGGCCGCGTAAAACAAATGTTGCTACAAAAAATGGAATTGGGCGAACCCGATGCTTCGGGCCGTCGCAAACCCGTTGCCATTGAAGGTGCTACCGAACTAATTGATGTTGACACCGTTATTGTGAGCGTTGGTGTATCACCTAACCCACTTATTCCTAACAGCATCCAAGGTTTGGAAGTATCGCGCAAAGGTACCATTGTTGTAAACGACGATTTACAAAGTGCCATTCCAATGATTTTTGCCGGTGGCGACATTGTTCGCGGTGGTGCTACCGTAATTCTTGCTATGGGCGACGGACGCAAAGCCGCAGCATCTATGCACGTATTTTTGAACAAATAATGAATAAAATCGGTCACTGAGCTTGTCGAAGTGCCCGATTTTTTCTTATTGGCGGGCACTTCGACAAGCTCAGTGACCGCCAAGTTAAACAACAAAAATAATAACAACAGGTAATCGATAATCGGTGAGTAACTCTATCAACTCACCGATTCACCGATTCACCGATTCACCAATAATTATATGATTAAAGTAGCAATTATAGGTTACGGCAATATAGGCAAATTTGCCTTGCAAGCCGTACAAGCTGCTCCAGATATGGAATTGGTAGGTGTTGTACGTAGAGACGCATCTAACTCTCCTGCTGAGTTAGCTAACATAAAAGTGGTTACCAACATAGACGATTTAGGCAAAGTAGATGTAGCTATTCTTTGTGGTCCAAGTAGAAGCGTACCAGAAACCTCTGCTACCCTACTTGCAAAAGGCATCAACACGGTAGATAGCTACGATATTCACGGTGATATTTGGGAAGTACGCCAAAAATTAGATGCTGTGGCAAAAGCAAACAATGCTGCTGCTATCATCTCTGCCGGTTGGGACCCAGGTTCAGACTCTGTAATTCGTACCTTGCTTAAAGCAATGGCTCCTAAAGGTCTTACCTACACCAACTTTGGACCAGGCATGAGCATGGGACACTCTGTAGTAGCACGTAGCAAAGAAGGCGTTAAAAACGCCCTTTCTATGACTATACCTTTGGGAACCAGCGTACACCGCCGCATGGTTTACGTTGAATTAGAAGAAGGTGCAAACTTAGAAGCCGTTACAGCTGCTATTAAAAGCGACTCTTACTTTAGCCACGACGAAACACACGTTATTCCTGTTAGTAGCGTAGATGACCTACAAGACATGGGACACGGTGTACTTATTGAACGCAAAGGGGTTTCGGGCACAACCCAAAGCCAACGTTTCTCGTTTAGTATGACCATTAACAACCCCGCCTTAACCAGCCAAATTTTGGTAAGTTGCGCTCGCGCTGTGGTTAAGCAACGCCCAGGAGCATACACACTCCCCGAAATTGCACCCATGGATATGCTTTATGGTGACCGTGAAGCACTAATTCGCGAATTGGTATAAAATACATTAAACTCTATTGATAGTAGGGATTAGCATTAGGACTTAGGAGTTATTTTACCTCAAAATTTAAAAATTCCTAATTCCTAAGTCCTAATTCCTATTTTTTTTATACATTTGCCACCGCATTTTAAATTTACACATCATAATGGACGATTATTATCCGAACAATTACTGTAATTTATAAAATGGAGGCGGTTCTATCTCCATTTTAATTAACTATGGAGGTAACCTATGAGAACATTTTTAAAAAACGGTACCGGACTTGTTCCATGCGACCAATGGGAACCCAACTGCTGGGTGAATGTCGTAAAACCAACCATTCAAGACAAAAAATACCTAACAGAAACGCTACACGTTCCTGAAGCATTCTACGACGACATCGAAGACGTAGATGAACGCCCTCGTATTGAAGTAGAAGACGGTTGGTGTTTTATCTTGATGCGTATTCCTTGCAAATTACAAGACGAAAACACGTCGTTTACCACCGTACCATTGGGTATTATGTTTAAAGACGACGTTTTTGTTTCGGTATGTTTCTTTAAAACAGACCTTATCCCCGACTTTATCCAATACACCAAACGCAAAAACATTCAGTTTACCGACAACATCAACTTTATATTCCGTTTGTTGCTTTCGTCCAGTATTTGGTTCTTGAAATACCTAAAACAAATAAACATTCAAACCAAGGCAGCCGAAAAACAATTGGAAACATCGGTTCGTAACGAAGACTTGCACACCTTGCTTCGTTTGGAAAAATGCTTGGTTTACTTTACCACCTCACTTCGTGGCAACGATATTTTAACACACCGTTTAAAAAATATGCGCGGAGCCAAAGAAGTGTACGACCCCGATTTGGTAGAAGACGTAGAAATTGAATCAAAACAAGCATTGGAACAGTCGTTGGTGTACAGCGAGGTGCTTAGTGGCATGATGGATGCGTACGCATCGGTTATCTCCAACAACCTAAACATCATTATGAAACGCCTTACCTCTATTTCGTTGGTACTGATGATGCCCACCTTGATAGCGAGTTTCTTGGGTATGAACTTGGAAGAAGGCACCACCATTTTTAACTGGTTATTCTGGGTTACCGTTGGCGCCAGCTTGCTCATCACCCTACTTGCCGCCGTTTACATGATAAAAAAGAAGTGGTTTTAAAGCCACTTCTTACCAAATAAAAAATCCTTGACAATCAAAAGATTATCAAGGATTTTCTTTTATAGTCGGGATGACAGGATTCGAACCTGCGACCACACGCCCCCCAGACGTGTACTCTAACCGGGCTGAGCTACATCCCGCTTTTGCGAGTGCAAAGATAAATCTTTTTTTCATATTACAAAAAAGAATTACCACACAATTTGCATTTTTTGTAGTGTCGGGGTGACAAGACTCGAACTTGCGGCCTCTACGTCCCGAACGTAGCGCGCTACCAACTGCGCTACACCCCGAGTGCTTTCGGCAAAGCGAGACAAAGGTAATAAAAAAAATTGTATTATCTTTGTCGCCTATCAACATAAAAGAATATGAAACGTTACCTTCCACACCTTATTGCTATTGTCACCTTTTTGGTAGTTACCTTTGCGTATCTGTACCCTTCCCTACAAGGAAAAGTCATCTTTGGGGGCGATACAGCCGGTTACGTGGGCATGAGCAAAGAAGCAAACGACTTTAACCAACAAAACGACCAACAAACCCTGTGGACAGGTTCTATGTTTGGCGGGATGCCCACTTACCAAATCTGCATGAAAGAACCGGCATCCATCGTTTCGTACATCGACCAATGTTTTCAGGTATTACCCGGGCCTACCTACCGTGTGTTTTTATACCTTATTGGTTTCTACATATTGCTCATTACCTTAGGCGTATCGCCTTACCTTTCCATAGCCGGTGCCATAGCCTTTGCTTTTGGATCGTATAACCTTATTATTATAGTAGCCGGGCACAACACCAAAGCCTTGGCCATAGCCTACATGGCACCCATTATTGCCTCCATCTACGTGGGATTTACCAAAAAACCGTGGTGGGGAGCCATGCTTTTGGCACTATTTTTAGGGTTGGGACTATACGTTAACCACGTACAAATTATCTATTACACCCTATTTACCGTTATCTGTTTTGGCATTTCGCAATTGGTATTTGCCATCAAAGAAAAGACGCTTAAACCTTTCTTTATCAGTATGGTATGGTTAATAATGGGCGCATCATTGGCAGTTGGGCTTAATGCCACCAGGCTTATTACTACGGCCGAATACGCCAAAGCCACCATGCGTGGCGAAAGCAACGGACTTACGCTTACCCAATCGGGTACACAACAAGGCCTTGATTTTGATTACATAACCA
Organism: Paludibacteraceae bacterium; assembly: GCA_017391905.1. GTDB lineage: Bacteria > Bacteroidota > Bacteroidia > Bacteroidales > Paludibacteraceae > Enterocola. Next base: position 8,610 of record JAFOWX010000066.1, on the reverse strand, counting down.
ACTGGAGCTATGGCATAGACGAAACACTAACCTTGCTCATTCCCAACTACATGGGTGGAGCATCGGCAGGCACATTAGACACCGAAAGCGAAACGGCACAAACCATTTCCAAGCTAACAGGCATGCGTTCGCACCAATTGGCCAAAACCATGGAAACGTTTAGGTTACCTCTTTACTGGGGCGATCAACCTTTTACCGCAGGTCCTGTTTACGTAGGTGCCATTGTGTGCTTTTTGTTTGTATTGGGTCTGTTTATTCTACCCAACAAACAACGTTGGTGGCTGTTAGCTGCCACCGTATTGGGCATTTTGCTATCGTGGGGCTATCACTTTGAGGCATTTTCGCGCTTCTTTGTTAATTACGTACCCATGTACGCCCAATTCAGAACCGTATCCATGACCCTTACCATTACTTGTTTGTGTATGTGTATCATGGCCTTTTTAGCGGTAAAAAAATGGTGCAGCAACACCCAAGAAAACAACCTACGCCACCTATACACAGCCGCAGGTATCACCGCAGGCATCTGCTTGCTTTTTGCACTAATGCCGTGGTTAGCAGGTAGTTTCACTGCTCAAAGCGATAGCCAATTTACCGGCAATTATGCTTTCTTGCAAGAAACCCTGCCCGCCGATAGAGCCCATTTATTAAGCCAAGACGCTTGGCGTTCTTTTGCCTTTATTGCATTGGCTTTTGTGGCGTTGTGGCTATACCAAAAGAAATACGTAAAAGAAGGAATTTTTGCATGCTTACTTGCCGTGTTGGTAACGTGCGATATGCTCCCCATTGCTCATCGTTACCTAAACGAAAGCCATTTTGTAAAGGCCCAAGACACCCAAAAATCGTTCAAAGCCACCACGGCAGACAACTTTATTTTAGCAGACAAAGACCCTAATTTTAGGGTACTAAACTTAACGGTAGATGTATTTAACAGCGCACAGCCTTCCTATTTCTACAAAACCATAGGCGGATACAGCGCGGTAAAACTACGCAGATACCAAGAACTGATAGACGTTTATTTAGCCAGCGAAATAGAACAATTTGGCATGGGACTACGTGGCATCAGCACAGCAGCACAAGCCGACAGTTTATTTGCCAATACACCTGTTATCAACATGTTAAATACCAAATACGTGGTTTATCACCCCGATGGCATGCCGCTTTACAACAGCCACGCCATGGGCAATGCTTGGCTTATTAACGACATACATTGGTGCCAATCTGCCAACGAAGAAATGCTTCTATTGCATCAAAAAGATCTACACAAAACAGCCGGTATAGACACGTGTTTCAAAGCATTGTTTGAACAAAATGTGTACAACAACCACTTAGGAAGCATTACGCTAACTTCTTATAAACCAAACCAATTGGAGTATCGTTTTTCCAGTAGCGAACCTCAGGTGGCCGTATTCTCGGAAATCTACTATTACACAGGTTGGAAAGCATACATAAACGGACAAGAAGTACCTCACTGCCGCGCCAACTATGTTTTACGCGCCATGCCACTACCGGCAGGCAACTACGACATCGTGTTTAAATTTGAACCACAGTCCTATCAAATAGGTAAAATTTTGACAATTATTTGCTCGTTGCTCTTGACTTTGGCTTTTGGATATATTATCTTTGCGAAATTCAAAAAGCAGGCACAGTAAAACGATGAAGAATAAATCAAATATAGCGGCAAGCAACCTATTTAACTCGCGTCTTACCTCTATTATTAGTATATCTTTGGTTCTATTTTTAATAGGAACCACCACCCTAATTATATTACTAACCAACGAGTTATCGGTATATGTTCGCGAAAATTTAACGTTATCCATTGTATTGAAAGACAACGTTAAGCCTGCCGACATCCAAAAACTGCAAAAAAGTTTGGATGCTTGCCCTTATACCAACACCACGGAATACATAGACAAAGAAACCGCAGCCAAAGAATTGGCCGAGGAGTTGGGGCAAGATCCCACCGACTTTTTGGGCTATAATCCCTTGCTTGGTTCGTTAGAAATGACATTAAAGTCAGACTACGCCAACAACGACAGCATTGCTGTTATCGAAAAATCATTACAAAAACTCCCTGAGGTTAAAGAAATTATTTACCAAAAAGACCTAATAGACACCATCAATACCAATGTAAGACGCATATCGGTGATATTGTTGGGGTTATCAGCACTATTATTGCTTATTTCGTACGCCCTTATCAGCAATACGGTTAGGCTATCTGTTTACGCCAAACGTTTCCTTATCCACACCATGAAGTTAGTGGGGGCTACCGGTGCTTTTATCAGAAAACCTTTTTTGATGCAAGGAGCCGTTACCGGACTTATTGCCGCCATTTTGGCCATGGGACTCCTTTCGGGCATTTTGTTTGTGCTACGAACCGAAATAAGCCAACTACTATCCATAGAAAGCATGAATGCATTGTTGGTTTCGTTTATTGTCATGCTCATTTCGGGCGTTGCCATCACTACTTTTGCTACATACCTCTCCGTAACACGCTATCTACGCTTACGCATAGATGATATGTATTATATTTAATTGATTATGAACCAAGAAAATAATTCTAATTTACGATTAGGCAAAAAGAACCTATGGCTTATTGGCATAGGTGTCTGCATCATTGTCATTGGATTTGCTTTGATGATGGGACCAAGTTCGCAAGAAGGTACCTTTGAAGAAAGTATATTTAGCGTTAGACGCATCAACGTTGCACCCGTTATTGTCTTTTTGGGATACATATCGGTTATTTTTTCTATTTTGTACAAACCTAAAAAATAATACAATATGAATTGGTGGGAAGCACTTATTTTAGGTCTTATTCAAGGACTTACCGAATTTTTACCCGTTAGTAGCAGCGGCCACTTAGAAATAGGTCAGGCGCTATTTGGCACTGCGGGCGAAGAAAACCTTCTTTTTGCCGTTACTGTACATGCGGCAACCGTGTTAAGTACCATAACCATTTTGTGGGCAGAAATTTGGGCGCTACTAAAAGGCTGTTTTACCAAAACATGGAATCCCGAAAAAGAATACGTGGCTAAAATTGCTCTATCCATGCTACCTATATTGGTGGTAGGTGTGTTCTTCAAAGACCAAGTAGAGAGCTTTTTTGGTTCTGGATTGCTTATAGTGGGCTGTTGCTTGGTAGTAACCTCGTTGCTATTGGCATTTGCCTATTTTGCCAAACCTCGCACACGCGAAAAAATATCGTACCGCGACGCCTTTATCATTGGCTTGTCGCAAGCCTGCGCCGTATTACCCGGCTTATCTCGTTCTGGAACTACCATTGCCACCGGCTTGCTTTTGGGTAACAAAAAAGAAAGCATTGCCCAATTCTCGTTCTTAATGGTGTTGGTTCCTATTTTGGGCGATGCCTTTTTGGAACTATTGGGCATTTTACAAGGCGATGTACAATTGGGTATTCCTGTTTTATCGTTGGTAGTTGGTTTTATCGCTGCTTATATTTCGGGATGCTTGGCTTGTAAATGGATGATTCAGATAGTAAAACGCGGTAAACTCATCTATTTTGCAGCTTACTGTCTAATAGCCGGTGCTTTGGCCATTTTCTTAGCATAACATGGATTACCAAGCGGGCGAAATACTTTACTTTAACAAACCCCTAACGTGGACCTCGTTTAATTTGGTTAACCGAGTACGTGGGGTGTTGTCGCGCCATTTGGGCGTTAAAAAGCTTAAAGTGGGACATGCTGGCACGTTAGACCCCTTGGCTACGGGCGTAATGATTCTTTGCACCGGAAAGGCTACCAAACTTATCGAGTCTTTTCAGTACCAAACCAAAGAATACATTGCCACGTTGCAATTGGGAGCTACCACGCCCTCGTTCGACTTGGAAAAAGAAATTGACGCCACATACCCTACCCAACACATTACAGAAGAGTTGGTTAGAGAAACACTAAAGCAATTTGTTGGTACCATAGAGCAAGTTCCGCCCACCTTTTCGGCCGTAAAAATAGACGGTAAACGCGCTTACCAATACGCACGTCAGGGCGAAGAAGTGGAGATAAAGCCCAAAACATTGGTTATTGACGAAATTGAACTATTAGATTGCCACCTACCTGCCATTACCATTAGGGTGGTATGTAGCAAAGGTACTTACATTAGGGCGTTGGCACGAGATATTGGCGTTGCCTTGCAAAGTGGCGCACACCTTACCGCCCTGCAACGCACACGCATTGGGGAGATTACCTTGGACAAATGCCTTGATTACGACCAATTTGTAGAACAATTAGCACACGAAAAACAAAACATACAATAAATACACCATGAAATTATCGCAATTCAAATTCAAATTACCCCAAGAACAAATAGCTCAATACCCCAGTTCGTTTCGCGACGAATGTAGGCTGCTTGTTTTGAACAAAAAAACAGGTCAAATTGAGCACAAGGTTTTTAAAGATATTTTGGGTTATTTCGATGAGCATGACTTGTTTATCTTTAACGATACAAAGGTATTCCCTGCCCGTTTGTATGGCAACAAAGAAAAAACAGGTGCTCGCATCGAGGTTTTCTTGTTACGCGAATTAAACCAAGAATTACGTTTGTGGGACGTTTTGGTAGATCCTGCTCGTAAAATCCGTATTGGCAACAAACTTTATTTTGGCGAAGACGACTCGTTGGTAGCCGAAGTAATTGACAACACCACCTCGCGCGGAAGAACCTTACGTTTTTTGTTTGACGGCGACCACGACACCTTTAAACAAGTGTTATACAGCATGGGCGAAACCCCACTGCCACGTAGCATTACACGCGAAGTAGAGCCAGAAGACGCAGAACGTTACCAAACCATTTTTGCCCGCAACGAAGGCGCGGTGGTAGCTCCTACCTCTGCCCTACACTTTAGCCGCGAGCTAATGAAACGCATGGAAATTAAAGGCATTGATATGACTTTCTTAACCTTGCACGCCAGCTTAGGCAATTTCCGAGACATTGACGTTGAAGACCTTACCAAGCACAAAATGGATTCGGAACAACTTATTATTCCCGAAGAAACTTGCAAAATTGTAAACTACGCACAAGAAAACAAACGCAATATCTGTGCCGTGGGTACTACTGTTATGCGCGCTTTGGAAACTGCCGTTTGCACCGAAGGACGTATCAAAGCATTTGACGGTTGGACCAACAAATTTATTTTCCCTCCCCACGACTTTACCGTAGCATCGTCCATGGTAGCCAATTTCTACTTCCCCTACTCGCAACTACTTATGATGGTAGCGGCATTTGGCGGATACGACTACGTAATGAACGCATACAACGAGGCCGTAAAAGAAGGATATCAATTTGGCACATATGGTGACGCTATGCTTATTATTTAAGCAAGCTACAACGTTTTTTTTGCTGATTACGATATTTTAATTACATTTGCGCCTTGTTTTTGGGTCGAAAATAAAAAACACAAACGATTACAATAATTTAATAACCAAATAGAATATGCAAAACAAAGGATTTGTAACATTGTTTGCCGTTTTGTTGGGTTTGGTATGTTGTTTCTACCTTTCGTTTAATGTGGTAACATCGCATTACAACGATTTGGCCGAACAATACGCCAACGGCGACAAAATGGCCGAGTACCATTACTTGGATTCCATGGCAACCGAGAAAGTATGGTTGGGATATACCCTAAAAGAATGCCGTGAAAACGAATTAAACTTAGGCCTTGACTTAAAAGGTGGTATGAACGTTATTTTGGAAGTTTCTGTTCCTGATATTGTTCGTACTTTGTCTGGTAATAGCAAAGACGAAACCTTCAACAAAGCCATCGAAATGGCTATTCAACGTCAAAGCGACAGCCAAAAAGATTTCATCGATTTGTTCCAAGAAAGCTATGAATCATTGGATCCAAACGCTCGCTTAGCTGCTATCTTTACCACTTTCGACCTAAAAGACAAAATCAGCTTAAAAAGCACCAACAACGAAGTAGTTAGCGTACTTAAAGCAGAAGTACAAGCTACCGTTGACAACTCATTTAACGTACTTCGTACCCGTATCGACCGTTTTGGTGTGGTTCAACCTAACATTCAACGCCTCGAAACCAATGGTCGCATCTTAATTGAGCTTCCCGGCATTAAAGAACCAGAACGTGTTCGTAAACTGCTTCAAGGTTCTGCCAGCTTGGAATTCTGGGAAACTTACAACCTAACCGAAATTTATCCTGCATTAGAAAAAGCAAACGCTGCTGTTCGCGAATACGTTGCTAACACTACACCTGCAACAGAAAACACAGCAAAAGCTGCTGTTGCAGAACAAGCATTGGCTTCTGCAACAGACTCTTTGTCGGCTGCATTGGCACAAGAACAAATGGCGCAAGCAGATAGCATTGCTCAAATGCAAAAATTTGAACAAGAAAACCCATTGTTCAGCAAATTGATGATTAACAACTACAACGGTCAATTGGGCCATGGTCCTGCCGTAGGTGTTGTAAGCATCCGCGATACCGCAACCGTCATGAGCTACCTAAACCTACGTCAGGTAAAAGAAGTATTGCCTCGCGACTTAGGTTTCCGTTGGACTGTTAAAGCCGTAGATGAAAAAGGCTTGTACTACCAATTGGTAGCTATCAAAATTACCAACCGCGACGGGAAAGCACCTCTTGGTGGTAACGTAATTGTTGACGCACGCGAAAACTTGAGCCAAATTAGCGCTAACTATACCGTAAGCATGTCTATGAACCCAGAGGGTGCAAAAACATGGGCACGCTTAACCAAAGAAAACATTGGTCGCAGCATTGCCATTGTATTGGACAACATGGTTTACTCATTCCCCAATGTAAACACCGAAATTACCGGTGGTCATTCTGAAATTTCGGGCGACTTTACCGCACAAGAAGCAAAAGACTTGGCAAACGTGCTTAAATCTGGTAAAATGCCAGCTCCTTCGCGCATTGTACAAGAAGACATTGTAGGTCCTTCTTTGGGTCAAGAAGCCATTAACAAAGGTCTTATCTCATTTGCCATAGCCTTTGCATGTATCATGATTTACATGATTGCATTCTACGGTTTGCTACCTGGTTTAATTGTGGACGGTGCATTATTGGTGAATGTATTCTTCTTAATTGGTATTTTGGCTTCGTTTAAAGCCGTATTAACCCTACCTGGTATTGCTGGTATTGTACTTACCATGGGTATGGCAGTGGATGCAAACGTACTTATCTACGAACGTATTAAAGAAGAATTACGCGCAGGTAAATCGCACAAAGCAGCCGTTACAGATGGTTACAAAAACGCCATGTCTGCTATTGTGGACTCTAACGTTACTACCATCCTAACAGGTATCATCTTGTTCTATTTTGGTACAGGTCCTATCAAAGGTTTTGCTACCACTCTTATCATTGGTATTATTACCTCGTTCTTTACCGCCGTATTCCTAACTCGTTTGGTTTACGACAACATGAACGAAAATGGCCGCTTAAGCAAATGGAGTTTCACCACTAAAATTTCTAAAAACCTATTTGTTAATCCTACCATCAATTGGTTGAAACTACGCAAATTTGGTTATCCTGCAGCTTGCATCATGGTGGTTGTAGCCATTGCATCGTTGTTTACCTTAGGCCTAAACCAAGGCATTGACTTTACCGGTGGTCGTAACTATGTTATCCGCTTTAACGAAAACGTTAATACAGAAGACATTAAAGAACACTTGGAAGATGGTTTTGGCGATGCAGCAGTATCGGTTATTACCATTGGTAGCGAAAACCAAGTACGTGTTTCTACCAACTACAAAATACACGACAACGGCGACAACGTTGACGACGAAGTTGAAGCTATCCTTTACACCGAGTTGCTACCTATGTTTGAAGCACAAGGCGTAAGCAAAGATATGTTTATCAAAGGCTTTGTTCTTAACGAAAACGGACAAGCAGAATTGGCCAGCGATGACGCTCCTGTTACCTATGGTATTCAAAGCTCACAAAAAGTAAGCGCTGCCATTGCAGACGACATCAAAATTGATGCTACCTTGGCTATCTTGTTATCGATTGTAGGTATTGGTTTGTACATTTTAGCACGCTTCCGCAACGTAGCGTTTAGTGCTGGTGCCGTATTTGGTCTAATCCACGACGTTATTTTCATCATTGGTGCATACTCATTGCTTTACAAGATTATGCCATTCTCTATGGAAATTGACCAATCGTTTATTGCGGCTATCCTAACCATTGTTGGTTATTCTATTAACGACAACGTGGTAGTATTTGACCGTGTACGCGAACAAATTGCGTTGTATCCTAAACGCGACCGCGCACAAGTAATCAACGAAGCCATCAACTCTACCCTAACACGTACCTTGAGCACCTCGTTCTCTACCGGTATTGTATTGGTAGTTATCTTACTATTGGGTGGCGAAACCATTCGCGGTTTTGTATTCGCTATGCTATTGGGTGTAATTGTAGGTACATACTCTACCTTGTTCATTGCCGTACCAACTGCATACGACGTTTACAAAAAACAAGAGAAAAAAGCATTGAATAAATAATGCAAACCACACATATTACCAACAAAGAGGTTGACCACGCGTCAACCTCTTTTGTTTTTTAACAAAACACACCCTACAGCATGCCCAATTATACACTTTTTTTTTGTAATTATTTTGTAACAAAAAAATCTTTAT
>JAFOWX010000065.1 GCA_017391905.1 Paludibacteraceae bacterium | reverse complement strand
GTGTTTAAACGTGCCCGAAGTCACTAGTGTGATTTTATAAGGCTGTAAGGTATATCTTGAGATTGATAGAATTATAAGACGTATCCAGGAGATCGGAGATACATTTTATTGTGGTTTTTCGTTAAACAAAAATTTGTGCGAGGTGAATGCAGAACAAATACGGTCCCTGAGCGAAGTCGAAGGGCATTTGTTTTGCTGAACTGATGCCAAATTTCATGCAAATAAATCAGTGGAAGAAAGCGAAGCGTATCTGATTTTGTAGAAAAACTATGATAAAATGCCGATTGGATGGTCAGGCTTATAATTATATCAATTGAAAAAATTATTTCGTAATTATTCGAAAATATGAAAAAACTCTATATCATCACTATATTCTTAGGACTGTTTTGCACTGGATTGGTTGCTCAAAACATTCCACAAAACATGGAATACACTCGTTTGTACAGCTTTATCGATGAGTTGGCAACCGACGGTTTGGTTGATGTAAACTCCGCCATAAAACCTTACAACCGCAACGCCATTGCCGAAATGCTGAAGCAAGCCAAGGCGCAAGATTCGCTGCTAAACAAACGTCAAAAAAAGGATTTGGCTTTTTTTATGAGCGATTTTGCCAACGAGTTAGACACCATGCCCAAAGCATACGTGCATTGGACCGATAAAAAATCCTTTGATTTATCGCTTCTTCAACCCCAATTTTTGTACCAAAACAAGTACTTTAAATTCCACTTGCGCCCCATATTGGGCATGGATTTAATGTACAATCGTCACGGCCTAATTATGAAACGTCGTTGGGGCTTTGATGTGCAAATGGACATTGTAAAACACGTGTCGTTGTGGGGAAGCTTGCGCGATATTTCGCTCGATGGCACTAAATTAAGCGACGAGTATTACAGCAACATCTACCAAAAAATAGATGCCGCCAAAATAAGCAAACCACAGTATTTGTACAATTTGCCCGGCTATCAGTACAAAGAAGCCAACTACGGTGGCGACTACAGCGACTTTAGGGGCGGTATCAAAGCATACGCTTGGTGGGGTAGTATAGGCTTGGTAAAAGACCAATTAGCCTGGGGCGACAGCTACAATTGCTCCAACATCATTTCGGGCAGAGCCCCCACATTCCCCATGATTACCCTTAGCTTAACCCCTTGTAAGTGGTTTGAGTTCAACTACATACACGGCTGGTTGGTAAGCAACGTGTTGGATAGTACTTATTATTACACAGAAGAAACCTATACCACCACCGAGAGCAAAAAACATTATCGCCCCATGAACAAATTCATCGCGGCAAATATGTTTACCTTTACGCCCATACCTCGGCTAAAATTATCCATCGGTAACTCTATTATTTATGCCGAACGAAACATACAGCCTTTGTACCTTATCCCGTTTGCGTTCTTTAAATCGTTAGACCACTTAATGACCAAAGGGGTAAATACCGAAAACCAAAACTCGCAACTATTTATAAACCTTAGTTCGCGCAATATCAAACACTTGCATCTGTTTGCTTCGTTCTTTATCGATGAGTTCTCCACCAAACGATTATCCAACGACGAACACAACCTTATTTCTTACAAAGCGGGTTTTGAGGTAAGCAACTGGCCACTGAAAAACCTCTCGTACGGTTTTGAATATACCCGAACCAATACGCTCAATTACAAGCACTCTATCCAGGCCATTACGTGGGCATCAAACAGCTATAATTTGGGGCATTATTTGGGCGATAACTCGCAACAGTTCTTTGCGTTTATCAACTACAAACCCATAAAGGGCTTGAATTTAAACCTTTCGTACACCAAAGACCAAAAAGGCAACGATTACGAATATGTTAGAACCAACACCAAACAAATTTTGGCACAACCTATACTAAAAGACATTGTTTGGGAAAACGATATTGTGTCTTTTAAGGCTTTGTACGAGGTGTGGCCCAATGCCTACGCCACCGTACAAGTGGATTGGAACTATGCCAGAGGCCATGACGTAAATTCGCCTGCTATTGAGGGCGAAAATCGTTTGGATGCTAACGGATATTTAACTAAATTTACACCCTCGTTCTACCAAGGTAGCAACGTCACCGCCACCTGCGGACTTAACATAGGTTTTTAAAATCGCGAGCGATTTTAAAAATGACTAATCGATTCGTCAAAAAAAATTAAAGCCGCAAAGCGGCAAATTAAATACCAAACGTATAAAAAAAGTTTTATGAAAAAAATTCAAATGGTTGACTTAACAAGTCAATACGAAAAAATCAGAGAAGATGTAAATGCCGGTATTCAAGAAGTAATTGATACCACAACCTTTATCAAAGGTGGCAAAGTAAACGAATTCCAAAAGAATTTGGAAGCTTATTTAGGTGTAAAACACGTTATTCCAACCGGTAACGGTACAGACGCACTTCAAATTGCTTTGATGGCATTAGGCCTAAAACCCGGCGACGAAGTCATTACTCCTACCTTTACCTTTATTGCTACTGCCGAAGTGGTTGCTTTGTTGGGCTTGACCCCTGTTGTGGTAGATGTAGAAGAAGATACCTTTAACATCGACATCGAAGCTGTTCGTAAAGCCATTACTCCAAAAACCAAAGCCATTGTTCCTGTTCACTTGTTTGGTCAAAACGCCAACATGGAAGCACTATTGCAATTGGCTAAAGAAAATAACTTGTATATTGTAGAAGATGCTTGCCAATCTATTGGTGCCGATTACACCTTTGCCGATGGTAGCAAAGCTAAATCGGGTTGCATTGGTAACATTGGTTGTACCTCTTTCTTCCCCTCTAAAAACTTGGGTTGCTACGGCGACGGTGGTGCAATCTTCACAAACGACGACGAATTGGCTGCAAAAATGCGTGCTATTGCCAACCACGGTATGGTGGTTCGCTACTACCACGACATGATTGGTGTAAACAGCCGTTTAGACAGTATTCAAGCTGCTGTATTGGACGTTAAATTGCGCCACTTGGACGAATACATTGCTAACCGTCAAGCAGCAGCTGCTTACTACAACAACGCTTTTGCCGGATGCGATAAATTGATTACTCCCGTAAAATCAGACTTTACCACCCACGTATTCCACCAATACACCCTTAAATTGGTTAATGTAGATCGTAACGGTTTGCAAGAGTACTTGAAAGAAAAAGGCATTCCGGCCATGATTTACTACCCAGTTCCTTTGCACTTGCAAAAAGCTTATCAAGATCCACGCTACAAAAAAGGCGATTTCCCTGTGGCCGAAAAATTGATGGACTGCGTTCTTTCATTGCCAATGCACACCGAGTTAGACGAAGAACAACTTGCTTATATTACAACATCTGTTTTAGAATTTATAAATAAATAATTGGTGATTCGGTGATTCGGTGATTTGGTGAGTCGCTGAGTCGGATTTTGATATCGCATCACCGTATAACCGCATCACCGCATAACCAGAGCGAAGCGATATGGAATATTTTAAGCACGAGTCATCGTACGTAGATGACGGTTGCCAAATTGGCAACGGAACCAAAATATGGCACTTTAGCCACATCATGAGCAATTGCGTTATTGGCGAGAATTGCAACATTGGTCAAAACGTGGTTATTTCGCCCAAAGTAGTATTGGGTAACAACGTAAAAATCCAAAACAACGTATCGGTTTACGAAGGCGTAATAGCCGAAGACGATGTGTTTATGGGTCCTTCTATGGTATTTACCAACGTACTTAACCCTCGCAGCCACGTTAGCCGCAAAGACGAATACCGTGCAACAATTCTTCGTAAAGGTTGTAGTATTGGTGCTAACGCAACTATAGTTTGTGGTCACGAAATTGGCGAGTACGCCCTAATTGGTGCAGGTACCGTAGTTACCAAAAACGTAAAACCTTACGCTCTAATGGTAGGTAACCCTGCTCGTCAGTTAGGTTGGGTAAGCGAAAACGGTCAAAAATTACACTTTGACGAAGAAGGCTTTGCCACTTGCCCTGTAACCGGCCAAAAATACCAACTTAAAGACGGTTTTGTTAAAGAATTTTTCGAGTAAGTGAGAGCAATGATAAGCTTGGTCACTGAGCTTGTCGAAGTGTGCTTAATCATTGCCGAACATGAGAAAAATCATTGAACAAAGTTCAATAAATTTAATACTTATAATTTTATGATAAATTTTGCAGTAGTAGGATTAGGACACATTGGCAAACGCCATGCAGAAATGATACGTCGCAACCCAGGTGCAAACCTAGTAGCAGTATGTGACGTACTTCCTAAAGATAAAATAGACCCAGAAATTAAAGAAGATTACTACAACGACTATGACGAACTACTAAAACGTAGCGATATCGATGTTGTAAATATCTGTAACCTAAACGGTTTCCACGCAGAATATGCTATCAAAGCATTAGAAGCTAAAAAACACGTAGTGCTAGAAAAACCAATTGCACTAAACAAAGCTGACGCTGAAAAAATCGTGTTCAAATCGTTAGAAATGTCACGTTCAGTGTTCTGCGTAATGCAAAACCGTTATTCTCCACCAATGGCATGGCTAAAACAACTAGTTAGCGAAAAACGCCTAGGTGAAATCTATTTTGTAAAAGTGGACGCATTCTGGAACCGTGACGAACGTTACTACCAACGTGGTAGCTGGCACGGCACCAACAAACTAGACGGTGGTACACTTTACACCCAATTCTCTCACTATGTGGATATGCTTTACTGGCTATTTGGTGACATCACCAATATCCGTGGTAAATTTGCAAACTGCTCACACGGCGACTTAATTGAGTTTGAAGATACCGGTTGTGTAGATTTTGACTTTATTAACGGTGGTATGGGCTCACTAAACTATTCAACATCAGTTTGGGACAAAAACCTAGAAAGTTCTGTTACAATCATTGGTTCTAAAGGTACCGTGAAAGTAGCTGGTCAATATATGGATACCGTGGTTCACTGCCATATCCAAGACTACGAAATGCCAGAACTTAAAGAACCAACTCACGAAAACGACTTCGGTGGTTACAAAGGCGCAGCTCAAAACCACGGTTTCGTAATCAAAAACGTAATCGAAACGCTAAACGCAGGCTCTGCCATTGCAACCAACCTTTTAGAAGGTATGAAAGTGGTGGATATAATAGAACGCATCTACCAAGAACGCGATAAAACTATGTTTTAAAAGGTAATTTCCACGTTGCCCTTGTCTTCGAAATCCTCATTTACGTCATAGTAAACTCCGGTTTCTCAGACTTCGGGACGCCTAGCAATTCCTCTTTTAAAACAAGTTTTACAAAAGATTTAGAGACTCACTGAATCACCGGTAAGTCTCTTTTTTATGTCAAAAAGTGCAATATACTGCACAAATGTTT
>JAFOWX010000064.1 GCA_017391905.1 Paludibacteraceae bacterium | reverse complement strand
GTTGTTTTCGCGTTTGGTGTCCATCACAACAATCTTTTCGTTAGCATTTTCAAGCACACCAGAGTCACCTACCTGACCACCCATTTCTGCATAGAAAGGCGTAACAGAAAGCACCACTTGGAAGTAAGATTTATTCTTTTGCGTTACTTTTCTATAACGAAGAATTTGCGTTTCGGCCTCGGTTTTATCATAACCAACAAATGTAGTATCGCCTTCAGCTAGCACTACCCAGTCGCCAGTTTCTACCGCAGCAGCATTACGCGCACGGTCTTTTTGTTTTTGCATTTCTACATTGAAATCGTCATGATTTACAGTCAAACCATTTTCTTTCAAGATAAGTTCGGTTAAGTCCAATGGAAAACCATAGGTATCGTAAAGCGTAAATGCATCTACACCGCTAATTTCTGTAGCACCTGCTTTTTTAGTATCGTTCATTACTTTATCTAACAAACGAATACCGGTTTCTAGGGTACGCAAGAAAGTATCTTCTTCTTCTTTGATTACTTTTTCGATAAGCGTTTTTTGTGCGATAAGCTCTGGATAAGCCTCGCCCATGTTATCGATCAAAGCAGGAATCAATTTGTACATAAACGCCGATCGTTGGCTCATAAAGGTGTAACCATAACGCACAGCACGACGCAAAATACGACGAATTACATAACCCGCTTTAGCGTTCGATGGCAATTGACCGTCGGTAATGGCAAATGCAATGGTTCTGATGTGGTCAGAAACCACACGCATAGCCACGTCGGTTTTGGCATCGGCTCCGTAACTACAACCACAAATATCGCCTACCGCTTTAATAATGGGTTGGAACACATCGGTATCGTAGTTAGAGGTTTTGCCTTGCACCGCTACACACAAACGTTCAAAGCCCATACCGGTATCAATTACCTTATTAGGTAGTGGTTCTAACGAGCCATCGGCTTTGCGGTTGTATTGCATAAACACGTTGTTCCAAATTTCAATCACTTGTGGATGATCGCCATTTACCAACGATTTTCCGCTCACAGCAGCACGTTCGCTATCTGAACGCAAGTCTATGTGAATTTCAGAGCAAGGACCGCAAGGACCAGTATCGCCCATTTCCCAGAAATTATCTTTTTTGTTACCGTTTATAATACGATCTGGGTCAATGTATTTTGCCCAAATTTCAGCAGCTTCGTCGTCACGACCCAAACCTTCTGCCTCAGCACCTTCAAATACGGTTACATACAGGCGGTCTTTATCCAATTTCAACACCTCTGTTAAGTATTCCCATGCCCATTCAATAGCTTCGGCTTTAAAATAGTCACCAAAACTCCAGTTACCTAACATTTCAAACATGGTATGGTGATAAGTATCATGACCTACTTCTTCAAGGTCGTTGTGCTTACCACTTACACGCAAACATTTTTGAGAATCCGCCGCTCGAGAAAATACAATAGGGTCATTGCCCAAAATAATGTTTTTAAACTGGTTCATACCAGCATTGGTAAACATTAGTGTTGGGTCATCTTTAATAACCATAGGAGCAGATGGAACAATTTTATGTCCCTTAGACGCAAAGAAGTCTAAAAACGATTGGCGGATTTGTTTAGAAGTCATCATAAATATTTAGTTGTTTATTATTCAAAGCTTCGCTTTTCATGATTTCAGGCTTCGCCTTAGCATAGTTCAAACAAGTTTGACTCTGCTTTCGGCTTGCACTGAAATTCGTTTATGCGTTTAGTCGACAAGTGACAAGCGACTTGCGAAAGCTATTAAAGGCGCAAATTTACAAAAAAAATCATTTACTTATACGCAATTTTATAAAAATCAAACAACCTGCCAAATACCACTGCGGGCAGAGCCTACACGCCTTATTTGCACCAATTAGGACTATACAAATACTTATTTTTTAATTATCGAGATTTTACCCCCGCAAAAAAAGGATTAACATGGACTATATACATTACAACATTTAACCTTATCTTTGCATTGCTATGAATAAATACTCACCAGAAATAATTTCTTTACGTCAGGATATCGAGAAGGAAGTTAAACGTCAAATTAAAACTCCTTACGATTTTGAATTCTTATCGGGCGTTATTTGGGAAAGACTCCACGAGAGCATTTCACCAACTACCCTAAAAAGGCTATGGGGTTATATTGACGGCGCCGACACTACTCGCCGCTCTACCCTCTGCCTACTTTCTAAATTTTTAGGACACGACGATTGGGAAGCCTACTTAAACCACCTTAAAATGTGCGAAGACGAAGAAAGCAACGATTTTAATGGCTCCGGCGTTCGGTCCGAAGCACTTATTGCAGGACAAGAAGTAGAAGTTAGCTGGCTACCCAACAGACGATGCACCTTTAAATATTTAGGGCAAAACACCTACATGGTTACTCAAAGCCACAACGCCAAACTACAAATAGGCGACACCTTTCAAGCCATGTGCTTTTTAGAAGGTCACCCCATGTATCTAGACAACCTACTACGTGATGGCGAAGAACCTACTTCTTACGTTGCAGGCGCAAAGAAAGGAATATTAAAGGTTAGCATTAATCAGAAATAATAAAACAAGCTTTCTCCATAAAAGCATTATACACGATTACCGCACGCTTGTGCGGTATTTTTTTTGCTTCTTGCTCTTGCACAACAAGGACTAACAAGAACTTTGACACGCATCTCTGCACACGTTATCTTTGTAAAAGATAGTTAATTTAATAGGAGAACCTTAAAACAATGATCACCACCACTTCTACCTTTAACGCATGGAGACACCTATATGCGTTTGCTATTGCCATCATTATGTTATCAGCATGTAACGCAGGATCTTTGAATGAACAGTTTGAGGAAGCATTAAAGACTGGCAACTTAACAGAAGCAGAATTACACCTAAAAAAAATGAACGATGATAACGATTCTCGTCATTATGGGGGGCTATTGATTGAAGAATATATATCCATTGATAATTTGGATAGAGCTATTTATGTATTTGAACACATTACAGGACACTGTTCTATGTCTGACACACAATTTACTGCACTTTACAAAAATGCCGAATACACAAAAAAATACGCCAAAATAATATACTATGCCTTACTTAAAAATGGCAGATACGACGAAGCATGGGAGTATCATACACGCTCCTATAAGGCTACTGACTATCCTGGCAATGCCCCCGATTACTTTTCCTATATGAGCGACGTCATTATTGAGATGCTCCAAAAAGGAAAACATGCAGAGGCGCAGCAATTTATCAACCAAAAAAGCATCTGGTTTCTAAAAAATGTAAACAATCACAAATACGGAGATACTTACCCCAATTATTATAGATACGAAAATATGTGTGAAGAACTAAACCATGTATTCAACACTGTTCAATAATATGAAAACAACAAAATACTTAATCATTTTCTTGGCAACTATTGCCTTACATAGTTGTACTGTAAATACAGAAAACACAAACACGGGCGTTAAACTATCGGATAGAGAGGCGTATCGTTACAACAAAGCACTTGCTGCAATGCAAGAAGTTGAATTATTATCCAGACAGATAAGCATAGCACCCACGCACGAAGCTATTTTAACGCTACAAACCAAAGCCCAAGAGTTAGAATATAATTATAACGACAATGGAATGAATGTTGCCACCATGCAACATTGCGATTCACTAAAAAATTGCATAAAAGCATGTCAAGAACGCATTGCGCAATGTTCTAAAAAATGGATGTTACAAATAAAAGAAATTCATTTGGTTAATGTACACGAGCAACTACTTACCGAGCGAACTTACTATCCAGTATATCTTAACAAAGGCGAAAAAGTGTACATCAAAGTAGATGCCTCCTCTACCCTTTCAACAAAATTCTACAATATTGATACTGATAGGCTTATTAAATCGTATCAAAGCAGTAAAATTTCAGACTCTCTAACCATTGCAAACACGGGGATTTATTTGCTAGAAATTACACCCAAAGGGAAACAATATGCCACCGTATCCTTAGGTATTAACCCTGCCACCTCATCCAGCCCATCCTATCGACCCGCCATAAAATCAGAAAAGGTAGAATGTAACAAAGGAGATATTGGCGCTATAGCAGTTCCTGGGGTTAAAATGCGTAAATGTTTTGAAGAACCTCGTAAATTTACCTTGCGCGGGCAAATCAAAGCAGCATTTTCTGGCAACGCCAAGGCTGTGGTTGCTATTCAAATTCCAGCAGGTACCACAGACATTCTTTACACCATGCGTATAGCCACCAGCGAAAGCAGTCGTTCTGAAGATGGTAAGTTCCACGATAATCTTACTCGTTCCTACAAACGCATCAAGTTTTTGGGGCTACCTATTTACGAAAAAAGTAGCAGCAATGGATTGTTAAATACACTCTTAGACGACAATCGTCCTATTAGAGACGAAGATGCCTACTGCAATATGTATGTATTCCGTAATAAATCTCAAGCAAAGCAGTTTCAGGATGGAACTAATTCTGCATCAAATCTAAATTACGACGTAGATTATTCAACCATCGGTACACAGTCATGCAACGGGCGCATTGCCACAAAAGGCGCAAAAACCATCTATCTTGCATTTGAAAACGAACGCATGAGATACTCCAACTACTTATGGATAGAAGTAGAAGCAGTTATTCCCACTTAATATTCCTTTTATTATTCACGCACCTCACTTTGCCCATGGATTTAATTTGGCGTGTAAAGAAAAAAGAGAATCAAAATTTGAAATTTATAAAGAAGTTAAGCAATTCGCTGACGAAC
>JAFOWX010000063.1 GCA_017391905.1 Paludibacteraceae bacterium | reverse complement strand
TCGGTTGGTACGCTGGAAGGATCGTACGTATCTACCACAAATTGAATGCTATAAACCGCTTTGGTTCCATCTTGTGCCGTTACAAATATTTCTGTAGGCCTACCCAATTGGTTAATGGACATTTTTACCGTTTGTTCATCCTCTGCTTTTACCCAAGTAATATTGCGTGGCACA
The DNA here is from genome assembly GCA_017391905.1 of Paludibacteraceae bacterium. GTDB lineage: Bacteria > Bacteroidota > Bacteroidia > Bacteroidales > Paludibacteraceae > Enterocola. The sequence goes on along the minus strand of JAFOWX010000063.1, from coordinate 4,635 downwards.
GCGGTTGAACCAAAAGGCAAGGTGTAAGTATATTGCAACACTTCAGGATCAAAGTTGGGCAATTCTACCCCATCAATGGCAATGCTTTCTAATTGGGTATTGTTAGACAAGGCTATGCTTTGCACAATTACGTATGTTCTTACATTGCCATTTTGAGCCATAACACGCAACATCAACACCATGTTGTCTTGCATCAAGCTTACTTGCTGATTTTGGTCAAATTTCTGAAAGGTAACTTGCTCTATAGTAGGCACTTCTTCTACTGGTGTTCCTATTGGATACACCACCATGTATTCTACTTGATCTGGATTAAAATCTGGCAGTGCCACGCCGTCTATGTAAATGTTTTTCAACCTATTTTCGTCCGATTTTTCCACCACAAAAGAAACAATATACTCGTTTATATTGCCGTTTTGTGCCTCTACGGTTATCCAAACCATGTTGTCGCTTATTTGGTCTTGTATGGTTTGATGTGCATTGCCCGCTTGCCAGGTAACGATTGGCATTTGGGTGGTACCATACGGCAAACTTACTACGTAATCGGTATCCAATGGATCAAAATTAGGCAATGGAGTGCCGTCTAAGTAAATCATGTTTAGGTTGGCATTGTTGGATTTTTCATTGCCCCACGCTATGGTATAAACGTTTTGCGTTACACCGTCTTGTGCGGTTACGGTAACGGTAGAAACCTCTTGCAATGTAGTGGCGTTTACCACTTCTACGTTTTGTTCTTCCATAGATTTAACACCCCATACAGTTGGTATGGTGGTTTGTCCGTATGGCAATAGGTAGGTGTATGTAAGCTGTTCGGGGTCAAAGTTTGGTATGGCCTCCTCTCCTACTAACAAGTTGCTTAACAAGGCATTGTTAGACAAGGCTACGCTAAAATGAATAACGTATGTTTGCTGGGTAATGCCATCTTCGGCCTGTACGTGCAAGGTATACTCTCCGTTTATACCACCATCATGGGGAGTAACTACTTGCCACATATCGCCCATTTGGTACGTAACAATAGGCATTTGGGTAGTACCGCATGGCAATTGGTAATAGTATTCCAATACTTGGGGAGTAAAGCCAGGCAAAGGTTGGTTATCTACCTCAATGCTTTGCAACAAGGCGTTGCTTGAGTGCTCTATTATAAATGTTAGTTGATACGTTGCAGTAGTAACACCGTCTTCGGCCACTACTACTAATTGTACCATGTTATCCTGTACTATAGGCGTAACTTGCTGATATGCATCGCCTTGAACATAACTTACCACAGGATATGCCTTTGTTCCAATGGGCAATGTTATTGGGTATTGATACGTTTGAGGATCAAAATGGGGGTACGATTGGTAATCTATTTGAATATCTTTTAGGGTAGCCACAGACGATTTTTCTACCTCCAAATAAATGGTATAGGTAGTGCTTGCCACGGTTTCGTCTTGGGGCTTAACGTGCAACGTAACTACTTTGTTCCACGTATCCACCAAATTTTCGCTCATTTTAACGGATTGATAAGCATCGCCAGGTGTCCACGTTACCAAAGGCCAAGTGCGTGTACCTACGGGTAGCTGATAGGTATAGGTATGTACATCTGCGCTAAAGTTTGGCATACTTTGGCCATCTAACTGAATATCCAACAGGGTATTAACCTGCGATTTATCTACCGTAAAGTGAATGGTATAGGTAGCTATGGTTTCATTGTCGTCGGCTGTAACGGTAATGATAGCATCGCCATTTACGCCGTTGGTGGTAATGTGAGTGGTTTGACCATCTGCACCGCTAATAACGCCTATCTTAGGCAATACAGTAGTGCCCACAGGCAACTCAACATCGTATTGGTAGGTGGTAGGCATAAATCCATCCAACAATTGACCATCTAAGGTAATACCGCTTAACAAGGCATTTTTGGTATAGGTTTGGTCAAAGTAGATGGTATAAGTGCATATTTTGCCCGACTGTGCCTTTACCTCAATGGTATGTTGGTTAGATTCATCGCTTTGGGTGATAGTTTGGAATGCATCGCCTGCTTCTACCGATATAACGGGGCGTTGAACGGTTACAGGTACATCAAAACGATATTGGTTTAATGTAGGATAGAACTCGGTTATGGCTTGGCAATTTTTAAAGATGTTTTTTAGGTAAACATAATCTGATTTTTGCGTTTCGAAGGCAATTTGGTAGGTTTTTGTTATACCGCTTTGCGCTGTTACATTGATATAGGTATTGCCGTTAATACCGTTGTTTTCTATGCTGATGCTTTGGTTGCTGCTTGCCCCCACGGCTTGTATATGTGGCATGAGTGGTTCTTCCCATTTGGGTATTACACAAGGTATTACGTAGCTATAATGGGTTGTTTCTGGATTGAAATGTTCCAACGGCATGCCGTTTATTATAATGGCCGAAAGATTGGCGTTGTTGTTGATAGGAGCAACCAACGTAACGGTATAGGTTTGGGTGGTAACACCATCCGCAGCCACCACTTGTATGGTATAGGTTTGTGCCTCATGGTTAAAGTTAATGGACATGCTTTGGTCTGCTTGGGCCAATACAGGTTCTATATCGTAACTTAGTCCTGCTTGCATAACCACCTCGTAATTAAACTCTTGCTCACTAAAATTGGCCATAGGTTTGCCGTTTACCAAAATAGTTTTTAGCAACGCATTGGCCGAAACGGGCGCTGCCGATGCTACTTGATACGTATTTGCCGTTTGCTCATTGCTTACGGTTACTTGTGTTAAACCGTTTTTCATTACCATGGTTAGGTGGTCTGTAGCACATGCACGCTGATACATTACAGGCAAATAATGGGTGGGTGCCGCTGCGCAGGTGTACGCATACACCTCTTTGTTAAAGGTGGGCTCCAACACACCGCCATTATCCAAACTTAATAGGCTTAACTGGGCCGAACTTTGGGTGGGTTCCACCACAAAGTGAATGGTATAGGTTTGTTGCGCACGTCCGTTTTGGGCGGTTACCAACAAGGTGGTTTGTTGGCCCATGGTTAGGGCTACTTGTTGCGCATCGTTTTGTTTTTGATAGGTTACCGCAGGCCATTGGGTGGTACCTGCAGGCAAATGCACGGTATAACTTTGTGTTTGGGGCAAAAAGTCAATATCATATCCTTCTACAGATACCTCTTTTAAGGTGGCGTCTGCGCTATACTCTTTTTCAAAAGCCAAGTAATATACGTGACTGCTGCTACCATCCTCGGACGTTACTGTAATAACTACATGCTGATTAACATCTCCGTTAATGCCTGGCGTGTAAATGGTAGAGAAAGAAGTTTTGGCGTATGCCGATTGGGTTACGGCTACTACTTGGGGCATATTGCTACTACCTGCAGGCACTTTTATCACATTGGTTTGTGGATACGCTTTTAAATTACTCAAGGCAACGCCATCTACTGTAACAGATTTTAACACACTGTTGGAAGATAACGTTCTATATACCAACAAGTCGAACTTTTGATGACTGGTGTAACAATCGTAGAATGAAAAAGAAGCTCGTCTAATGCCATTGGATTCTCCTTCCCACGAAATATTATACGCTTGGCCAGGCAATTGTTGGGCCCAATACGTACCGTAATTATTATTTCTTAGTTGGCCTATTACTTCTACTATAGGCGTTCCGGTATATTCGGTATCGATGGTGGCCGAAAAGGTATTTCCACTTTTTTTAGCCTCTACACCGTTTACCTTAATGCCATGTAAATGAGTGGGAGCATACGTTAATTCTACGTTTTTAACCGTAATATCGGTGGTTATTGGACCCGATATATCGTACCTAATTTTGTTTGCTTTGGGGTTGATAGCACTTGAATAGTTGTCGTATGTAGTCCACGAAACATCGTCGCCGCGTAATTCTTCCCAGCTATTTACCCATTGTCTTAAATGCAACTTAGCAATAGACCAAAGAACTTCGGTTGCCTGATACGAAATTTTTTGTACTGGCGCTTCGAATGCAAAGTCTCTTGTTCCGCTTTTAAACGAAAATCCGCTATTACCCACCAAGGTGGTAGATGGATACTTTTTGTATAAGTGAATGGTATAAGTTGTGGTTTGTTTGCTATTGTCCAAGCTGATTACTTTTACCACCAACTTATTAGGTGTAGATTCTTGCGTGCTAATTTTATTGATGTCTGGATTATAAACTGGCACAATGTTTTCTAAGCTATTGGTATGTGCTACATACTCTGTAATGGCTGGATTATAAGCAGGATACAACACGGCTCCATTTTTCACATCCATGCGCATTAGTACCGTTGGAGAGGTTTCATACACACAACTTATGGTATAAATAGCATCTGCTACACCGGGTTGATTAGCCACAACCGTAATTTGGTATGTACTACCCATTTGGGCAATTCTGATGTCTTGCTCGGGATAGTTTTTGGTTATTTTGAGTGGAGGCAACTGGGTGGTACCGTATTTTAAATGATGCGAGTAATTATACTTACCCTCCAAAATTTCAATGGGATACTCTCCGTCTGCAAACTCAATACGTTTTAATATATTTGCTTTGCCCGAAGTGGCTACCTCAAAGTGAATGGTATAGGTATTGCTTGCAGTACCATCTTGCGAGGTTACGTGCAAGGTGGATGTTCCGTTCAAACCACCATCGGTTACTATAACTTGCTGTTGTGTAATG
>JAFOWX010000062.1 GCA_017391905.1 Paludibacteraceae bacterium | reverse complement strand
TCTTTGCAGACGCTTATGCAGTTATTCTAAACGCAATTATCACATAATAATCTAACTAACAATGTATTGGACATTAGAATTAGCATCAAAATTAGAAGATGCTCCGTGGCCTGCCACAAAAGATGAGTTGATTGACTATGCTGTTCGTTCAGGTGCACCTTTAGAAGTGATAGAAAATTTGCAAGAGATAGAAGATGAAGGCGATGTTTATGAAACAATAGAAGACATTTGGCCAGATTATCCAAGCAAAGAAGACTTCTTTTTTAATGAAGACGAATACTAAACCGAACAAAAAAGAGGTTATACAATAAAAAGAATACGCAAGCAAACAAACAAAAGCAAGAACCCATAGCCATTGCATGAAAAAAAAACTTGTTAGTCTTGTGATTCTTGTCCTTGGGACAACATTTGCTTACGCACAGCAAGATATATTGTTTAGTCAATATATGAACAACATGATATCATGTAACCCTGCTGCCGTAGGTTATAATGATATGATAAACGTAGGAGGCACCTTTCGCTCGCAATATACCGGATTTGAAGGTTCGCCTATTACCTATAACGTAGGTGCCGACATTGGGTTTAACATCGCCCAAACAAAACACGGAGCAGGCGTGCAATTTTACGACAACACCATTGGCCTTTTTAGGTTTCAGGACGTTAATGTAAATTACGCATACCGCATCTTTATAAAAGATGGTTACCTAAGTGGCGGCGTTGCTATTAAATTTACCACGGTAAGTTTAGACACAGAAAGGTTACACACCATAGACAGTGATTACCACAACAGCAACGACCCAACCATAGCAAGTTCCAGTGGCAACGATTTTAAAATGGACCTAAGCGTAGGATTCCAATACAGAAATAAAACTTGGTTTGCCGGTGTTTCGTTATTAAACATATTAGCACCGGAGTACCAGTTGAATGAAAGTAATTCAAATAGCTTATTTAATAAAACTTTAAACTTATTTTTCCTTGGCGGATACAATATTTCTTTTGTAAATCCGTTATATAAGTTGAAGTTGTCTGCAGCAGTCAATACAGACTTTATATCATGGAGTGGTATTGTGAATGCAAATTTGGAATACAACGAGAAATATTGGGGCGGAATTGGATATCGAATTGACGGAGCAGTTGTGTTTATGGCAGGCATCAAAGTCTTAAATGGCCTTGAAATAGCTTATTCATTTGATTTACCAACATCCAAGCTGATAAAATCGGCAGGAGTTCACGAGGTTTCACTATCGTATAGTTTCAACCTCGATTTTGCAAAGAAAAATAATTATAAAAGCATAAGATACTTATAAGTACAACCTTAAATTTAACATGAGAAAGTTACTTTTACCCTTATTGGCGACTTTAGTTCTTGCCAGTTGTAGCAACTCTGGCAGCGGAGAATTGGTTGGTGTAGAAGGCACAGCATGGTCTGAGCCTAATCCCTATGGCATGGTGTTTATCAAACAAGGTTCATTTACTATGGGCCCCAACGATCAAGATGCCGCATGGGCTTCTTCAACCCAATCAAAAGTGGTTTCTATCGATGCCTTCTGGATGGACGAAACCGAAATTACCAACCGTGAATACAAACAATTTGTATACTGGGTTCGCGACTCTATTGCACGCGAAAAAATAATTGCTGCAGAAGAAGAAGATCCAGGTTGGGAAGCATCTGCATTTGTTGACAAACGTAAAAAAGCACTTCCTTACGAAAGCGAAAGTGGCGATTCTGAAAAAGGCGCTGTATTGTACAAAAACAGCGGTCGCTACACCAGCGAAGAAGACGAAGCTAACAAACGTCCAAAAATTAACTGGACAGAGAAAATTCCTTGGAATGCACCTACATCAGAAGGTCAAGCCAAAGCTATTGACTCTATGTTCTATGCTCCAGAAGAAACCATTGCTTCTGCCGGACGCGAACTTAATGGTCAAATCTTGAACTACAAATATTTGTGGATTGACTACAACCAAGCTGCGCTTAAACGCAACAAATACAATCCTAACAAAGGCCGCTACGAAAACGACCTATCATTGTTAGGCAAAGGCAAAGACAGCGCCGATGTAATGGTTAAAAAAGACACCTCTTACATTGACGAAAACGGCCACATCGTAAACAAAACCATGTTTGTTGAATTACGCAGCCGCCGTGACTTTATCTCATCACGCATTATCAACATATATCCTGATACCTTGTGCTGGATTCGCGACTTTACTTACGCTTACAACGAACCATACATGAAGATGTACTTCTACCACGATGGTTACGGCGACTACCCTGTAGTTGGTGTAAGCTGGGAACAAGCAAGCGCATTCTGCCACTGGCGTACACAATATTACAACGCTGCACAAATTAGCAACAAACAACCTATTGTACAAGACTATCGTCTTCCTACCGAATCTGAATGGGAATACGCTTCACGCGGTGGACGCCAATTGTCTATGTATCCTTGGGGTGGTACTTACATCCGTACAGCCAAAGGTTGTTTCTTAGGAAACTTTAAACCTATGCACGGCAACTATACCGCCGATGGTTATATGATTGCAGCCAAAGTAGGTTCATTCCCTCCTAACGATTACGGTTTGTACGACATGGCTGGTAACGTATCAGAATGGACATCATCTGCATACCATGAATCTAACTACAGCTTTGTAAACGACTTGAACCCAAGCTACAATTACAACGCAAAAGCCAACGATCCAGAAATCATGAAACGTAAAGTTATCCGTGGTGGTTCTTGGAAAGACATAGGTTACTACCTACAATGCGGTACTCGTACCTATGAATACCAATCAGAAACACGTTCATACATTGGATTCCGTTGCGTACGCAGCATCATTGGAGCAAATTATCAAAATTAAATAAATTAATCTTATAATCAAATTTGAAAAAAAATGGCAAAAGAAAGTTTTTTAAGCAGTCCTAAAGGGAAAAAATTAGTGGGCTACGCATACGGTTTCGGTGCAGCCATCGTAATTGTTGGTGCATTATTTAAAATCCTTCACCTTCCTGGTGCTAGTGTCGTACTTACCATTGGTATGGGTACTGAAGCAATCTTGTTTGCTCTATCTGCTTTCGAAGATCCACACAAAGAGTATCACTGGGATTTGGTATTCCCACAACTTGAAGGTGGCGAAGGTGGTCCTATCATGGGCGCTGCTCCTGCTGCTCCTGCTGCAAAATCTGGTAACAGCATTGACGACATTGCTCAAGCTGGCAAATTATCAGAAAGCGATGTACAAAAATTAAACGACGGTATTCGCAAATTGAGCGAAACTGCATCTCAAATTTCTGACGTTACCGCTGCTGTTGCTGCTTCAAGCAACTACGCTCGTAACATGAACGCAGCTTCTGACGCTATCGGCGCATTTGCTGCAACTCAAGCAACTCTTAAAACCTCTTCTGACTCGTTGTTTGCTTCTTACAAAACAGTAGCAGAAAGCATGGCAAACGTTGCAAGCGATGCAAAAGGTTATATGACCGAAATGCAAGGTATCACCAAAAACCTTTCATCTATCAACGCAAGCTACGAAATGCAAGTTAAAGCTATCAGCGAACAAGCTGGTATCGTAAACGACGTAAACGACAACTTGAAGAAAATCCAAACTGCTATGGACGCTGCTTCTGCAGAAACCATCGCATTCAAAGATCAAGCAACCAAACTTACTCAACAAGTTAGCAGCTTGAACAATGTTTACGGTAACATGTTGAACGCATTCGGTGCGAGAGTATAATTTAATTATTCATTGTAAATACTAACACAACAATATGAGTGCAGCAAATTGCCCAGAAACACCGAGGCAGAAAATGATTAGTATGATGTACATCGTACTTACGGCAATGCTTGCATTGAACGTATCAACCGATGTACTCAACGGCTTTACTCTTGTACAAGAGAGCCTCAACAAGACCTTGCATAGCTCGGAATTGAAGAACGAAGCATTGTACAACCAATTTGAAGACCTAAAATCTCAAAACCCACAAAAAGTAGGTGAATGGTTAAACAAAGCATACGACGTTCAAAAACAAACCCAAGCTCTATACGACGAAATTGAACAACTAAAAATAGACATGGCTAAGGCTGCCGACGGCGAAACCGGCGACTACCAAAACCTACAAAGCAAAGACAACACCGACGTAGGTGCACAAATTGCATTGGACTCAACCAAACCTGTTAAAGAGCAAAGAGGTGTTATCCTTAAAGGCAACATCAACAAATACGCTCAAAACATGGCAGAATTGGTAAAAGTTGATACCGCTAAAGTTGCTTCAATTTTAGAAACTTACAACACCGAAGACAAAATTGTAAACGGCGACCCCCAATCTTGGGAAACTGCTCGTTTCAGTTCAATGCCTGTATCAGCATGTATTACGTTGCTTACCAAAATTCAAAGCGACTTACGCTACACCGAAGCTGAAGTGGTAGGTTTCTTGAAAAACCAAGTGGACGCAAGCGACTTCCGTGTAAACAAGATTACAGCCGAAGTTATTCCTGTATCATCATACGTTACCCGCGGTGGTAAATACCAAGCTCGCATTATTTTGGCTGCAGTTGACTCAACTCAACGTCCCAAAATTACGTTGAACGGTGCTGTTTTGGATAGCTCAGTTTACGAAGTTAGCTGCCAAAAAGTGGGTACTTTTGACCTATCTGGTACCATTGAACTTCCAAGAGCTGACGGTAGCGTACAACCATATCCATTTAGCAGCTCATACATTGTAGGTGAACCTACCGCAATTATCTCTGCAGACATGATGAACGTATTCTACGCTGGTATTGACAACCCCATTAGCGTATCTGTTCCTGGTGTACCCGCACAAAACATTCAAGTTAGCGTTAGCAACGCCGATTTGAAACGTACCGCTAAAGGCTGGTCTGTTAAACCTCGTAAAGTAGGTCAAGATTGCAACATCTCGGTTTCTGCAAAAATGGCAGATGGCAAAGTACAAAGCATTGGTAAAAAACCATTCCGCGTAAAACAATTGCCTCCTCCTATTGCGTACATTTCGTACACCAGCGATGGTAGCGAAGCTAAATACAAAGGTCAAGGTCGTCCTATCTCTAAAGGTAACTTGATGAGCGCTAAAGGCATTAGAGCCGAATTAGACGACGCTGATTTGGATGTTAAATACCGTGTAGTTGGTTATGACTTAACCTTCTTCGACTCAATGGGTAACTCTATTGTAAAAACATCGAATGCAGCAGCCTTTACCTCTGAGCAAAAAGACATTATGCGTAAAATGAGCAAAGGTAAAAAATTCTTCATTTCTCGTATTAGAGCCGTAGGCCAAGACGGAATTGAACGTGTGTTACCTGCAATTGACGTAACAGTAAACTAAAAAAACTATATGAAAGCGTTTTATCGAATACTTACTTTCGGGTTATTTCTAACCATGCCCATCATGCTTAATGCGCAAGAAGCGGAAAAATCGTTTTTTGACGAAAGCGGTGATGTAGCCATCTCTAATCTTCCAACCAGTATTCCGTTGGACGACAGAGAACCTATTGAATACAATAACCCAAGAGCAGATGATATATTGTGGCAAAAAGTTGTTTACCGCATCATTGACCTTCGTGAGAAAATGAATTACCCATTGTATTTCCCCGAAGAAGCAAGCGATAGCCGCCAAAGTTTGTTTACAACTATATTCCGTTTGTTTGAACAAGGTAAAATTAGAGCATACGCATACCAAGACAATAAGGAAGTGTTTACAGAAGAAAACCGCATCAAATTTGACGACTTTGTTAAATCTTGCGATATTCTACTAACTGTTAAAACTGACTCTATTACCGGAGATACATTAAGCGCTGAAATTGATGAAAGTAACATTCCTAATAGAGAAGTGCTTAAGTATTATGCAAAAGAAGTATGGTATTTCGACAAACACAACTCTGTATTTACTGTACGTTTAATTGCATTGTGCCCCCTTTGGTATCGTGAAGACTATGAATTAGGCCTACAAAAACGTCCTTTGTTCTGGGCTACCTACGATGACCTACGTCCCTACTTGGCAAAACAAGAAGCCTTAATTTCGGACAAAAACAACGGAGCACGCGAAACTGTTGATGATTTGTTCATTAAACGCCGTTTTGGTAGCTACATCTTTAAAGAATCGAGCATTATGAACCGAAACATTCTGCAATACAACAACACTGCAGAAGAAATGCACAAGGAACAAAACCGTATCAAAACGGAAATTATCAACTTTGAACAAGACTTGTGGGAATATTAATGTAATAAACTCCATAAGAAGAGGGCAATCATTCAACGATTTGCCCTCTTTTTTTTGCTTATTTTAATAAAAATTTCCCATTTTAAAGCACTATATTTAACATTTGTGTAAGGCTAAACAAAAGATATTGATTATCTTTGCAAGATAAAGACTATAGAGGAAGTACATGCAATAAATTTTACGCGATCTACCAAAAATTTATGAAGACATTTTTAACACGACACAAAGCAATAGCTTTTGTGATTGTATTCTTATTTGTGCACGTAGCAGCAACACACGCATCCTACAACCACGAAATAGGACTAACAGGTGGAACCGCGTTTTATTTGGGCGATGCCAATCATGCTACCCCTTTTAATCGTCCAGGTTGGTCTGCTGGTGCTTTTTATAGGTACAACATAGACACACGTTGGGCTGTTAAGGTTAGCGCACGCTATGCATACGTACAGGGCGATTCGCGCGATTTTGGTTATGTATTTCCCAATGGTCAAAGCTATGCCGCCTTTGAAAGAGGATTTGTGGATGCTACCGCCACCGTAGAATTTAATTTTTTGGATATAGGCGAATCCAAATATTACAAAGGTCGTTACAAGGCTACCCCCTACATCCTTTTGGGCATAGGTTTAACCACCTACACGGATATGTACGCCAATGGAAATGCATACAAGTGTAACATACCGTTTGGCATAGGAGGAAAATGGCGCATTGATAAGCGTTGGACATTAGGTATAGAATGGACCATTCACAAACTATTTATAGATAGTTTTGATGTTACCAACGCCAACAACAAAGTATTGGATAATCCTTATCAAGTAGAAAATGTGGGATTTTTTGATACCGACTTTTACTCTGTAGCCAATTTGTATATATCGTTTAACTTATTTGATACCAATAAATATTGTCGCTAACGCATGAGCACTTACAAAGAGCAAATTGACAAGCAACGCATACCTCAACACATTGCCATTATTATGGACGGCAATGGTCGTTGGGCAAAAAAAATGGGGAACCAACGTATATTTGGCCACCAAAATGGCGTTACATCGGTTAGAGAGGTTACAGAAGCTGCTGCAGAATTAGGCATAAAATTCCTAACGCTGTATGCTTTTTCTACAGAAAACTGGAACAGACCTGCAGACGAGGTAAATGCCCTGATGGATTTATTGGTTAAAACCATAGAAGCCGAAACCCCCACCCTTGCCAAAAATAATGTACGCCTTTTAACCATAGGTGACATAACGCGCATGCCTAACCAAACGGCACAACGATTGCAACAATGCATAGAACAAACCAAGCATAATACGGGTTTGAGTTTGGTATTGGCGTTGAGCTATTCTTCGCGTTGGGAAATGACAAACGCTATTCAGAACATGGTGCAAGATGCTGTAAATCAAAAACTATCGCCAAACGATATATCAGAGGAAGTGATAGCTAACTACTTAGCCACAAAATCTATGCCAGACCCCGAATTACTAATACGCACCAGCGGGGAATATCGCATCAGCAACTTCTTATTGTGGCAAATTGCCTATACAGAATTATACTTTACCGAAGTACTTTGGCCCGAATTTCGCAAAGAAGATTTGTATCAGGCCATTGTTAACTACCAATCGAGAGAACGTCGTTTTGGGAAAACCAGCGAACAAGTAACCCAATAATGTGTATGTTCTTTAGATACCTCTTTTTTACTTTTTTATTGTTGAGTATTGGTTGTGCATCAGTATTCGCACAAATTGTGCCTATTGATGAAACAAATGATTCTACAAACGTACACACAGATTATGCTCAAGATGCGGCCTTTTCGCCCATAGATCTTGACTTTCAACACCCCAAAGAATATATCCTATCGCAAGTAACCATTTCGGGCAATAACAATTACGACGACTACGTTTTAATTGGTTATTCGGGTCTTAAAATTGGCGAAAAGATATTGATTCCCAGCGATGTAACAAGCAGTGTTGTGCAACGCTTTTGGAAACAAGGCTTGTTTTCTAATGTTCGATTAGAAATAGCTTCGATACAAGGAAACAGAATTTGGCTTAACATCCACCTGGACCAACGCCCTAAAATTAGCGAAATTAACGTAACAGGAGCCAAAAAGAAAGAAAAAGAGGAGTTTGAGAAAGGTTTGGGCATTAGTAAAGGATCGCAAGTTACCCCCTACCTTATTGACAAAGCCAAAAAGAACATTACCAAATACTATTTGGACAAAGGCTACTACCACGTTAAGGTAAGCGTAGTTCCGCGCGAAGAAGACGGTGCCGAGACCATCATTGATATTAACATTGAGAAAGGCGAAAAAGTACGCGTAAACCACTTGTACATAACCGGTAACGACAGTGTTTCTACTAGAAAGTTGGACCGTGCCATGAAAAAAACCAACGACAGGCACAACTTCCTAAACCTATTTAGAAGCAAGAAGTTTATCCCAGCCGAATACGAGAACGACAAAGTATTGTTTATAGACAAGTACAACGAATTAGGCTTTAGGGATGCGGTTATTGTAGCGGATAGTGTACGCCCTGATACCAGCAGCGAAAAAAATGAAAAGAAATACGTTAATGTGTACATAACGGTAGAAGAAGGCAAACGCTACTATTTTAGAAACATTGACTGGATTGGTAATACCGTTTATTCTACCGAACATTTGCAACGTGTATTGGGCATTAAAAAAGGCGATGTTTACAACCAACAAAAACTAAATCAACGCCTTAACGAAGACGAAGATTGCGTAAGTAACTTGTATTTAGACAACGGATACTTGTTCTTTAACATGCAACCCTTTGAAACCAACATTGTAGGCGACTCCATTGATATGGAAATACGCATGATGGAAGGACGTCAAGCTACCATTAACCGCGTAAACATAGAGGGAAGCGAACACTTATACGAACACGTGGTAAGACGTGAATTGCGCACCAAACCGGGCGACTTGTTTAGCAAATCTGACATTATGCGTTCTATGCGCGAATTGGCTGCTACGGGACATTTTTCGGCCGAACCCGGAAAAATGGACATCAAAACCGTTCCCGATCCGGAAAATGGCACGGTAGATTTAACATACGTGCTTGAATCCAAACGAAACGACCAAATTGAACTATCTGCCGGTTGGGGACAAACCGGGGTTGTGGGTATTTTGAGGTTGAAATTTACCAACTTCTCGTTGCGTAATATCTTTAATTTTAAAAGATACCGCCCATTGCCACAAGGTGACGGACAAACCCTTATGTTGAGTGCCCAAACCAATGGTATGTACTACCAAGCGTACAGCATTGCGTTTACCGAGCCTTGGTTGGGTGGCAAGCGCCCCAATTCGTTTACCTTCTCGGCAAACTACTCCATTCAATCGGGGGTAAGTAGCACATACGCGCCTCAATACAGCGATTATTATTACTCGGACAACTCGTGGTACTCTTACGACTATGACCCTGATAAATACATTAAAACACTGGGTATCAATGCCGGTATTGGTACACGTTTAAACTGGCCTGACGACTATTTTACCCTATATGGTCAAATTTCGTACCTAAACTATAACTTAAGCCACTGGGATTATTTTGCACTCAATACGGGGGTTGCTAACAACTTTAATATTTCGGCCATATTATCCAGAAACTCGCTAAACCAACCTATTTATCCCAGCAAGGGTAGCGACATTTCGTTGTCTGTGGCACTTACCCCTCCCTACTCGTTGTGGGACGGTATTGATTATACCTCGGCCGACCAACAAACCAAGTATCGTTGGATTGAATATTACAAAATTAAGTTTAAATCCAGATTCTTTGTTCCCCTTACACGCGACAACAAGTTGGTATTTATGGGTAGAGCCGAATTTGGTTTCTTGGGTTACTATAACATAAACAAACGCTCGCCTTTTGAAACCTTCTGGGTTGGTGGTGATGGTATGAGTGGTTACAGCAGTACGTATGCTACCGAAACCGTGGCGCTACGTGGTTATGCAAACGGCTCATTAACACCCACCTACGACGATGGTGGACAAGCCGGTAACATTTACACACGCTTTAGCGTAGAGTTGCGTTACCCCTTGTTGATGAAAGAAACCACCATGATTTGGGTATTAGGTTTTGCCGAAGCAGGAAACTGTTGGCGTGATTATAAAGACTTTAACCCCATTGATCTAAAACGTTCTGCCGGTGTTGGTATCCGCGTGTACATGCCTATGTTTGGTTTGTTGGGTGTTGACTGGGCATACGGATTTGACAAAGTTAACGGCCAAGTGAGCGGTAGTCAATTCCACTTTGTAATTGGACAAGAGTTTTAAACTTTTTACCTATATTTGCGTCTATTAGATTGAAAACACATAAAACAATCATTATGAAAAGAATTAGTTTATTAGCCATAACCCTTTTATGCTGCACCGTTGGTGCAATGGCTCAAAAATGGGCTTTAGTAGATATGGAATACATATTGAAAAACATTCCTGCCTACGAATCTGCCTCTCAACAATTGGAACAAAGCTCTAAAAAATGGCAAAAAGAAATTGATGCGTTAAATACCGAGGCTACCAACTTGATGAACAATTACAAATCTGAAATGGTATTCTTGACAGACGAGCAAAAGAAAGAAAAAGAAAAAGAAATTATTGCCAAAGAAACCGAAGCCAAAGAACTTAAACGTAAATACTTTGGCAACGATGGCGAATTGTACAAAAAACGCGAAAGCTTAATGCGTCCTATTCAAGACGAAATTTACAATGCCATTAAATCCATTGCCGAAAAAGAAGGATACATGCGCGTGGACGACCGTTCTTCCAGCCCCAGCATCCTATTTGCTAATCCAGCCAATGACATTAGCGACGACGTACTAACCAAACTTGGACACGCAAAATAAATAATACTAAAATAACATAGACATGAAAAAACTTATCATTGCCTTATTCTTGGCACTTCCATTGGGCGTTTTTGCTCAACAAAACCTAAAAATTGGTTACATCAATAAACAAGAAATTTTAACCGCTATGCCAGAAGCCAATACGGCTATGAAGGCGTTGGAAGACATGAATCTAAAATACATTACCGAGGGTAAAAAATTAGAAGAAGAATTTCAACGTAAATACCAAGAATACGCAGCACAAGC
>JAFOWX010000061.1 GCA_017391905.1 Paludibacteraceae bacterium | reverse complement strand
GAATGTTATTTTTGTGGAACGAAAAACAAAATCATGCGTAAGATATTACATAACCTTTTAATTTTGCTTGGCTTGCTCTTTTTGGCCGTGTTTTCTTTTACTTCGTGCCAAGAAGATACCATCAATACCAATCCCGATTTCAGGCTTGTATTTTCGGCCGATACGTTACGTATAGATACCATTTTTACGGACAAGGGGTCTGCTACCTATAAGCTAAAGGTGTATAATACCTCTGCGCAAAAGGCACATATTAGCCAGATTAGGCTTATGGATGCGGTGTATTTTCACTTAAATGTAACGGGGTTTGCGGTGGATCAAATGCAGGATGCCTACCTAAATGCGCACGATAGTTTGCTTGTGTTTGTGCAGGTGCACATAGACCCCACCAAAGACACCACGCCGTTTTTGGTAAGCGATTCCATTCTGTTTTTGCTAAACGGCGTGCAACAATGGGTGTATTTGGAGGCTTACGGCCAAAATGCCACGCGGTTAAACAACCTTACCATTACCCAAGATACATTGCTTACCAATGTATTGCCTTACTTAATTGGAGATACTTTGCGTGTTAAACAAGGTGCAACCCTTACCTTGCAGCCCGGAGCGCGTTTGTTCTTTCAGAAAAATGCCGTTTTGTACGTAGAGGGTAAACTCATTGCCGAGGGTACGTGGCAGCAGCCCATTCAATTAAGGGGCGACAGAAGCGATTACATGAACACCATTCCACCGCTTTCTTACGATTTATGTTCGGGACAATGGGGCGGTATGGTAATAGCCAAAGGTAGTTTTGGCAACAGATTGGTGCATGCGGATGTAAGAAACGGCAATTTTGGTATTCGTGTGGATAGTACAGATACCCAACAAATGGCTTTGTACATGGAGAGCAGTATGTTGCGTAACGTAGTGGGTAACTTATTAGAGGTTACCAACGCCAAGGTAGAGGTAAATAACTCGTTGTTGTACAACGCCGGTGGCTATGTGTTGGCTTTGTGTGGAGGCGAATATTCGTGGACGCATTGTACGTTTGCCAATTACTACAGTTTTGCATGGGGCGGGCGCGAAATGCCTATTTTGCTATATAGCAATATCTTGCAGGGAGAGGCTGGCGAACAAGTGTTGCCTTTTACCTCGCACATGTACAATTCCATTGTGTATGGCAGTTATACCACCGAACTTCAATACAAATTGCACGAATCCACGCCGGCAGATGCCTACGTGTTTTCCAATTGCTTGTTGCGTATTCGGATAAAAGAAATAGACAACCCGCCTTATAATATGTGCGTGTTTAATAGCGATCCTTTGTACACCTTTCAGCAACAAAGCGATGTGGCACCACACGTGTATGATTTTACCCTACAATCGGGTTCTGGGGCCATAGGAATTGGGGCTACGCAATACGCAAATCCCTTTCCGTTGGATTTAAACGGCAATAAACGAGCTACTGATGGCATGCCCGATGCCGGATGTTACGAATACGTGGAATAATGCGGTTGGTGGGTGTTTTCTGTTTGTGGTGCTGTGTCCTATGTGCATGGGGCAATATGCCGTACACGTGTATGTTTTACAACGTGGAAAACTATTTTGACTGCGAGGACGATACCCTAACCAACGACGACGAATTTGTGCCTGCTCAACCCAAGTATTGGACTCCCAAACGTTATACAACCAAACGCCAAAACATAGCCCGCGTTATAGTGGCGGTAGGCAAGGGTACTGCGCCTGTATTGGTGGGGTTGTGCGAGGTGGAAAATGCCAAGGTGTTGCACCAGTTGGTGCGCTACAAGCCTTTGTCTGTACTCAATTACCAAACCGTACATTTTGAATCGCCCGATGCCAGGGGCATTGATGTGGCGTTGTTGTATCAACCAACTGCGTTTTTGCCGCTACAATCCAAACCCATTAGGGTAGGTTTTAAGGATGGCACGTTTAGCCGTGATATTTTGTATGTAAAAGGGCTGTTGGGTGCAACAGATACGTTGCATGTAATGGTTTGTCATGCGCCATCGCGTAGGTCTGGTGCTACAGGCGATGCCCGCAGAATGGATGCACTCAAATTGGTGCGTGCGCAGGCGGATAGCTTGCTGGCAGTACAACCAAGTGCCAAAGTGTTGATTATGGGCGATTTTAACGATACGCCTACGGATAACAGCATGCAACAAGGGTTAGGTGCTGTGGTGGAAGGTAGTACGGAAGCGGATTCTGTGGCAAAACTGTATAACCTAATGGATGTAGCAGACGGCACGTATAAATACAAGGGTCAATGGTGTTTGTTTGACCAATTTGTGGTTAGCTCCTCGTTGCTGCAAGGCAAAGGCTGGGTGGTAAAGGATAAGCAGGCCTATGTGTATAAAGCCGATTTTTTATTACAGCCCGATGTTACGTATATGGGGTATAAACCGTATAGAACCTACCTGGGTCCTCGCTACATAGGTGGGTATTCGGACCACTTGCCTATATATCTGCAGTTTGAGCCGTGTCGCTAAAGAAAGAAAAATGTACGTTTCCGTATTTGCGTTCTTCTACAAAATGCGGGTGGGCAGAGAATTCGTGTTCTCGGCCGTGTTCTAAAATAAACAACCCGCCGGGGGCAAGTAATTGTTTTTCAAAGATGATGTTTGGTAGTGTGGGCAACTCTTTGAGTTGATACGGTGGGTCGGCAAAAATAACGTGGTATTGGTTGCCTGCGTGTTCCAAATATTTAAACACATCGGCTCGTTGCAAATAGTAGTTGCTTACGCCTAACTCGCGGCATATCTTTTTTATGTAGCTGATGTGTTGCGCACTCATTTCTACACCGGTTACTATTTTGGCTCCTCTCGAAACAAATTCCAAACCAATGCTGCCACTGCCTGCAAATAGTTCCAACACGGCAATGTCTTCCAATTCAATGCGGTTAGAAAGCAAGTTAAATAAGCCTTCTTTGGCAAAATCGGTAGTAGGACGGGCTTTAATTTGGGTAGGAGGAGTAAAGCGTCTGCCTTTTAAGTATCCACTTACTATGCGCATACTAATTAGTTAAGTAACAGTGAGTAATGTATTTTTTTAGGGTATTGTGCAAGGAGGCATCGCCTGCAATGTACAGGGGTGTTTGCTGTTGCGAAAGCGCAAATTGCTCGTACACATTGGCGCAAAAATACACCGCATCTGTTTGGCTGTTTATGGGAAAATGGTTGGAAAAAGCCAGTTGCCCGTTGTTTGCCACTACCAAATGCATGTGTTGGTTGTATGCCGTTACCCACACTTGTTTTTCGCCCTTTATGCGAGATTGTCGTAGGCTGTGCTCTATGGTTTGTGCAGCGTGGTGTTCCCATTTTACCGCACCAAAAAGCCTGTTGATGAGTTTGTATTGGGCAGCAGGTACAGCAAATAGCAACGTAAGCTGAAAGGCCTGAATGTGTTGCCAAAATACCACAAAGTCTGTGTGGTTGGCTTCGGGAAAATGCAATTTAAAAGCTTTTAGTGCATTTTCGTTGTTGAACAAACCGTAAGGCACTACGGTAGTGTATTGGTTTTGCACCCATATCTGGGTGTTTGTGGCATTTTCCCACAGCTCTTTTTGGCACATGCAGCGTGCTGTTGCTTGCTCTAATTGCTTGTCGTGGGCAGAAAATGCAATGTTGTTCCAAGCGCCTGCCTGAAAAAAAGAAAGTCCATCCATGGTGAGACGGATGGACTTATGGGGTGTATGTGTATTATTCCCAGTTACCTGCATTGTTGTTGGCTTCTTCTACATCACCAAATTTCAAACCAGGGTATTTTTCCAATTTTTCGGTGGTTTCAATCAAGTTGATAAGTTCTTGTTTGTCCAAGTCGCTCAAGTAAGAGGTATAAGGTGCTTTAGCGCACATTACTTTTACTTTGATACCAGCCGAACCGGTTACTACTTCTGCTTTGGCTAATTCAAATTCTTGGCCGTTAGAGAAAGGAATGTAACGCAACGAATCCACTGGGTAGTTTTTACCATAAAGTGACTCTGCCATAGGAACATAGGTGGTGTCACGTTTAATCAAACCTAATTTAACAGCTTCTTTTTCGGTCATACCTTCTTCCAATTGTTTGTCGGTAAGTACACCTTCTTTTAACACAATCTTAGCATCTGTGGTTTTAATCCAGTTGATAAGGGTGTCAAGGCTTGCTGTGTAATCGCCGTTTAGGTTGCGATACTCAGTTTCGGCAGTACGAATGTCCACCAAACGTGAAACTACTTGAAGTTCGCGTGCAAATCTTTCTTTGTTAAATTCAATAGGAGTAGTAACGCTATCGTACGTCATCCATGCCAAAAGAACGGCGGCTACAATCAAAAGAGCCTTAAATAGATTATTCATATAATATAGATTTTAATTTGATTTTAGATTATCAAATGCAAATGTAGCTATTTTTATTTATTTGCACAAAATTTTTATACGCATTATTTTTGTAATATGATACAAGATTTTTACGCATCTTCTATACGAGATGCCTTTGCGTACCAACCAACTCCTCAGCAAGAAACGGCTATTCAAAAATTAGGGCAGTTTTTGGCAAGTCATCAAGAAAACCCGGTTTTCTTGTTAAAAGGCTATGCAGGTACCGGTAAAACCTCGTTGGTGGCAGCCTTGGTGCAGAGTCTGATTGACATGGAAACGCCTTTTGTGCTTATGGCTCCCACCGGACGTGCGGCTAAGGTGTTGGCCATGTATGCCGGTTTTGATGCGGCTACCATACACCGTACCATTTATCGCCAATCTTCGCCCGAGCCCGGCGCTAAGTTTGAATTGGGGTTTAACAAAATGCGCAACACCGTGTTTGTGGTGGACGAGGCTTCCATGCTTTCTACCAACGGCGATAGTCAATTTGGCAGTGGTTGTGTGCTGAACGATATGCTTAAATACGTGTTTGGCGGAGCGCCCGGTTGCAAACTATTGCTGTTGGGCGACGAGGCACAGTTGCCCCCTGTTATGCAAAACGAGAGTTTGGCGTTATCGGCAACGTGGTTGCAAGGTTGTGGGGCTACGGTGGTAGAACATACGCTCACCTCGGTGGTGCGTCAGGAAGCCGGTAGCGGTATTTTGCAAAATGCCACCCACATACGCCAAGTGTTGCAAACCCCGCAACAGCTAAAGCTAACGCCATACCCCGATGTGTGTCGCGTGGATGGCAGTAACTTTGTTAGCTGCTTGGAAGACTCGTACCAAAAGGTTGGCATGGAAGAAACCCTTATTATAACGCGTTCCAATAAAAAGGCCTTTTTGTACGCAGGTGGCATACGGGGTAGGATTTTGTTTCGCGAAGAGCAATTGGAAAATTCCGATTGGCTGATGGTGGTTAAAAACAACTACTATTTTGGTGCCGATTACGGCATCGAATTGTTGGCAAACGGCGATATGGCCAAGGTGGTGCGCCTGCACGGAAGCCACGAGTTATATGGCATGCAGTTTGTGCGTGCAACGCTTCGTTTTGTGGACTATGGTGCAGATATAGAGGTACTGTTGCTACAAGATTCGTTGCTGTGCGAAACCCCGCAACAACTACAAGCCTTGCAACAAAAACTGTTTGAAAGCGTGCAAGAAGATTACGCCGATGTTAGAAACAAACGCGAAAGGTATAAAAAGATTAGACAAGACGAACACTACAACGCCTTGTTGGTACGCATGGCGTATGCCGTAACCTGTCACAAATCGCAAGGGGGACAATGGAAACACGTGTACATAGACATGGGGCCTTTGGAAAAAGCGGACATAGATGTTAATTTTATGCGCTGGTTATATACGGCTGTAACCCGAGCTACCCAGAAAGTGTTCCTCATTCAGTTTAAAGATGAGTTTTTCTAAATAAATGTTAATGGTATCGTAAAAAATACATACCTTTGTATGTCCTAATAAAATACAAGAAAAAATGAGTAAAAGCAAAGTTGGAATGTCTATCTGGTTGATAGGCATAGCCATGATGGTGTTATTTTCGGCTTGTGTCGATGATAACTACGATTTTAACAATTTGGATACTACCATTCAGGTGGATACCAAAGTTGTAGCACCCTTGGTGTATTCAAGGTTGCAATTAAGCGATTTGTTGGCAGATAGTTTAGATGGTTTAGGGTTGCAGGTAAAAGACGATGCCATTTACATTGTACACCGAGATAGCCAATACCTAGGCAACGATTTAATTTCCAATTTAGCTTGCTTG
>JAFOWX010000060.1 GCA_017391905.1 Paludibacteraceae bacterium | reverse complement strand
GAGGATTGGTTTTTCGTGGCTGCATATTTTATCTGCTCTGCGAATGCACCGAGAAATAACGTAATCCATAATGGTTTCGGTGTGGCCGTCCTTTTGGGTGTTGTCGCGCATGAATTGTGGCGGATATACTTTTTCTTCCATGTTGTTCTGTTTAATGGTTTGTTCAACCCGCCATGCGGGTTGAGAGAGAGGCGGGTTACCACCAAGAGGCGTAAAAGGGTATGCAATGCAAAAATTTTTGCCAAGTGCTTTGCAGCTTATTGTACGTCAAATTGTTATGCAAAAGAGGTGTCTTCCTCTCTTAACAAGAGAGGAAGATTTTGATAGTATAATATTGAAGATTAGGTTTTTATAAAATGGCAAAAAAAGGTAAAATTTGGAGCGTTTTACAACGTAGTTTGAGAGAATGTGCATTTTTGCCTTTAAACGAGCATAAATAGCATGTTTTTGTAGTTAACGTAAGTTAATTATATTTAAAATAAAACCATTTATTTTAATATCCTTTTAGAGCATTGTAGCGTTTAGATAACCTTATAAGTACGTTGATTTATGCTAAAAAAAAATCACCCTTGCTCCAGTGTTGAAACAAGGGTGGTTAGGTATTAGTAGGTGTTACGAGAATACTACTTGGATGCTACAACCAAGAGCACTCATTATTCTATAAAAAGTTGATACCTTAGGTTCTACGTAGCCATTTTCTACGCGCGAAATATATGTTTTAGAAGTTCCTATTTTTTGAGCCAACTCTAATTGTGTCATATTGGCGTGTTTTCTGGCATCTTCTATTAGTTTTCCAGAATAAAATGCATACGCTTTTTCTTCAGACTCGTTGCGTAGCTCGGTTCCTACCTCGCCAAAAAGTTTATCCAAAATGGGGTCAAAACTTTTAATGGTATGGTTATTTTCTGCAAGTCTTTTCTTCATAATAACAACGTTTTAGGATTAAGGCCAAATCTATTTCATTTTTAGGTGTTTTCTGACTTTTCTTTTGGAAACCGTTAAACAAAACAACAATGTTACCCTCATCAAATATAAAAAATATTCGGTAAATATTGCCATTATATTCTATACGTAACTCATATAATCCATCCCTTAAATGTTTTATCCATTTAGTGGGCAGTCTATGTTGCGTTTTTAGCAATAGCATGGCATAACCAATTTTTTCTTGTTCTGCGTGCGATAGTGCTTCAAAGAAACGCTCAAAATAACCACCATAGGTTATAATTTCTCTATTATCCATGGCAAAGATATTAAAAAGTTACCATACTTGGTAATTCTGTACGCAAAATATTACCGACAAGAGAAAATGAAGTGAGTAATAAAAAATGATTGGTTTTCAGTAAAGTCCAATACTCAGTTGAGAAAAATGTAGTATGCGCTTTCATTTGACTAAAAATTAAGACGATTAATATCGGCACAAAGATAATATATTTATCTCTATCTATCAACATATATGTAAAACCATACAAAAAATCACCCTTGCTCCAACACAGAAGCAAGGGTGATTAGATGCGGTATAAAAAAGGTAAACTTACTTAAGCCACCTTACAAGGTCCATGCCGTTGGCGTAAAATAAGAGGGCAAAGAGCAATAACATGCCGGCTATTTGGGCGCGAACCATAAATTTTTGGCTAAGCGGTTTGCGTCTAATGCACTCAATAAGTAAAAACAAAATGTGGCCACCGTCCAAGCCGGGAATGGGCAATAAGTTCATAAACGCCAATACCACCGAAAGGTAGGCTACTACCGTCCAAAAGTATTGTGCCGAAAAAGCATTGGGAAACAATCCTGCCAACGAGCCAAAGCCACCGATGCTACTTGCACCCTCGGCCGTAAAAATAATTTTCATATCGTCGGCATAGCCGGTAAACATGCGTGCACCTTCTGCCAATCCTTGGGGGAAAGACTCAAAAAAGCCGTACTCAATTTTGGTAACAGGTAGTAACTTGTAGTAAGGGGTTAGGTACACACCCAACAGCCCAGCCGAGTCTGTGGTAGCCGTGGTAGTACACAACGTACCGTTGCGATAGTAATCTATCACCACCGGTTGTAGCTTGTTGGCTTTAAGTATTACGTTAGCATCTTGGTGCGTAGGTACCGCAACGCCATTCATAGCCACCACGCTGTCGCCGGCTTGCAAACCAGCCAACTCTGCCGGGGTCATTTTGCCCACTTGCTCTACCACAAACGGAAAACGATACGAGGCAAATCCCTTTTGCGAAGCCACCAAATCTAATTTTAACGACTCGTCTATGGGTATGTTTACCGAATCGCCGTTGCGCAACACCGTAACCTCTTTGGCATCAAACAAACGGCGCATTTGGTCCATGTCTAACGAAACAAGTTGCTCGCCATCGGCCATAAGCAACTTATCACCGTCTTTAAATCCGTGCTGTTGCGCCACCTCAGAAAATGCCATACCGTATTTGGCATCGCTTAGCGCCACGTATTCGTGTCCATACACAAACAGCAACATGGCATACGCCACCACTGCCGTTAAAAAGTTCATAAACACACCGCCAGCCATGATAATAAGGCGTTGCCAAGCCGGTTTGCTTCTAAACTCCCAAGGCTGAGGTGCTGTTTTAAGTTGCTCCGTATCTAACGATTCGTCTATCATGCCCGATAGTTTTACGTAACCGCCCAACGGCAACCAGCCCACACCGTACTCGGTTTGTGAACGTTTTGATTTGTACTTAAACAACGTTAGCCCCGGATTAAAAAACAGGTAAAACTTTTCTACACGAACGCCAAAAGCGCGAGCAGCCAAAAAGTGCCCTAATTCGTGCAATATAACCATGAGCGATAATGCGCCCAAAAATTGCAAAATTTGTATCATAAAGAAATTTTTTCTGCTACCATTTTACGCACGTGTGCGTCTGTTTCCACGTAATCTTGGTAAGTAGGATTTTGAATAAACGGAAGTGTCTGCATGGCCCATTCCATGGCATCGCTCATGGCCAAAAAGCCAATTTTGTCACGAAGAAAAGCAGCCACCACCACCTCGTTGGCAGCATTTAAAATGCAAGGCATGTTACCACCTTTTTCCATGGCATAGTACGCAAACGCCAAGTTTCTAAAACGCTCCAAGTCTGGTTTTTCAAAAGTAAGGGTGTTTAATTTGGTAAAATCAACCCTTTCGTAGTTATTGGGTAAACGGTTAGGATAACCAAACGCATATTGAATAGGCAAACGCATATCGGGCATACCCAACTGCGCTTTAACCGATCCGTCTGTAAACTGCACCATAGAGTGCACAATGCTTTGTGGGTGAACCAACACCTCAATTTGCTCTTTTTGCACCCCAAACAACCACTTAGCCTCAATTACCTCAAAGCCTTTGTTCATCATACTGGCCGAATCGATGGTAATTTTAGCCCCCATGTCCCAGTTAGGGTGTTTAAGCGCATCCGCCTTGGTAACGTGCGCCAATTGCTCCATGCTAAAGGTACGGAATGGTCCGCCCGAAGCCGTTAGCAACAGTTTTTCGATGCTTTTATCTTGTTCGCCTGCAAGGCATTGAAAAATAGCCGAGTGTTCCGAATCTACCGGCAAAATAGCACTGCGGTGCTTAGCCGCCAACTGGCAAATAAGCTCGCCAGCCACCACCAACGTTTCTTTGTTAGCCAACGCAATGGTTTTACCAGCCTTAACCGCCGCAATGGTAGGTTGCAAACCGGCATAGCCCACCATAGAGGTAAGCACCATATCCACCATAGACATAGCCACCATATCGCACACAGACTCCATCCCGGCAAACACCTTTACATCGTCCACATCTGCCAACATCTGCTTTAGCGTGCTGTACTTGTCCGTGTCCGTAATAATAACCATATTGGGTTTGTACTTTCTTGCTTGTTGAGCCAACAACTCAACATTGCTATGACCCGTTATGGCAAACACCTCAAACAACGTAGGATTTGCCGCAATAACATCCAATGCTTGCGTTCCAATAGAACCGGTAGAACCTAATATAGCTATTCTTTTCATTCTAAAACAATGTATTTAGTGGGGTCTAACGCCTGCATGCCATTCCACAACTCAAAATGCAACATATTGTTGGACGAGTTAGGGTCCATGGTAGCAATAACCTCGCCAGTTTGCACAATATCGCCAGATTTTTTCAAAATCATAGCCGCACCCTTGTACACCGAGATGTAGTTTTGTGGGTGAATTACCTGCATAATATAGCCCTCTTGCGGATTATACCCGGCAAAAAGCACCACGCCTTGAAACACCGCCAACACCGTAGATTTTGGCAAAGCCTGAATATCTATGCCCAAATGGTTTTTGGCCGAAGAAAACGTTTCGGTAATAATGCCCTGAATGGGTTTCATAAACACCATGTTTTCGGGCAAATCGTTTGTAGCCGGAGCCGATAAGTTGTACTGTTCGGCCTCCTCAAAATTGGCGCAAAACTCTTTTTCCTTTTCAGACTTTTCCAGCAAACGCTCGTCGCGCTCGTGCGCCAAGACATTGGCAGATTGTATAGTAGTATCGATAGAAATATTTCCCATGGCCACATCCCTAAACGTATTGATATACGCCTGGCGCAAGCTCACCTCCTCGGTAAGCGAATCCACCAAAATGGCCTGCCTAACCACCTCTTTGCGCAAGCCCACGTCCACGTTTTCTGGCAATAAGTGGCGCAAGGGAGTAGTTAAAATAAGCGTAGAAAACAAGGCCAAAATGAGCAAAATAAGCAAGAAACTCCACACAAAAAAACGCAACGCAGATACGCGCCAATGTGTAAGTTCCTCTAACGTATTCTCATTCAATACAGTAACTTTGTATTTCATGCGAATACGCTGAAAAAAACTCATGTTATTGCCATGCTTCATACGCCAAACAGTAGAAACAATAGGAAATTAGTCAAATTTTTGGTCTTTAAACCACAATTGCAAGTCGTCGCGGTCTATTTGCAATTGTCTTGCCAAGCTATCGGGCGAATCAAAACGAGCCTCGTCCCTTACGTATTGCAAGAAATCAATTCTAATTTTACGGTGATAAATATCGCCCGAAAAATTAAACAAGTGCACCTCGATGCTTTTGGCAATGCTTCCGGTTACAAAAGTAGGACGCTCGCCAATGTACAACATACCGTTGTAAATGGTATCGTCGTTATCCAATTTTGCACGAACCGCATACACACCGTGCTTAGGCAATAGCTTGCGTACGTCGTTAATGGCAATGTTAGCCGTAGGGAAACCAATGGTTCTGCCCACTTTTTGGCCCGAAACAACCGTTCCGCAAATAAAGTAAGGATAGCCCAAGTAGTTAATGGCTTGTTTAACCTGACCTTCGCCCAAAATTTTTCTTACAGCCGAAGAGCTTACGTTGGTATTATTCACTTGGAAAGGTACGGTACGATCCACATCAATGTCGCAGGCTTCGCCCAATTGTTTGTAGTAGTCGTAGCCATTTTCGCGGTCGTTGCCAAAGTGATGATCGTATCCCACCAACAAATATTTGGTTTGCAATTTTTCCACCAAATAATGTTTCATAAAATAGCGAGAAGACAGCTCAAACAAATCTTTGTTGGCATCAAGCACCACGCATACATCCACACCGTGTTTGGCAATTAAGTCAATGCGTTCGTCCTTGATGGTTAATAGTTTGGGAACATAGCTTGCACCCAATATTTCGCGAGGATGTTTGGCAAAGGTAATAACTACAGATTGTAAACCGCGCAATTTAGCTTGCTGCGTTAATTGGTGAAGCAACGTAACGTGTCCCTTGTGTACACCATCAAAAAAACCAATGGCTACAGCCGAAGGTTGTGCTTCAAATTCCTTAAAATTGGTAATAACTTTCATAGCGACTGCGAATATACATAAAAAAAAGTACAACCTCAATTTTTTACACCACTTTATACGCAAAAAACCGCCAACATCTGTTAGCGGTTTTTCAGGTGGGCCCACTTGGACTTGAACCAAGGACCTGCGGGTTATGAGTCCGATGCTCTAACCGACTGAGCTATGAGCCCCTGCATTTAAGCGATGCAAAGATAGTGTTATTTTTTTATTTAGCAAAATTACCTACCAAAAAGCGTTTGCAATTTTGGTGCTTTTTTGTCAAACACCCTGCCCAAATTAAATTGCGCAATAATTTGTTGTTGACAGTTAAACGTGCCCTCTTTGGTAACATCTACGGTAAACGCCCCATGCACGTTAACAAAACGGTTGTTGTAAATGTACACAAACAAATCCGTTCTGTTGTACACGTTGGCTCTGTACCATGGGTCGCCTTGGTTTAACAAACTGCCATAAACGTGGTACAGCGGAAACATGTTATCGCCCACGTACAGGGTATTTTTAAGCCCCACGTATTTCCATTTTACCATTAGCTCGATGCAGGCACCATGCGTTAGGGCATTAAAATCTATATTTCTATCGCGTTGAATACCAAAAATATACCCAGCTCTAAGTGCTAAAGAATCTAAGGGCGTATAGGTACTAAAGTCAAGACCAACGTACGGATTTACCAGATAGTCGTCGCATACGCCTTGGTGTTGATCTTTGCTATTGGCCAAATGGTTAAGCGCTGCCATACCACCTACGTAAAACCATTTGTGTTGATACCTACCGTTTATAACCACCCTAAAAGCCTCGCGCGTATTTTCGCCATACATACCGCGCCAATCGGCCAGCACACTTACATGCCCTTTTTCGCTGCGGTACTGCAACAAAGCCCCCTGAATGTTGGCACATTGATACGCCAACGAGTCGTACCAAAGGTACGTGGGCATGGGCTCAATAAGGTGCGTATAAGGCACAAAACCCAAGTTTACATCAAACCCTTTGCCCTGCAAACGGTAGTATGCCGTGGGTCTGAATTCGGCACGGCAATAATCTGTGCCAATGGGTTGGTTGTACGCCACACCCACCATAATACGGTGCGTAAAGTTGCTGCTATCTTGGATAGAAACACCCACTTCTGGCGCAAGACGCACCCCAAACTGCGTAAAATCGCGTTGGTATTGGGTTCTGTTAAATTCTCGGTTGTCAAAATAAAACAAGAAGTCGGCATCGTAGGCAAACTTTACCTTGATGCTGTCGCCACCTGCCACTGCCTGCAGTGCCACGCTTAAAAAACCAATTAGCCCTACTAAAAAGCGTCTCATTAGCGTATAAATAGCATTTCACGGTATTTAGGAAGCGACCACAAATCGTCGTCAACAATCAATTCCAACTCGTCGGCGTGGTGGCGTATGGTGTCAAAGTAAGGCAACACGGTGCTTTCGTACGCTACTGCTTTTTCGCGCTCGCTTTCAATTTTGTTGGCAGTTTTGCGTGCTGCCACCATTTTTTGTACCGCAATGGTAATTTGCGAAATGTGGTTGGCAAGGCGTTCTATCAAATCGTTGTTGTGTTTAGACAACTCACGAGCCAACTCGGCGCTATATACTTGTTGCATTTTGTACACGTTGTCTAACAACATAGATTGGTAGCGTGTAGCCACCGGAATAATGTGGTTTAGCGACAAATCGCCCAAAATGCGTGCCTCAATTTGAATTTTCTTGGTGTAAGTATCCCATTTTACCTCGTTACGTGCTTCCAATTCTTTTTCGGTAAACACCCCGGTGCGTGCAAACAATTCCACGCTTTGCTCTTGGGTATATGCATCGTAAATAAAAGGTACGCTGGTTTCGCAATCCAATCCACGTTTTTTGGCCTCTTGTTTCCAAGCCTCGCTGTAGCCGTTGCCGTCAAAACGAATGGCCTTAGACGCTTTAATATATTCTTTAAGTACCTCAAAAATAGCACTTTGTGTGCTTTGACCTTGAGCCACTTTGGCATCTACAGAAGCTTTAAACTCGTTTAGTTGGTCTGCCATAACGGCGTTAAGCACTATCATGGCCGAAGCACAGTTTGCCGAAGAACCCAATGCACGGAACTCAAAACGGTTGCCGGTAAAGGCAAAAGGCGATGTACGGTTGCGGTCTGTGTTATCCAACAACACCTCGGGCACATGCGCCACGCCCAAGTGCATTTTTTTCTTATCGTCCAATAAAATAGCCTCGTCGCTGGTGCTGTTTTCCAATTTGTCCAACACAGCGGTTAGTTGCGTACCCAAAAAGGCCGAAATAATGGCAGGAGGCGCTTCGTTAGCACCCAAACGATGAGCGTTTTGCGCCGTCATAATAGAGGCTTTTAGCAATGCATTGTGCTTATACACAGCCATTAACGCGTTTACCAAAAAGGTAATAAACTGCAAGTTTTCTGCAGCGGTTTTGCCGGGAGTAAACAAGCCAACGCCGGTGTCTGTACCCAAAGACCAGTTGCAGTGTTTGCCAGAACCGTTAATGCCGGCAAATGGTTTTTCGTGCAAAAGCACACGGAAACCATGCTTGCGTGCAATGCGGTTCATGAGCGACATCATTAGCAAGTTTTGGTCTATGGCCAAGTTGGTTTCGCCAAAAATAGGCGCAATTTCAAATTGGTTGGGAGCCACCTCGTTGTGGCGGGTTTTACAAGGAATGGCGTATTTGTAAGCCTCGTATTCCAATTCTTTCATAAAGGCTTGAACACGAGCAGGAATAGCGCCAAAATAATGGTCTTCTAATTGTTGGTTTTTGGCCGATTCGTGTCCCAAAAGGGTGCGTCCGGTTAGCAACAAGTCGGGGCGAGCTGCATACAAACCCTCGTCCACCAAAAAATATTCTTGTTCCCAACCCAAAAAAGAGGTTACTTTTTTAACCGAAGTGTCAAAGTATTGACACACAGCCGTTGCCGCCAAGTTTACTGCATTTACAGACTTTAAAAGCGGGGTTTTGTAGTCTAACGCCTCGCCTGTGTACGATACAAACACCGTGGGAATACACAAGGTATCGTCCACCACAAAGGCAGGCGACGAAGGGTCCCAAGCGGTATAACCGCGCGCCTCAAACGTATTGCGAATACCACCGTTTGGAAAGCTGGATGCGTCAGGTTCTTGTTGGATTAAAATTTTGCCCGAAAATTTTTCTATGATATCGCCACCGGGAGCGCCAGCGTACTCAATAAACGAGTCGTGTTTTTCGGCAGTGCCCTCGGTAAGGGGTTGAAACCAGTGGGTGTAGTGGGTTGCGCCCATATCCATGGCCCATTTTTTCATGCCTTCGGCAACGTCGTCTGCAATTTCGCGTCCCAAAGGTTCGCCATTATCAATAGAAGCGCAAATAACACGCATCACATCGGCCGACAAGTACTGCTGCATTTGCTTTCTACCAAACACGTTTTTACCGTAATACGCAGAGGTATTTGTGTCCATCGCAGCTACTTGTAGGGGCTTTTTCTTAAAAGCCTCGCTTACCACTTGAAATCTTAGGTTGCTCATAATGCGTCTTTTGTTTCTAAAGGTGCAAAGATAACGAAAGCCAAGCGCAAAAGCAAAAAACGTTTGTTATTTTTTGGGCGATTTGGTAATTTGAGTGAGGAATTACCCCGTAGGGGTATTCCTGTATTATAACCCCGTGTTAAGGGAGCGAAGCGACTGCAACGCGGGGATAAAACAAAAAAAGCAACCCGATTGGGTTGCTAAGCTGTTGGTTGCGGAGAGCGGGATCGAACCACTGACCTCTGGGTTATGAGCCCAGCGAGCTACCACTGCTCCACTCCGCGATATTGTTGCCTCACGAGGATTCGAACCTCGACAGGCAGAACCAAAATCTGTAGTGCTACCATTACACCATGAGGCAATCATTGGTTTTGCGACTGCAAAGGTAATACATTTTTTTTTAACTCCAAAAAAAATGCAAGAAAAATAGCATAAAAGATGAAAAAAGTTAGGAGTGAGGAGTAAAAAAATAGGCCTCAATGGCTTGAGACCTATTTGTAAATTATTCTGCAAATGTTAGCAAGAAATAGTTTTTCTTACCCTTTTGCACCAAAAGGTATTTACCATCAAGCAACATATCGGCAGAAAGCACCGCTTCTGTATCGGCACATTTTTCTTTATTGATAGCAAAACCACCGTTTTGGATAAGTTTGCGCATTTCGCCTTTAGAAGCAAACACCGCTGCTTTTTCGGTTAAAAGATCCATTAGTTTGCAACCAACAGCCTCTTTGCTTATCTCAAATTGAGGCACACCGTCAAATACAGCCAACAAAGTGTCTTCATCTAATTTTTTAAGCGAATCGGAAGTAGCGTTGCCAAATAAAATGTTAGAAGCCTCTACCGCCATTTCGTAATCTTGCTCAGAGTGTACCATAATGGTAATTTCTTTAGCCAAACGTTTTTGCAATAGGCGCAAGTGTGGAGCTTCTGCGTGTTGTGCGGTAAGCTCTTCCACCTCTTGGCGGCTCAAGAAAGTAAAGATTTTAATGTATTTTTCGGCATCGGCATCGCTTACATTTAACCAGAATTGGTAGAATTTGTAAGGAGTGGTATAACGGCGCGATAGCCATACATTACCGCTCTCGGTTTTACCAAATTTACCGCCATCGGCTTTGGTAATAAGCGGACAAGTAAGCGCAAAAGCCTCGCCACCCAATTTACGACGAATTAGCTCCGAACCGGTGGTAATGTTACCCCATTGGTCCGAACCACCCAATTGCAAACGGCAGTTTTTGGTTTCGTACAAATGTAAAAAGTCAAAACCTTGTACCAATTGGTAAGTAAACTCGGTAAACGACATACCTACGCTCGATTCGGCCGAAAGACGTTTTTTAACCGAATCTTTTGCCATCATGTAGTTTACGGTAATGTGTTTGCCAATGTCGCGAATAAAGCCCAAGAACGAAAAATCTTTCATCCAGTCGTAGTTGTTCACCATTTCGGCCGCATTGGGCGCATCGCTATCAAAATCTAAAAACTTAGACAATTGTTCTTTGATACAAGCTTGGTTGTGGCGAAGGGTATCTTCGTCCAACAAGTTACGTTCGGCACTTTTGCCCGAAGGGTCGCCAATCATACCGGTAGCACCACCTACCAACGCCAATGGTTTATGGCCACAACGTTGAAAATGACGCAACATCATTACACCCACCAAGTGACCAATGTGCAACGAGTCGGCAGTAGGGTCAATACCCAAATAAGCCGTTGTCATTTCTTTGGCCAATTGTTCCTCGGTTCCGGGCATCATGGAGTGGATCATGCCCCTCCAGGTTAGTTCTTCAATAAAATCCATTATCGTTTTGCTTTAAAAAAAACTTTCATAAGTTGGGCACATTCTTCTTGCATAATGCCCGATACAATTTCTGTTTTAGGATGTAGCGAAGTGGGTGCCTTTACAGTAAAGCCGTACTTTTCTTCGCTTGCTCCATACACTAAACGTGCTATTTTTGCCCAATACATAGCCCCGGCACACATAACGCAAGGTTCTACGGTAACGTACACCGTGCAATCGGGCAAATATTTAGCCCCCAACTCGCTCATGGCAGCCGTTATGGCAATCATTTCGGCATGCGCAGTGGCATCGTTCAGGGTTTCGGTAAGGTTATGACCACGTCCTATAATTTTTCCGCCTGCAACCACCACGGCACCAATGGGCACTTCGTCTGCCTGATACGCCTTTTGGGCCTCTAACAGCGCCTGCTTCATGTAGTAGGTATCGTCTTGTTGCATGTTAGTCAAATAAGGTAGGTGCGTCTTCGTCAAATTGCTTTAAAATAGCCCTGATAAGGGTTTCGCGGTAAAAACGCGATTTATTTTGTACGCGATAGCGTTTTACATAACGATTTACGGCATCCATTTCTTTATCGTTCAACAAAAAACTGATGCGATTTTTGCGCACCATTTTTTCGCGAATAGCTACTTTTACTTTAGACGATTTTTTTGCCATAAATCTGGTTGTTCTACTACCGCTTATTCTTTATCTTTTTGTGAACTTTCGCCCAACGAGCAGGCCGCCAAGCATGTAACCGCCAATCCTAACAAATAAACAGCCTCGTTAGCGTCCATTTTTTCCATGCCCAATAGGGTTACTGTTCCTAAACCTAAACCCAATGCTACACATCTAAATATGAGCAGTGGTAGTTTTTTGTCAAATTTCATCATTCAATAAGAAATTGATAGTTAGTGGTGGCAAAAGTACGTATTTTTTTGCACAAATACAAAATGTCGCTTCGCTCTGGAAAAATCGCTTCGCTCCGGTTATTCGGTTATTCGGTGATGCGGTGAGGCGGTGAGATGCTCAACAATTAGATTCATTCCACGGGGGGCACAAAGGCATCGGCAATGTGGTTAATGGCAAAGCCGTTGGCCGTAGATACCACCTCAATGATGTCAAAGCGCACCTCCTTGTTAATGCCATAACGCAACACATACGCCTGCGCCGCCTTTACCAATCGGTTTATTTTGGCGGTATTTACTGCTTGGGCAGGGTCTTTAAACAAGGTGTTACGCCTGCTTTTTACCTCTATCACCACCAAATATTGGCTGGTTTGGGCCAAAATATCCACCTCTATGCGGCGGTATCGCCAGTTTACTTCGCGGATGGTGTAGCCGCGGTCTTTTAGGTAGTTTTGGGCGGCTTCTTCGCCGGTTTGGCCTAAGTAATGTGCTGCGTACATGACGTCGGTTTTACATTATTGCGGGCTCAGGGAGCTTTTAAAAACGAAAGGTTACACCCGCCATGGCATTGATGCCAAAACTTTCGTAGCCGTAATACACGTCACTCTCTATGTTAGCCAAGTTTTTGCCCTCCACAAATACACTTAGCCAGTCTAACGCTTGGTAAGAAGCCCACAGATTAACATCGTGCAAATCGTTCATTCGTACCGCTTCGCCTTGTACCAAAGCCATTCTGCCGGCTAAGTAAGCGTAAGAAACGCCCACTTCCCATTTTTCCAAAAATTGGTAAGTACCTTTAAAATTGATTTCCCACGAAGGTTTTTGCCAAGCGTATGCTTGTTGGCTGGTGGTCCAATAGTTATAGGCAACAGAGGCCGAAAGGTTTAGCCCTTTTACGTAATCAAAGTGCAAACCGGCTCCGGCACTTACACGGTGCGAGGTGGGGTCGTACACCACGTCAAAGGTATTGGTATAGTAGGCAGGTTTCATTACCTGTGCATCCTCGTCAAAGGTTTCTACCACGTGATTTACGTAGTAGTATTGGTTTAGCATAAGCTCGTAGTCAAAATGCACGTCGAACAATAAGCCTTGCATAATGCGAACCTTTAAGCCCAAGTCTATGTCTATGGGGGTGTAGGTAGGTTCTACCACCAAGTTTGGGGTAATGTATTTGTTTTCACGAATAATGCTAAAGTAGTCGTTGCTGCTATAGCTACCACCCAAGTTGGCGTATAGGTAAAACAGTTCGGGTACAATGCCAAAGTGCGAGGTAATGTTTGCCGAACCGCTAACGGGCCAATTAACGCTGTCGCGGGCAATGTGGGCAAACATGTTTGCCCCTATTTTAACGCCCCAGTCTTCGCCTCCAAAAGCGTAGTACGGATTAAGCGTTAAAATACCAGCCGTATGGGTGGGGCTGTGATCAGAGCCCTCTGCCTCTTCGGTCCCTGAGCCTCCCGAAGGGCCCGAAGAGGCAGGCTTAGCACCCATAGCCTCACCATGCTCCATACCCAACACGTGTACATCCAACTTCACAGCCCCACCCAAGCGGCCATTGCCCACGACACCGCTCACATCAGCGTCCACGCCAATTTCGTGCATCGACACGCCAAAATTTCGGCCAAAATACAAATAATCCAAGCCCACCTCAAACTGTGCAGACTGTTTGGTATTGGTAGAAAACAACTTAGCTTCCACCTCTACCGCCGAGTTTCTACCCACCGTATCCTTGTAAAAAGGCGTTACAGGCTCGGTGCTCATGCCGTAATAGTCGTAACCGGTGTAGGCATAACCCGCCTTCATGTTTAAGCGCATGTCTGTAAATTGGTGCTCGTAATTAAGCGCCACGTCTGTATAGTTGCTCATGCCACGTGGCGACGTACCATCGGGCAAGTTAATTTTGCTCCAGTTAGAAAAGTGGTTGGCATTGATGTCCAACAAGTATTTATCGCCTTGCAACAGCGGATAGTAAAACTCCGCCAAAGTTTGCAAGTAAAAACCAAAACCCACTTTGGCTGTGCCTTTTTTGTAATCGTAACTGCGTTGTAGCGCCGCATCGGCCGCTTTTTGCATGGTTGGCTGGGGCGATACCTCTTCTGGTTGTGTCCACGAGCTGTAAGTTACCGGCAATGGCTCGGGTTTCAAATCTTCTTTTTGGGGCGTAAGCACCTGTTTGGGTACTTGTTGTATGGTGGGGTTGTAATCACGCTCTACAGTAACATCGCGGTTTACCTCGTTGGTAGCCCACAGGCTACTTGCCACCGCACAGCACAACAAACCTATAATAATGCGTTGTTTCATAGTTTAATTGTTAGATACAGTTTCGTTTTCGTAACTCTCTATTTTCTTTAATCTATTGGTAATATCGGCAGCCACTTCGGCATCGTTGGTGGTGTCGTAGTTGTCTTGCAAGCTAAGCAAGTATTGTTTGGCTTCAAAGTAGTTTTCTTTGCCCATGTACACATCGGCAAGCACCACAAAGGCTTTTGCCAACCAGTGTTGGTGGTCTGTACCCTTGTCTATGTAGTCAAACACTTCTGCTTCTGCTTTATCCAATTGGTTGTTATCCAAATAATGTTTTGCCAAATAATATTTAGCCTCTGCACCAAAGGCACTGCGTGTATCTTTTGCCAAGGCTTTAATGTCTGCCAAGGCATCGGCAGGCTTGTTAAGTGCCAAATAAGCCTTCATGCGGTTGTAGCGTGCCTCTGCCACCATATCGCTTTGTAAAGCGTATGTTTCCACTATGTCGTTGGCAGCGCTAATGGTTTTTTGGTAATCATTTAGCATGTAGTAGCAACGCAACAAGCCCAACGCAGCCGCTTGCTTGTGTTCTTGGTTGCCTATGCCTGCCAATTGGTCAAAATACGTAGCCGCATCTGCCCATGCACCGGCATCGTAGCTAAGCGAGGCCGCACGTGCCAACGTGGTTTCCAAGTTGGGGTTTTCGGGGTGCGAAACCAACTGTTTGTACTGTGCCAACGCCTCGGCGTTTTTGTTTTGACGGTAGTAGCAGTTAGCCAAATAGTAAGATGCCAATGCGTTGTATTTTCCTTGTGGATAAGTAGTTAGGTATTTTTCAAAACCACTGGTAGCCGCCGGAAAATCGTCGCGGAAGTAAATTTTCTCTACCGCTTTGTATTGCAACGAGTCTTCTTTGGTGGTGCTCGATTTGCCCAACTGTTGCGCCAATTGGTTGTATTCGTCCACACGGTTGTTGTCCACCATCATGCTTTCTAAGGTAGTAAACGAGGTAGCAGCCTCCTCACTATTAGGATATTGCGCAATAATTTGCTTGTACATGTTAATAGACTCCTCAATTTGACCCTCGTTGTACTGCAACATGGCAATTTGCAATTTGGCTTTGCGCACCACGTCGCTGTTTTGGGCAAACTTGCCACAAATATCGCGGTAAATGGCAATGGCTTTGGTGTTGTTGTTTAACGAGGTATAGCTACGTGCCGTTTCGTACATGGCATCGTCTATCCAGGCCGATTTTGGGAACGTGCTTTGCAAGGTAGCCAAGGTAGCCACTTTGTCTTCGTATTTGCGTTGCAAACCTTGTACAAAGGCTTTTTGGTACAACGCATAGTCCACACCCACGGCAGTGCCACCCATGCTGATGGTTTTACCGTACGCTTCTAACGCACGTGTAAAATCACGATCGTGGAAATAAGCATCGCCAATGCGGTTGTACGCATCCAATAGCAACACGGTGTTTTCTTTCTCTTGGTTTACGTATTGCCTAAAC
Source organism: Paludibacteraceae bacterium (assembly GCA_017391905.1). Classification (GTDB taxonomy): domain Bacteria; phylum Bacteroidota; class Bacteroidia; order Bacteroidales; family Paludibacteraceae; genus Enterocola. The sequence goes on along the minus strand of JAFOWX010000060.1, from coordinate 20,145 downwards.
CAATTATTGGATTCGGTAAACTTGTTTTGCACAAAATACGAGTAAGCCAAGTTGTAGTAGGCCAAATTGTACTCGTCCTGCGTGCGCGAAAGGGCATTTTTCAAGTATTTTTCAAAATACGCCTGTGCTTCGGGGTATTTTTGGCTGCGGTACAAACATTCGCCATACCAAAAATACGTACGTGCCATTATATCGTCGTTGTAAGACTTGTTTTTCATAATGGTTTCCAAATACTGCATGGCTGGCGCGTATTGGCGGTTGGCAATGGCGTTGGTAGCCATGCCAAACAGCACGCGTTGTTCTGCCTCTTTTACCGTTTTGTTGGTGGTATTCAAATTTTGAATAGACTTGTACGCCTCGCTGTAGTTGGTGGTGGTTAGGTACGAATTAACCAAGTATTCGTACACCTTGTTTTTGTATTGCGAGTTAGGAAACTCTTTTAAAAAACGCTCAAACGCTGCCACAGACTCGTTAAACGGCTGATAAGACATCTCGTACGTAATAAGCGCATAGTTATACAAGGCTTCTTCTTTAATGCTGTTGTCAAAGTCGCTGCGCGATGCTTGCTCAAAGGCCATGCGCGCGTTCTTTTTATCGCCCAATTTTAGGTAAGAAACCCCTGTGTGGTAGTAGGCATTTTGGGTTAGGCGGTCTTTTTTGCCGGTGGTTTTTGCCAATGCCTTAACGGCGTTTTCGTATTTTTCTACAAAAAAATAAGCCATACCCAACACATACCAGTCTTCGCGACTAATGCGTTTGGCTACTTTTTGGTAGCGTTCCAAATAGGCAATAGACTCGGCGTGCTGGTTGCTGCGAGCCGCACATATCCCCATGATGCGCAAAATTTCCGCATTTTTTTTGTCGTTTTTGGCGTTTTCTACCAATTCTGCACCCAAAACGGTTGCTTTGTCGCATTGGTTTTGCAAAAAGTACAATTGGCATATCAACGGTTTGGCATTGGCCTTAAACTGGGGCGAGTTTTTTACTTGTTCCATGCTTTTCAAAGCCTCTGCGTAGTTGCCCAATTGGTATTGCGCATACCCATAATGGTAGGTGGCGTGGGTTTGGTATTGACCGGCACCGGTTTTTAGCAAGGTGCCAAACTCGTAAGCTGCCTTGTCGTATTTTTTTTGCTTGCTATACGCCAATCCACGGTAGTATTGCAAGGCTTGTGCGTCCTCTTGGCTTAGTTGCGAGGTTCTAATGCTGGCAAAGCGGTCTAATGCTAATTTGTTTTTACCGTCTTCCAACTCCAAAATACCCCTGTATAGTTGCACCTGATCCATGTTGGATGCGTATGGGTAGGTTTCGGCGTATGCCTCTAACAAATGTGCGGCATCGTCTTTTTGTTGATAGAAAGCCGAAAGAGCCACGGCGCTTTTGGCCATGCGTTCGCTTTCTGTTCCCTCAAAAGCATGGGTTTCCAAGGCACTTTCCAAATACCTGCTGGCGGCAGGGTAGTTTTTTTCGGCATACAAACTCAAGCCTGTTTCAAGCAAGTGTTTGGGATGGGTGTCTAACACAGACTGCTGCGCCCAAGCGCCTGCAGTTAGCAAAAAAAATGTTAGTGTAAGAAGTTTAATTTTCATATCTTGGAGATGTCAATTTATATATTTTTATTCGGGCTTCGCCCTCATGAATTTTAGTGCGAGGTGAATGCAGAAACCATATTTACATGGGTTATGCTGAACCGAAGCCTAAAATCATGTAATAAGTTGCTCTCGCTCGACAATGCCTAAGCGAGCTTGTCATTGTTCTCGCTTAATCGCAACTTTCTAATAAACGTAATTCCGTCGCGCAAAGGTAAAATAAAATATTCTATCCCCGATACGGTTTTTAAGTAATCGTTAAAACGCAACAACCCTTGGGTTTGGTAATCGTTAGACGCTACTTTCTCTACCACCTTTCCACCCCACAAGGTATTATCGGCCAAAATAAAGCCTCCGGGGTTTACCTTGCTAAACACCGCTTCAAAGTATTCTATGTAGTGTCTTTTGTTGGCATCGATAAATACCAAATCAAAGGTTTCGTTGCAGGTGGCAAGCCATTCAAGGGCATCGCACACCAACATTTCTATTTTGTCGGCGTGAGGGCATTGGGCAATGTAACCACGTGCTATGTCCTCTATTTCGTCGTCAATGTCTATGGTAATTATTTTACCGTCCTGGGGTAGTCCCTCTGCCATGCACATAGCAGAATAGCCTACGTACGTTCCTAATTCCAAAATGCGTTTAGGCTTTATCATGTGTACCAACATGCTTAACAAACGGCCTTGAATATGGCCCGAAAGCATGTGTGGGTGCAACATGCCAATGTTCACCTCGCGCGTAAGGCGTTGCAACAGCTCCGACTCGGGTTGCGAATGTTCCAATATGTATTTTTCTAACATAATTCTGTTACTTGTTATCTAAACACTAACTGCGAAAGGTTTTTGGCAGCAAAGTAATGCTGTGCCACCTGCATAAGCTGTTGCGCGGTAATGGCGTTTATTTGTTCTTCCATTTGCGCCACCACAGGCACTTTTTTGTGTAAAAAATAATTTTTAGCTACCGAAAGCACCCACGCCTCCTTGTTCTCTATGGCAATAAGCTGTTGCGCCAATAATTGGCGTTTGGCCTTTTGCAAGCTTTGTGGCGAAAGCGGTTTTTCTTGCAAATCTTGCAACTGACGGTGCACCAATGCAATGGCTTTGTTTAAATCGCGGTGGTCTGTGCCCAAATACACACTCCAAATGCCGGTATCGGAATAGGGCGTATGTTGCGATTCTACCTGATACACCAACGCATGCTTTTCGCGCAAGCTCATGTTTAGCCTGCTATTGGTAGCCGGGCCACCCAAAATATTGTTTAGCAAGGTAAATGCGTACTTGTCTGCACTAAAAGCCGAAGGGCCTCTGCCACCTATTAAGCAGTGCGCCTGCGAGGTTTGTTTTTCCACCACCAATTGGCAGGGGGTGTACTGGGTGGGAGCGGTGCGTTGCAAGTTGCAAACACCGGTGTAATGCCCCAAGTACTTGTTTGCCCAGTTTTCTACTTGTTTGGGCGAAACATTGCCCATTACAAAAAACAGCAAGTTATTGGGTGTATAGGCGTGGTTGTAAAAAGCTTGTAAGGAATCTACCGTCACTTCTTGCAGCGATTGCTTGCTACCCAAAATATTACGTCCTAAGCTGTAGCCCAAAAATACCGCATCCTCAAAATCGTCTATAATAGATTCAGCAGGGCTGTCTAAATAGCTATCAATCTCGTCCATTACCACCTCGCACTCTTTTTGCAAGTTTTGAGGGGTTAGGTGCATGTTTAGTGCTACATCCGCCACCAATTCTACCGCACGAGACAAATCGCGTTGCAACGATACGGCATACACCACGGTTTCTTCTTTGGTGGTGTAGGCATTTAGTTCGCCACCCACCGCCTCTAAACGGTTAATGATTTGCCCGGCAGAACGTTTGTGAGTACCCTTAAACAGCATGTGCTCGGTTAGGTGCGCGTAACCGTGTTGGTTGGGCTGTTCGTCGCGCGTGCCTGCACCTATGTACATACCCACGTATGCCACATTGCCCGTGTCTGGCAAATGTAGCACCTGCAAACCATTGGATAGAGTAAATGTGTGTACCATATAACACAAAATAAGAGGGTGACTATAGCAGCCGCCCTCTATTTTATTAGTATGCAATTATATACAAATTACTTTTCTTTGTTGTTGTTACCCTTGTCAGAGCCTACACGGTCCATAGCACAACGGAAACCAATGTCGTTAGCACATTTGGTTTGTTCCATGTAACGACGTGTTGATGGGCTCAACCAATAAGAGCGGTCTTTCCAAGAACCACCTTTGTAAACGCGAGTGGTATTAGAAATTTGGGTAGCCAATAATTTTTCTAAGTCTGCGTTAGCATAGTCGGCATCGTACAAACGGCGAGTAGCTTCGTCTGGATCTACCACTTCTTTCCATTTGTTTACGCTACTTTGTGCGTCACCGTCTTTCCAGTTACGAACGTCCAATTTGTTGTAAGCAGCCAAGCTGTCTTTAGAAACAGGCACTGCGTATGCCAAACGTCCCAAGCTGTCTAATTGATAAGTACCAATAGAGTCTTTAACAGGAGCAACGTACATGTTACCACGGAATGGGTTGTATTCTGAGTATTCGTCGCCGCTGGTAGGACGATATACGTCCATTACCCATTCGTTAACGTTACCTGCCATGTTATACAAACCAAAGTCGTTAGGCCAGAAAGAGTTTACAGGAGCGGTAATGTTGGCTTTATCGTTTAAGTCGCCAGACACACCCATCATGTCACCACGACCACGAGCAAAGTTGGCCATAATTTTACCACGGTCTTTGCGGCTTGGGTTACGTGTTTGAGAACCATCCCAAGGATAGATACGACGCAAATCGTAGTTTTCCATGCCTTCTTCAGACTGCAAACCGTATGCGGCAAATTCCCATTCTGCCTCGGTAGGAAGACGATAGTTAGGCATCAACAAACCATCAGACATGGTGGTTTTGCGAGGATCGCCAAATTCGTTTACAGAAGTGGTTTCGCCAGAAGCAGGGTTGTAATCATCTACAGCTAAGTATTTACCGGTGTTAAATACTTTGGTTTTAGCGGTAGAGTCGTTTTCAAAAAGAGTAGAGTCGCGGTAAATAGCTTCAAAATCGGGGAAGTCAATTACACCGTTTTCTTTCAAATATAGCTCGTTTACACGGTCAGAACGCCATACGCAATAGTCGGTAGCTTGTTCCCAAGTAACACCTACTACTGGGTACATATCGTATGCAACGTGTGTAAAGTAATAGTTTAGATAAGGTTCGTTATACGCCATCTCTTCGCGCCAAACGGTAGAGTCGGGACGGCATTTGTCAGAAACTTTTTTACCATACATAAAGTTCATCCAATACACATACTCGCGCCAGTCGCGGTTAGCAATCTCGTATTGGTCCATGTAAAAGGTATTTACAGTAACACGGCGTGGGTAGTTGTTCCACTCGCTGTAGGTATCTTCGTTTACACGACCCATGGTAAAGGTACCACCACCTACAAGCACCATTCCGGGAGGGGTTTGTTGTTCGTAACCATCTGTTACTTGAAAACCACCGTACTCGGCGTCATTGTATTTCCAACCTGTTGTGTTTGAAGTGCTTTTGTTACAAGCAACAAGGCCTAAAACAAATAAGGCGAAAAGAAATGTTTTGGTAAGGATGTTAAATTTCATGGTATATATTAAGGTTCTATAATTAGCTGGCTACAAAGATAACTCAAATTTTTGTTCCTTATTGTGCAAAATTAGATTTTTTTTTACTTTTTCTCAAAAATGACTACAAAGATGCGGATAATTTTTAATTTTGCAAAAAAAATGTGCAAAAATGACCGTTGCTCCTTCCCGTACACCTAAGTACAATTAACAATCAACAATCAACATGCAACTAAATATAAAAGGAACATTAGTAAGTTTGGATAGCCCGGTGGTAATGGGTATTTTTAACGTGAGCCCCGATTCTTTTTACAGCAAGAGCGTAAAACCCACCTTGCCTGCGTCCACGCAATTTATTGATTTAGGCGGATGTTCCACACGCCCCGGTGGCGAAATAGCTACAGCCCAGCAAGAAAAACAACGCCTTACGCAAGGCTTTGCCCTGCTAAAAGAGCATTACCCCCACGCCATCATTTCGGTAGATACCTTTAGACCGGAAATTGCCCAATGGGCAGTAACGGAGCAGGGAGCTGCCATTATAAACGATGTTTCGGGCGGAAACCAGGCCATGTTTGAGGTGGTGGCGCAAACCCAAGTACCTTATGTTTTAACCTATCCCTTGGGCGGTGGTAGCAGCGATATGCTGTTTTACTTTTCCAAACAAATAGCCACGCTAACCCGCATGGGCGTAAACGACATTATTTTAGACCCCGGTTTTGGCTTTGGCAAAACGCTGGAACAAAATTACGAAATTGCCCAAAACCTTACCTGCCTACAAACCTTTGGGTTGCCGGTGTTGGTGGGCATTTCGCGCAAAAGCATGATTCAAAAAGTATTGGGCACTACGCCACAAAACTCGCTATTAGGCACGTGCATGCTGCACAGCCACCTATTAGAAAGGGGGGCACATATTTTGCGTGTACACGATGTAGAACCCGCACAGCAAACCATAGCAATTTATAAACAGTTGAATGTCAATAGTCACTAATCGTTAGTATATTCCATTACAAGCAACAAGCGACAAATCATATATGATAGAATTTAGAATAAAAGACTTTTTTGATATTTTAATAGTAGCCATTCTGCTATTCCAAACGTACAAGTTGCTAAAAGGCACCTCGGGCATGGGTATCTTTGCCCTGTTGGTTAGCTTTATCAGCGTGTGGTTTTTGGTTTCGTTTGTTTTTCAAATGGAACTGCTTGGCTCTATATTAAATAAGGTGGCCAATGTGGGTGTTATTTTGTTGGTTATTTTATTTCAGGACGAAATTAGAAACTTTCTTAGCGCGTTAAGCGGAAAATACGCCAACAACCTGTACCTACGGGTAAAAAGGTATATTATTCGCCCCAACGATAAACAACCACAAGAAGAAATTAACGAAATTGTAGAAGCCATGACTGCGCTTGCCAAAACCAAAACCGGTGCGCTTGTGGTTATTCAAAAAGAGGGCGATTTAACCACCTACTGCCAAACAGGCGAAATTATTGACGCCAACATCAAAGCGCGACTAATAGAAAACATCTTTTTTAAAAACACCCCCTTGCACGACGGGGCTCTTATTATTGTAAACAACCAAATTAAAGCTGTGGGCTGTATTTTGCCCATTTCGCACAAGCGCGATTTGCCCAAAGAGTTGGGTCTGCGCCACCGCGCTGCTTTAGGCATTACCGAAAAAACCGATGCGTATGTTATTATTGTGTCCGAAGAAACCGGCCGCATATCCTGCATGCGCCAAGGACAAATGCTGTTAGGTGTTACCAAAGAACGCCTTACCGAATGGCTTAGCAATTAACACCTCTTTTTGGAGAGTAGCTATAAACGAAACGTTCCGCCCATGGGCGGAACGTTTTCTGTATTAAATACATTGTTTTCTTCTGTACAACATCAGTGCGCCGTACGCAGCAACCATTGCCAACAAGAAGGCGGTGGGAGCGTCAAGGGGTTGTCCTAACTCTGGATGTTCACAAACCTCGTGACACGCCAAGTTTTGTTCCATACAGCGTTGCTCGCATGCTTTATCGCCAGCGCAAGCCATATCACACTGCATAAGCTCACCCGTACAACACGTTTTACAGCTATTCATATCGCTTTGCCATGAATCGGGCGAACATCCTCCAGTATAGGCACCTACGGTAGATTGGTTTACAAAAGTGGTACCCACCGATAGCGAATACGAGTTATCTGCATTAGACTCCGTTACAAAAGCATTATACGATACACGTGGCAAACTAACCGCCATGGCACTCATGGCACACAAGGTCATTACTATCAATAAAATTTGCTTTTTCATATTTAAAATTTCTTCGAAATTTTGGTTATTTGGTGATTTGGTTATTCGGTGAGCTGAAGCTCAACTCACCGCATCACCGCATCACCGTATCACCATTTATTTTAAAATCACCTTTTCTGTTCTTGTTAATTTATCGCCAACTACTTTAACGATGTATGCGCCGGGCGCAACAGACAAACGTAGCAAAGCATTGTTGCCTACGGCTTTATATTCTACGGTTTTGCCGGTCATATCACTAACGTAAATGGTTTGCAATTCAACGTTAGCCGTTACAATGCTAATTTCGTTTCCAGTAGCTTGGTTTGTGTAAATATTGATAGCGCATTCGGGAGCTATCGACTCCTCAATATCCGTTTCAATTTCTTCGTCAGGTACGTAGTCACTTTCTTCTTTCAGTTCGATGTTTAAGAAGTATCTACCTTCTATATCGCCAGCAATAAGCGACTCTGTGGTAAACTCATGGCGTAACAAGTCTATTGTTTGACCAGTAAATGCATCAAACAAAATCACTTCGTTAAGTCCTTCAAAGTAAACGGGTTCAAATTTTACATTCATGTCTTTTTGCAAGTGAATACCCAATGGAATGGTTACCATGGTAGAACCAGCCGTAAAGCGAGTGTATTTCTTGTCGTTTGCCATAATGTACAACTCTGGCGAATCAGCATTTGGAGCAAATACTTTCTCGGCGTCGGTTGCTGTGCCATTGGTTATTTCTACTTGGGCATTGTAATGTAGCACAATGTTACTAAAGCCTTTTTGTGTATTGGCATTAAACAAGTTAATAGAAATGGTAGGTATGATAGCCGCAGCACTACGCGAGCGAGTATTACCATCGGCAATCATGTCTTTGGTAATTTCCAACTCGTCTTTACCTGCAGCGGGTGTAAAGATGAAACCATGTTGAGGTCTTAGCAATACTTTACCTGCCGTAGATGCCGTACTCATAAAGGTGGCAGCCTCGTAGTTGTAGAACAATACGGTACCACCGCTTATTTCTTCTACCTTTCTTGCATCCAAGTTACATGGATAGGTATTGTTAATAAGGGTAGGCACACCGGCTGTTAAATCACTATAGGTACGCATAGCATCATCGTCCGCAAAACGGCCATTAAATTCGTACAAAACAGGTGCTTCGCCATCTACATCACCTCCAAAATACTTGTTGTAGTATGCAGCCGGCAATTTGTAATCGCCATATTCGTCTGGAATATTGATAGCAAATACCGTTTGGGGCAGTACAGGTACATCCAAATCAGGGAATGTTCTTGCCCATGTAGCATTTGTACCGTCAATTTCGGCTTGGTGCATATATACTTGAGGCATGTAATCTTTGAAGTAATCGCCCGATACAATGTCACGCAAAGCACTGTTGGGATTACCATTTTCGCTAAATGGTTTAACCACACCGCCCACTAACACCCATTTGCTACGAGGTGCATTCATCTGTACCGTTGCATCTTGGTAGTGTAGGCTACCATTTTTTAAGTGCTCAACCCCTTTAATAGCCGCACCAGCCTCAACAATAATGGTTTTAGCAAATAGTTCTGTGGTAGTTTTTGTTCCCAAACCAGCCGAAACATGTTCATCTACAATATTTCCTTCTGCATCCTTTTGATTACTACGTGTTCCAGTAAACGAATCTGGTATGCAAGGCCATTTTCTACCACCAGCAACTTCTACTGTACCTTTTTCTTCAATTACAGCAATTAGGTTTGGCGACAAGGTATTTACGCACGATAAACGCTGACGCACCAATGCACGTGTTTTATCGTCTTCTACCTCGTATTCCCAGTTGTTGCGGTCGTCCCAGTCTTCTGATATACCTACCCAGTAAATATATTGTGTTTCAACATTGTCTTTACTTTGATAAGCACCATACGTCCATTCTTGGTTAGTTTTGGGGCGTTGGTCTTTTAGGTATCTGTCCGAATACCATTCATCAGCGGTAAGGGTAATGCCCGTTTTAGTAATATCTGGTTTAATACCCAAGTCCATAGCTTGACCTTTAATTTGAAGCGAAGCTGGACCACTGGCAGTAGTAGAACATACTTGTTTAGCTACGTTGATAAATTTCTTATCGTCACAATCGCCAAAAGCAAACACAGACGACGATTTTTTATTTAGCTCATCGTATTGGCTCCAGAAGTTATTGGGGCAGAAGTTGCTGGCATAGTTACCGCCTATACTTTTTCCATTAAATGGGTTGCCGCTCTTACCAGGACAGTCTTTATCGTAGCTATAGCAGTTGTTGTATTTAAACTCTACAGTAGCCACGTTGATGTCTGCTGTTTCGGCAAACGACATAAAGTCGTAGGTAGAACTTGAGGTTATACCATTATCCGCAAAGAAGTAGGTATTGTAATAGAAACCTACATTTTTTACGGGATTCCATTGAGTAACCAAACGCATGGCAGCTGGGTTACGTTGGTCTTTGCCTGCTAAGAACTTGTTGGTATTCCAGAACACGTTGTTCATTACCAACATGTTTTGTACCTCCTGAATCCACATAAGCGTAGCGTGGTCGCCACGGAAGTTGTTTTGTATAAACTTGATGTTTTTGCAATACAACAATTTAAACGAGGCACCCCATGCAATAGCGTTGCCCGAAGGGTCGTTAAACACAGATTCAAAGTCACAATTTTTAAACGTTACACCATCGTAACTTGAAATGTGTGCACCCGTAAAACCATCAGACCCAATCATACAGTTTTGTACCACAATATTGGCATCATCTACATAGCCATTGGTATTTAGCGTATTCCAGCCTGCGTCGCCAGAAGCAATGTTTTTATCCATTTCAATGGCATTATCGCCAATGGTTTGTGTGCCAGCTTTTTGGGGGTCAGAGTCGGCAGGGTCAGAGAAAATAGCCAAACTATCCAACACAATGTTTTTACTATTACGTAGTACAATGTGGTGCACCCAAGGTTTAGCCTTGTTATCGCCCGCTTTAATGGTTAGGGTATTGGCTGCATTAGCACTGCTACGGTTAATGTTTTCCAATAAGTTACTATGCGTAGGTTTAGCGTTACCTGCATATTTGCCAATGTTGGTAGTACCACGGTAAATGTAATCGATGGTATCGTCCTCTGGGGTATCATCGTAATAGTGTACTTTCATTACTATAGGCTGACGCAAGTTGTAGCTATCCCCGTTTTTAGTTACGTATTGATATATAGGTTCTGGGTTGCTGTACGATTGTTTTAAGCGGTCTATAGCCGTTTGCAAGTTACCGTATGTAAGCGTACAGTCGTCTTCGTAATCCTCGCCCAATGCGGCATTAACCGTATAGGTAATGGTGCCACTTTCGGCCTCAGGACGTGTGTTACAATCCGATAATTTAAAGTATCCCGTTTCGGCACTCAAATAGGTCATGTTGCCTATTTTTACGTAGGCTTTGTATCCATAGGTCTTACCCATGCTTAATGCACTGGTATTTAGTTGATAAGCTTCGCCACGGAAAATTTGTGTAGCGTTACCGTTACCTACCTTTAATTTAGGCGACGATGCGGTAGGCGTACAACCTGCAGAAAGTGTGCCGGGGCAATATACAAAACCATACTCGGTAATAGAAGTACAGTAGGTTTCAGAAAGGTAAGCATACATGGTAACCGATCTGCCATCGGCACCCACCACTGCAGGGTTGGTTAAATAAACAGGAGTATTGGTAGATACACCGCAAGAACCCGTGTATTTGGTAATCGAACCCGTATTATCCCAGCCTGTTACTTTTACACAGGTGGTAGTGGGGCTTAGGTTTAACGTTGAGGAATAGTTCCATTGTCCACCATCTGCTGGGTTGCAACGCAATACCTGTATTTTGCTGTAATTGGTAAGGTTCAATACCTCGTCTACATAAAATACATTGGTTTCGCTGGCACACTGAATCATATTTTTAGTTTCGGTACCACCCGCTTTCTTTGTAAGTACCGCTTTAAAAATAGCCCCTTCTTTTAACCAATCTTTAAACGACGATACATCTAAATATACCGTACCATTTACTACATCTACTTCGCCACCGCCTTCGCAGTTAATTACTTTACACGTAGGGGTAGTACCGCACCAACTGCTTGCTAAGGTATAAATGTATCGGTTGCCTTTTTCTAAGCCTACAATGTCGTTTGTTTTGCAACCATCGCCACCGTTGTTAAAGATAATGTTTAATCTATCCTTGCCTGTAACCGTCCACACAGCGTATTTTACACCGTTGTACATACCTGTTTTTGAGGTAGTACAGCCAGGCCATCCGTCAAGTGGATTGTCGGAGTTGTTATCGGGGTGCCAAGCGTAGCAGTGCATGCCTATGTAACCACCTTCACCCTTACACCAAATTTCAATAGCATCGCAGCTGGGTACATCAGATGGGTCGTCTGGGTCGTCACCGCCACCACATGAAATTTTTTCTGATGTTGGGTCGAATGATTGATTTCCCCAACCAGAAGGCAATGTGAAATAGTATTTATATCCACTAGACAGATTACATCTTACAGTAGTAGCATAACTAGCATCTGTACCAGAAATAAACTTAACACAAATATTGCTACCAGTTGTAGGGAATACCCATTTTGCATAATTAGTACCATTGACATTTACTTTTTCCCCAGAATTTCCAGCAGTACCATTAGAATTTAGGATTTTTGAAGTACAACTACTATATGCGTAGATTTTCATATTGCAGTTGTCATTCTCTGTGTATCTACAATAAACTTCAATACGGTCGCACTCGCCTAGGTTGCTATCATCTTCGGTACAAGGTACATTTAAACCAATATAAATGTGATGGTCGTTTTTATCAAAATAAACATCGTATGTACCAGCTTTGGTTACTTTGATGTTACCATCTGTATTTGCAACAAAACCTTTGTTATCGTCCGTTTGAACCAAATTTTCATAACCATAAAAACATCCCTGAAAAACTTTGAACTCAGCATTAGCAGCTAGTGTAACGCCTTTAATCATTACCTCCGCATCATTACCAGGATTTGCGGTCAGTTTATAATTAGCTTGAGCGGTATTCCAGCTGTTGAATGAACCTGTTAGGTAAATATCGGCTGAAGGGTCGCAGCCGGAAGATGAATTTTCTTCTACCCAAACATACCCATTGTCCTTCCATTCAAAATATAAAACACCCGCTTTATTTATTTGGTGGTCATTTGCACCATTACATGTTACACTTCCATCTCCACATGACAGATTATTCCATGTATTCCCGTAACCTTCAGAAGATGATAACTTAAATTTCCCTGAAGAATTTTTAATTACACAGGTATATTTATTGTCACCAATAGATGTCATTTGAGTCCATTTTCCCCAACCATCAAAAGCATCCCCGGTAACATAAATATTATCTGCCCACGCACTACTGCTTACGCCCATAAGAACGCAGAGTAAGGCAACAAGGCGTAGGGCCTTACTAAAAGCCCCGCGCGTTAATGTATTGTTATAAAATTTTTTCATATTGTGTATTTTTTATTTTGTTCTTACTAAGGTTATTATGGTTGTTGTTTTACAATTTCTGGATTGCAAGCTTCGGTTACGTCTTGTAATGTAATGGTAGAGGTTACCTTGTCTTTGTTTACGGAACCACATGCATTATCGGTACTTTTGGTAATAGTAGCCGTTACCGTAAATGTTTTGGTTTGTGCAGTGGGTTGTCCGTTACTGTCCGTTCCGTTGCCACCTATAGTCCAGCCATCGCCAGTAGGACGTGGAATTTTAACTTGGTACATATCCTTGGTTTTGGTTACAATAGCACCCGCTGCGGTAAGCTCTGGGTAAGCAATGTCGTATTCAAAGCCTTCTGGTACCGATACGGTAAGAATTACTGGTTGCCATGGAGTAGCAGGTGTAGTTTCGGGCGAAATACCAAAAATTAAATCTTCTGTGCTATAGGCATTTAATGCGGTAGTAAGACCGCCTATACGGCCTGTAGCCCATGAAGTAATGGCATCTTTAGAGTCTGTATAGCCTACTGCTGTACCTTCGTTTTTGCCGTAGTATCCTGTGGTAGCTCCTTTAGAAGTTAAACCACGTTTTTCTCCTGTATAGGGCCAGCGTACTTCCTCACGAGCTTGCGCATTGCCTAATTCTGCATGGTAAGCATCTACTTTGTCTTTAATCTTAGCTGCACTTAGTTGGTTGGCTTTATATCCTTCCCATTTGCTTTTTACCAAGGCCACAAAACAGGGGTCGCCAAGTAAGCCGCCTTTATCGTCGGCATCGCCTCCCGTTAGCCAGAATACGGCTTTAAATGCATCTTCGTATATGGTTTGGGTAGTAGCCATTAAACCAGTGGTACTTGCACTTCCATGTGCGGTACGTGTTTGGTTGTTAAAGCTTAACTCTTGGTCCCACAAAGGCCATGCCTCAATTTTATCGCCATTAAATACAAAGATGTTGCTGGCACGGTAGGTGTCTTGGTTTTTAATGTATTCGGAAAGAATAAACCAGTCTGCCCAGCTATCGTAATCAATTAGCTTACGTACGGTAGGATAATCTTTTTCGGCCAACGCTGCCTCAAATTCCTCAAAACGGTCTTTGATAATGGTGTAGGTTTCGGTCCAGTTACCACCAGCGTCCTCAATATCTTCTTTTTCAGGGTATTCTATTTCAAAACGTTGATCAATTTTAGTACCGTAAGAGTCTATGCCATTAGGGTGTCTACCATCCACACCGGTACCCGTTCTGGTGGTAGCAAAGGTTTTTTGGTCGCCCTCCTTGTTCTCTACACGGTCCACCACATCGGTTTTATCAAATTTTACAATAAAGCCGTTGCTTGAAGTAATGTTTACGCGTTTTTCGTTGTTGGTAATCTTATCCATTAACACGTAAACACCTTTGTATTCGCCGTTAACAACCAACTCTACATACATACTGCTTACGCCCCATTTGCCGGTCATTTCTTTGTAAAGGTCAAAGGCAAGGCGGTTACGCATCATAGAGGGGTCTGGGTTAGCTGCGTAAAGTACCCAGTCTTTGTCTTTTGCACCGTTTGATAGTCCAAACAAGTTTTCTTTGCCGGTATCTACATCGCCTTTTTCGTTTTTGGTTTTTTCTTTACCGGTTACAAAGGCGTACGATTTCTTTTGGAAGTTCAAGGACGAAGAACCGCGGTAGTTCATACGTGCTTTGCGGTCGTAGTGTACATTACCTTGTTTATCAAAGATTTTAACATCCACCGATATTTTTGCCTTCATCTCATCGGCTTTGGCTGATGGGTAGCCACTTGCAGGGTCTGATGGGAATGCATTGCTACCTGTGTTTACAGAAATAATGGGTAAATCGCCAAAGGCATTCACCGCAGGAGCATTACCAGCCGATTCTGTAACTACTAATATATTAGATTCTTGAGTGCCTACTACCACATCATTATCTGTAGCGTAGGTTATTTGGCAGCGATAGCGGCCTACCTTGTTAGCACGCCAGTTGTTACAATCGGCTCCGCCATTGGTAACACCCACTGCATTAGCACCATAATTTACGGTGCAATCTTCCCATGCTCCGTTTGTATACCATTGCCAGGTATAACTTTTTACTTTGGTAGCACCTTGGTCAGCAAAGTCGGCTATACCATCGTTTGTAACGTACATGGGCACAAAGTCTGTAACAATATTGGTACACAACGATAAGTTTCCTAATTGAACTATTTTAGCACCCGATTCGGTTACGTTAATGCTAAACGAAACTTCTTCTGCTAAGTTGGGGCACTGTTTGCTACTAGCTACTATGCGGTAATCGGTTTTGCCCAAAGCATCGCCTGCTACAATAGAAAGCGTGCCTTCGTTCCAGGTGCCTACTACATTTTCTTCTTCATCATAACAGGTGTAGGTTACATTTGCATTGTAATTGGTTACCGTAATGGTAGCTGTTTTGCCTTGACCTACGGGAATAGTGCCAGAAGGGGTAATAGATGGTTGCTCTGGGGCTATATATACAGACAAGTCTAATTGTGCCACTTCCGAAAAACAAATACCGCTTTTTATACGTGCATAATAGCTTTTTTCAGAACTAATATTGGCGGTAGTAACAGGACTGTTACATTCAGGGTCTGAATACCACATTACGTTTGCCACACCATTATTAAAGCTGCTTAACTGAGTATCTGTATTAGGGCAAATGGTAGCTTTGGTAGTAATGGCTGGGGCGGCAGGTATTTGCTCTACTTGAACGGTTACTGTTGCAGGTACTTCTTGCTCAGGAGTACAAGAACTACCTGATGTAGCTATGATTGTATAGTCTGCATTATCAGCTAATGGTGGTGTTGTATAGGTGTCCTTATCTGTAAAGATTGGTGTGTCGTTTAAAGTATAAGTAACACCCTCTTGTCTGTTGTTTAATGTAAGTACAGCTGTGCTGCCAGTGCAGATAGGGGCTGCTGTTATGTCTGGCTCTGTAATAGTGATACATTTGCTTACCTCAATACCTTCTGTGTCATAATACCAAACATAAGTGCTTGGATTTCCAGAACTTGCATCTAAAGCGTATGCTGTAAATACGTATGTTGTACCCATTACAGCATCAGCCCATGATTGATTAAATGCAGTATTGTTGGTAGATGTGTAATTATTATTGCCACCTGTTCCAGAAATTGCATTATTTGTATTCCAATCATCGCCCTCAACTTTCCATAAGAAACCATAGTATAAGCTCTTACCGCAAGTTTCAGTTAAATTACCGCTCAGGTCTATCTTATCTGTTACTTGGTTATATGTTGCACTTATCAATGTAGCATTTGGGGTACAAATGGTAATTGTTTTCTTGTCTGATTCAGGAGAAGAAACTTTACAAGAGTTTATACCAACTACATGGTATGTACCTTCTTCTGAAATAGTAAATGGAGTTTCTGTTTTGCCAGTAGAAGCACCATCTTTATATAGTGTAAATGTTACATCGTCTTGTGCAGTTACAGTTAATGTTGCATTTTCACCTTTCACAATCTTACCATCTGCTGGAATTAATGTAATAGCAGGTGTGGTAGGGGTTGGTTTAACAGTAACTTTTAATGAAGCTGTAGCAGGTGTAGAGCATACACCATTAGTTGCTTTTGCATAGTAAGTTGTGGTTGTATTTGGTGTTGCAGATGTTATGGCTGCATCCGAAAAGTCTTGTTTAGTATGCCATGTTACAGTACCTATGCTTGTATTTTTTACATAGTTTGCAAATGTAACTTCATCCCCAGGACAGATAGTAGGTGCCGCATTTAAGGTAATTGCAGGTTTTGGGTCAACAGTAACCTTTAATGAAGCTGTTGCAGGTGTACAATTGCCACTTGTTGCCTTTGCATAGTAAGTTGTTGTTTGGTTTGGTTTTGCTGTTGCAATAGCTGCATCCGAAAAGTCTTGTTTAGTATGCCATGTTACAGTACCAATAGTGTTATTATTGTCTACATAGTTTGCAAATGTAATAGTAGTACCTTGACAAATAGTAGGTGCTGCTTTTAAAGTGATTGCAGGTTTTGGACTAACAGTAACGGTAACAGAACCTTCTACATTGTTAGTACAAGCATTTGCGTGTGATGCATAAATTTTATAGGTTGTATTCGCATTTAACGCTGGTGTTGTATAAGTGTTGTTACCAGAGGTAAATATAGTAGTACCTGTTGTGCTATTTAGTTTATAAGTAACACCCTCTTGTCTATTAGTCAATGTAAGAGTTGCAGTGCTACCAGCGCAGATAGGTCCATTCGAAGTTACGACAGGAGCATTAACGGTGGTGCAAAAGACAGGGCAATCAACTGATGTTACATCTGCAGAGCTACCTCCAGTTAAACAATAATCAGTTCCAAGATTACCTTTAAATTGTTCATTTGTTTGACCATTACCCCAACCGCCATTATTAAACATAATAGTAGCTGTAGTGAAAGTTGTTGTTATACTATAATCATATTTATACCATGTTTTTCCGCTAGCATCTACACCCTCTAATGTCATTGTTTTATTGTCAACCAAAGTATTACTTCCGTCATAAAACATATGGATGTGAGGAACATTTTTCCATGCACTAGGCCTTTGAAATTTAATTGTACCTGTGTAGGTAGTAGGCGGAGTGTAGGTAGACCAATCTCCTGTACAGTTAGACCATCCATTAGGAGTAAATAAATTTTTATCACTTGGGACAGTCAGCTTTCCTGTTACATTCCACGTACTTCCTTCTGATGCACCACGGGCAAAATATACTGTAGCTCCGTTATTTGCTTCGTACGAATACATACCATTACCAAGGCTTGTCATTTTTTTCCACGAGGTGTTAGAACCAACGCTTATTTGTATAACAGCATTATCAGCTGCCCAGTTATTACTGCCATTGGCTTTAAAATATATAGTTTTCCCCCACAGACTACTTGTTCCCACAAGTAGCATTAAGGCCATGATAAGCCACCTTGCGCTTAGGCGCGAGGTAATTTGTTTAAAATTGTTTGTAAAATTTTTCATAAGTATTTTGTTTTAATTTGTTTTGTTTGCGTTGTTAAAGAATTTCTACGGCTTCTATTGCGTTTTTATGATAGTAAAGCCAATGTCTGTATGTTAGATCTACAACGTCTTTAATATCCACATATTCTTTTAAGGTAAATACAATTGAGGTTTCAAGTTCTTTGCCAAAAAGTTCTTTGTATCGTTGAATTGTTTCGCCCTTTGCATTTACGTAAACACAATCTATGGCTTTGCAAACTTTTTCGCCTTGAGTTGTTTTACTCCATCTATAACTTGCTGCTATTACAGCTTGTACCATACCTCCGCAAAGTGCGTCGTATGTATCGTTTAGTTTATCGGAAAGTATGTCCGATAGGGTTTGATAATGTATCTTGATGCCTCTGCGGTATAATACCACTGCTAATAAACCTATAAATCCAAAGGTTCTTTGCTTTCTTGTTTCTTCTTGTTCTTGTATTGTCATGGTTGTTATGTTGCGTTTTGTACAGGCCTTGCGCTGCGCTTTGCTTGTTTAAGACCTGCCTATTATCAAGTGTAACCCGCTGCGCGGGTAATCAGGCTCAGGGACCGCATCGCCTTAAGGGCTGCCTACAATGAGGTTTAACCTGCTCCGCGGGTAATACTGCTTAAAATTCCTCTCTTAACAAGAGAGGAAGATTTTAACATTTCGCAAAAGCAAGAAAATCAGCCATATACAACTTTTGTACGAATGTATATTTATGCAAAACTTGAATAATAAATAGCCGTTGTAGTAGTGTAGAAACGACTTTTTTGCAGAAAAAGATTGGAGAATTTGGAAAAAGAGAGCACAAAAAAACGCCCCTGCATCAATGTGCAAGGGCGCTTTACATTGTTTTGACAATTATAGTAGTTGAGCTAAATCAAAAAACATGGGTTGGGTTCGCCTTTCTGGGTTAAAATCATTTACCATAACAAACCCATTTTTCTGATAAAATTCTATTGCATTGTTATAGGCATCCACAGTAATAAATCGGCAACCAGATGGGTAGTCTTCTATCAAGGTCTTTTTTATAAGGTTTAATATAGATTTACCTATTCCTTTGTTTTTATATTCTATGCTTATAGCAAATCTGCCTATTTTCATGGCAGGATATTCACGCATACGCTTAGCATTATTTATATTCCTATTAAGTCTGTTAAATGATGATTTGTTGTTGAAACTTTCGTGCCGTAAACTATCATTGGATAAAGTAAAATAGGCTAGTAGTGTATCTTCTTCTTCAAAGATGTATGATACTGATAATAATGATTTTCTGTAATCATCTGCATGCTTTAAAATAAAATCGTTCAACTCAGTATCTCCGCAGTTG
Organism: Paludibacteraceae bacterium; assembly: GCA_017391905.1. Classification (GTDB taxonomy): domain Bacteria; phylum Bacteroidota; class Bacteroidia; order Bacteroidales; family Paludibacteraceae; genus Enterocola. Next base: position 898 of record JAFOWX010000060.1, on the reverse strand, counting down.
AACGATTTAACTGTTTCTCCATTCTCTAATTGGCGAAACCTGCGGTTTTGTAAGATTGAACTCATAATAAATTACACGTAGAAATACTTTTAAAATATTCGTAATCTCTATTCATTTGTTCAATCTCCTCTGCAGTCGCTTTAGGAGGGTTTGCTATTAGACGTTCAAGACGTCTTGCTGCTTTGCCATACACTGGCGCGGTACCTTCAAAGTACACTTTCTTACATTTCTTCATAACGGTTAAATTAAAATGGTGAATAAATGATTGTTACACAGCACAAAAGTAGTATGTTTTATGCTATCTTGCAAATAATTTCGTTCAACTCCTTAGTAATTCCCACACTACTCCGCATACAAAAACGCCCCAGCACGTTACCATGCCGAGGCGTTAAAATATAGCAAGCGCTACTTAAAATTTTGCGTTGTGCATGTCGCCCGTTTCCATAAACGCTTGGTGCATGCCAAAGCAGGTTGACAAGTTGGTAGGTGTGTGGCCTTTGCTTGCCGATGCCAAATATTCGCGCATAAGTGGACGATAACTTGGATCTACGCAGTTGTCAATGATTAGGTTAGCGCGTTGAATAGGCGATTTACCACGCAAGTCGGCAATACCGTGTTCGGTAATAAGCACTTTTACCGAGTGTTCGCTGTGGTCAATGTGCGAAACCATAGGAACAATAGCACTGATAGCACCATTTTTAGCGGTAGAAGGAGTGGTAAAGATAGAAATGTAAGCGTTACGAGTAAAGTCACCACTACCACCCAAACCGTTCATCATTTTGGTACCCATAACGTGTGTACTGTTAATGTTACCGTAAATGTCGGCTTCTAATGCGGTGTTAATGGTAATTAAGCCCAAACGACGTACCAAACCAGGGTTGTTAGATAATTCTTGTGG
>JAFOWX010000059.1 GCA_017391905.1 Paludibacteraceae bacterium | reverse complement strand
TTGTGCACAATAAGCAGTATCTATATGGTCAAAGCCAATCCACACCTCTTTGAAGCGTTTAGAAACAACTATCCCATAAGGAGGGATAATATGGTTTTTGCAAACGTATGAATTTATTGTTCCATAAACTTGTTTATTCCTATTAAAAGCAGTACTTTTACAATGTTTAATTAAACTTAACATTGTAATGAGTAAATACGTTACACCGTTTTTGCTTCTTATTATATTGAGTACCAACTTAATAACAGCAAAAAACTGCCAACATATTTTACAGGAAGCCACACAATTAACCGCAAACAACCAATGGCAAACCTGTGCTAATCTACTACAAGAAAGCGCTTGTACACAGTATGAGCACTACAATCTGTTGCTAAACGCATACATCCATTTAGAGGATTATGCACGTGTAAGGCAACTTAGTGAACATTTATTACGCCAAAACACCGACTCGCTTACCCAAGCATTGGCACACCATTACCGCGCCATTGCCCTATTCAAACAAAAACAATACGAAGCTGCCTACCAACAGGCACAGCAGGCCACTGCATTATGGCCCAATGCCCAGTCGGCCGAATATGCCATGACTCAAAATGCCATGGGCAACATTTTAGAAGCCCAAGACAAGCACAACGAAGCCATTGAGTCCTACAAAAAAGCGTATGCCATTTTAGGTCAGTTGCCTGCTGACTCACTGCTATACAAATGGCAAATTTCCACATTGGCCAACCTTTCTAATGCCTACATGAGCAAAAATAGCCATTTGGCTATCAAGCCATTGCAACAAGCCCTGCAAATATTCCAACAACACCCTCAAAGCACACAAACAGAATACGTTGCCTTGCTTAACAACATAGGCCAATATTATAACCAAAAAGCGGAATACGCTACTGCTGCTACGTATTACCAACAAGCCATTGAGATAAAAAAAGAACACGCACTTATAAACAACCAAAGTTACGCGGTATCCTTACTCAATGTTATTACCGCTTTATACAACGCAGAAAAATACACAGAAACCATTCCGTATATACAAGAGTATGTACAGCTTTTAAGGCAAATGCTACAACGCAACTTTGCGGTAATGCCACAAAAAGAACGCGAAGCCTATTGGAACGCGCAAGCCCACATATTAGACAACCTGCTGGTTTCGGCCACCTACGCTGCACTCAGTGATAAACAGGCAGACGCATCGCTTCTGTATGACATTTGTTTGCTAAGCAAAAGTTTGCTCTTGGACACCTCCATTCACATGGACCATCTCATTAACGCATCCAGCAACAGCCACATAAAACAAAACCGCCAATTGCTTATTGAGACCCAACAAAAACTACAATTATTGGGCGAAAACAATACCCCTTATGCCCAAGCGTTAAGCGTCACCTGCGACTCGCTTGAACAAGTCTTACTACAAGACATGAGCCAACTACAAACGCAAATGAAACAGTTGCACATTACTTGGAAAGACATTCGGGCAAAACTCACCAAACAAGACTTGGTGGTAGAATTTGTCTGCTTAGGAAGCAACAATAACACAGAATACGCCGTAATTTTGCTAAAACACGACTGGAAATTTCCCAAAGTATATTATTTAAATGGATTGGCCGAAACACTTGCTGCTAAGCAAATTACCCGCATGCAAATGCACAACAACGCCATTTTTGGCAAATTAGTGTGGCAAGAAATACTAAAAGTAGCCAAGCCCAACGACCACATCTATTTTGTACCTGCAGGCGAACTACAACTAATGAGTGCCGAATATTTTACCATAAACGACGATGTAAAAATGTATGACAGGTATCAAATGCATCGTTTATCGTCGTCTAAGCAACTATTACGTCCCGCATTAACCAACTCATGGCAAACCGTAGCCCTTGTAGGTGGTATGGACTACAATGCCAATATAGACGAGATTGCTTACTACGCCAACACCTATAACTACACGCCTTATAGCAACGCTGCTAATACAGAAAAGCCTACCTTTCAAATTTGGACACCACTGCCAGGGGCTTTGCGCGAGGTAGAAGAAATAAACAACCTACTAACCGAACGGCACATCAAGCCTTTTTTAGCCACACACGATGCAGCTACAACGGGGGCTATCTATTTTATTGCCCAACAAGGATACGACATTGTACACATTGCTACACACGGTTATTACGGCCATAGCGACCAACAAGCAGGATTAGCCATGGCTGGTGCCAACACCTTGCAATTAAACCCCAATTCCTCTTACGGAACGGGTATTTTAACGGCCCAAGAGTTGGCAAAACTAAACCTACAAAAAACACAATTGGCTGTACTATCGGCTTGTCAAACCGGCGTGGGCGAAATTACCATAGAAGGAGTTTCTGGCCTACAAAGAGCGTTTAAAAGAGCGGGGGTTAGGTCGCTATTGGTTAGTTTGTGGGAGGTAAACGATGCCGTTACCGCCACGTTAATGACCACTTTTTACAAAGCCCTAATGGTTGGTTATCCCTTTAACGAAGCGTTTGTTATTGCCATTGACACTGTAAGACAAAGTACCTTTACTATAAACGGAGTTAAAACCTCTGGAGACGACATTTCGTTATACGGAGCCTTTGTACTAATAGACTAATTAACTATGTTACGCAACACAACCTGTAAATACCTATTAGCCACACTGCTTTTGTGTTTGCTAACCTTGCCTGGTTATGCCTTTAAAGTAAAAAAAAGCGGTGCTATTGATTTATTGGCCAAAGACAAACGCTATTTTTATCAACACGAGGTAGGCATTTATGCCATTCCTTGCTATTCGTGGCTAACTTACAAAGACACCCAAGGGCAACAAAGTTCTGGTGCTTTTAACGTAGGAGCGGGATTGGATTACCGTTTCTTTTTTCACCAAAACGTGGGCGTTAGTTTGGGCATACAATACATGCCTTACACGGGCTATTATAATTACGATGCCTTTGAACAGACCTCATCGGGCATTGACAATAGCGACCCTTTATATCCAAACAATCCTTACATTTACGTAGAGCGCTACAATGTAGATGAAATTGCCAAACTGCACTACTTAGAAGCGCCTATCAAATTATTATTCATTACCCCCTCGTGGAATAAAGTACAATTACGCACAGCCATAGGGATAAACATAGGCTATAACATAGCCACCCAACAGTCACTTACAGGCTTTTACGATGCCGAAATGATTTACACAGACCACAATATAACCTTAAACCAATCTGAAAGTTTACAATTAGGACGCTACACAGACATCACCATCCAATCGCCCCAAACCGTATTAGGCGTACAGATTGCTGCTTTGGCCGAAATTGGCATTGGCATAAAATTAAGCGAGCGTTGGCAAATGAACATTGACTTATACGGCAGTTATAGTTTAAATAACACCCACAACACATACAACTCGTTTATAGCCATGAACAAGGCTTATCAAGGCATTGTTACCACCAACTTGGTTGGCGATATTCATCCATTAGCCTTAGGAGCACGCATTGGTTTCTCTGTGTACTTAGGCAATCCCAAAGAAGAGATACTTCCCCCATGGAAAAAACGCAAACTAAAAGGATTTAACGAGAGTTTAGACGGATATACAAACCAATCTCTATTGAACGAAACAAGCCAAGACACCCTTGCCACCCAAGCTATAACCCTACCCGAGCCCGTAACAACCCCTGTTACAACAGAACCGGAGGTGATTGAGCCTGAGATTATTGAGCCAGAAAAGATTGAAACACCAGCAGTAGCTACCCCAGTAGCGCCTCAACCCACCATCACTGAACCCGCTAAAACAGAGCCCAAAGCAATAAAACCAATTGTAACAGAACCCATTGTAGTAGAGCCCAAAGAGTCTAAAGCGTATAAACCTCGTGCACTAAATGCTCCTATTTTATTCCACCTAAATAGCTTGGAATTAACCAAAGCATCCAGTAGCCTATTTAAACATATAGTATCAACTTTACAAGACAATCCCCCACAAAAAATTATTGTAATAGGATATACTTGCAATATGGGCGACGAGTCTGACAACTTGCATTTGGGCAAATATCGAGCCGAAAAAGTAAAATATTTGCTTGAACAAAACGGTTTACAACACATTAGCATAGAAACCGAAACAAGAGGCGAAAACAACCCACATTTACCCAATACTACCGAAAATAATAGAAAACAAAATAGATGTGTGGATATGATATACATCTACTAACCTAACATACAACACGGATTATGAAACGTTTTATACCCATTATGATAAGTTTTTGGCTGGCTTTTTCGGCATGGGCTACTCAAGTTAATTTGGTGGCAGACCCCGATAATTGGTTTACGCCACAGCCACACGACACCCTATTTATCAACGAGCCGGGTAAATACATGCTAAAAATTACCCAAATAGGCAAATATCACATTGAGCAAACCATCAAAGATACGGTTGAACTTAATCTACAAGCCAATAACATCATTGACGAAAAGGTAAGAAATGGGCTTCCAAGCACCGACACGCTGCAGGTATCGTTTAAAAACATACGTGCAGGACGTAGATTAGCGAGAGGCAATGAGTATTGTGTATCTTTTACTAAAGACACCTGCAACGTCGCATTGCTTTTTGAAGGAACATGCAGATTTACCGACTTATACAATGCGGGATACGGGCTTCCTTTTGTTTATATTTCTGGCAAGGCACCTTATATGCATTGCAACATACAGGGTGCTATTGTATGTAAACAAAAAACCGGGGCTGGACATCTACACCATTTTATCCAGACCTCATTAACCCCGTCCGATTCCATTTTTTATACAATACCTTCAACCAGTACCTTTGAAACAGGAGGCATAAAAAATGTAACGGGTCAGGTTGTTTTTAAAGAATGCTTTTTAAAAGAAACCTTAATCTACAACGATAAGAATAGTAGTTTAAATATTAAGGATACATACTACGAAGCCAATGATTACGGTTGGCATAATGCCGTTATTACTTCAAAAGGAAAGATACACATTGAAAATACGACTTTAGAAACCAACAACAAATATACGCTTATAAATAGTTCAGACACTATTTTCATTAACGAAACCAATGGTAAAACCACTCACATCAACGCAATCATTGGGAGTAAAAGAAATTCACTCAGTGAAACCAAATATTCACGCGTAATTGTAAACAAAGCCTCGTACATCAAAGAAATATCGGCCATGGCAGATGTGTATGGTGGGTATATAGAGACACTATGCCCTTCGCCATTCGTAAAAGACAGTTTAACCCATGCAGATATAAATGTATTTGGGGGTAAGATAGGACAAGTTACCAATGTTCTTCGTACAGGAGGCAATAATACCATCTATAATAACCGCAATCTAAACATATACGGAGGCATTATAGGTGGCACAAAACTATGGACTAAAACGGGTATTCACTTGGGTTATACGTATTTTTATGAAGTTCCTCAAACAGGCACACTACTAAACGACACCCTAAATTTGTATGGCGGAAAAATTCAAGTACCCCAAAATTATTCGCTCATCAACTTTACCGACAACACAGTAATCAATATTTTTCACAAAGACAATGCGTCAAAGCGCACACAGTTTCAGTTTCATCCCAAACACACTCCTGCTACTGGCGATTATTTTAACCACATTGCCTTAATAGGAGATAGCATTGTAGGCGATAGCTTACATTGGGAAATAGGTGATATGAAACACCTAATTGGCATAAAATCTCAGCTTATAACAGAAAATCATTTAAGATGCAGTAAAAAGGCATTCCGCTTGGTTTACAAAAACAGCCAACAACCCAACGATAGCCTTGTTTATGGTGTATCAAAAGATAGCACACACTATTTTGGTCGTTTATTAGATACATACGATGTGGTAGATATTTATCCCGCATTTAAGCGACGCATTACCTATGTGCACACCTTAGACGAAACATGGACAACCACAGACACCATTTATTACGAAGGCTTTGGCAAGCAATCCTTACCAAAGGTAATTTATGCAGGTAAAACCTTTAAAGGTTGGTACACCGAGCCCGAGGGCGGTGTAAAAGTAGATTCTATCTCGCACCTGCAAATGGGCGATGTGACCCTATACACCCAATGGGGACCTGGACAAGATATTATCTATTCAGACTTTGAGAACAGCTGGCTATGTAATACTGGAGCTGTTGACATAAAATACGGCAAAGACCTTAATAATATAATAACAACAAGTATCAAACCACTAGAGGGGCATAATACCAAAGCCATGCATAGCGACGTTACCAAGAATACTGGTTACTGCCATACACTACTCTACCTACGCAATAGTTATCTAGTTAATCAGTCTATTTATAATAACGCTCCCCAGCAATATATGGATTTGCGTTCAACAACAGGTATTTCCATGTGGCATAAAGGAATTGCTATCTATGTACAAATAGGAGACGATGACTACAGAATACCACAACATGATGAATTAACGCTTGTCAATATTCCATGGGGACAGTTTAGAACTATAGGCAGACCTATTAACCTTGAAGAGGTTGATTATTTAGATTTCAGACCAGCTGTTGCGCAAGGGGAATTCTGGATTGATGATATTATTTTTACCCAAGGAGACATCTATCCCCTAGAAACCATTAAGATAGATACCGTACCCAACAAGTATCTATACACCAAAAATCCAGACCTATTAGACATTCCTTTGCCCGCTCCTAAAGATAGTACACAACTATTTTTGTACCCTAAATTTACCCCATCCGATGCCACCTATCAGTCAGTTGTGTGGAGTAGTAAAGACCCTAATATTGCTACGATTGATAAATATGGCCGCGTAAACGCCATTAGCCACGGACAAACCTACATCTACTGTCAATCGGTTATGCACCCCGAGGTAAAAGATTCTATCTTAGTGGGCGTATCACAAGGCGCCCTTACCTATCAGTTACATGGCGTAAGTATTAGCAACCAATTACCCACAACATACACCTACAACACTCCCCAAGCCATTCCCGCACCCCAACCTATCAACGATTTTTACACGTTCCATGGGTGGCATACCGACTCCATTACAGGAGCAGTGGTAGATAGCGCTTCGTTCCACCAATTTGGCAACCTAAAGGCCCATACCCTCTATGCCGAGTTTACCCGAGAAATACCAGGTGCAGCCATTACCATACTACAAAACCGCATTTTGGCTGTACAAAACCCCTATCATTACGACGCATTACAAGATGCAAGGTACGCATGGCAATACAATAACAACCCGTTAGCATCGCAGTCTAATTTTGTAGAAGTAGGCAGACCCATTCCCACTGGGGTTTACAACGTAAACATACACATTGACCAAGAAATGCCAATCTCCTTAGCAAGAACCATAGATAATAGCACCATCAATACTGACGATGCTAACACTAATTTTACGTTATATCCCAACCCCATAAAAGCAGGACAGTTAGCTTATTTAATTGGTAAATTTGACCACATACTGTTATTTGATTTAAACGGTATGCCCGTAGAAACCACTATTTTAAACGACGGCATTATAAAGGCTCCCCAAGAAACAGGCATGTATATCCTTAAAATAGAAGTGAAAGACCAAACCTACACCCTCAAGCTTATTGTAATATAACAAAATGAAAACCAACTGGTTACAAAAATACAGTTTAAGCCAACTACGAACCAAAATATGGTTTCGTACCATAACCATTACCTTATTGGCTTGGACACTATCGCACTCACTCTTATACCAAATAACCTCATCGCCCATCTTTTCGTTGCAAAAAGACAACGATTTTGAGATGTCAGACTTTTACAACCAAGTAGCCAACAATAGGCCTATACGAACCTATAACAGCGATATCGTTATTTTAAGTATAGACAATTGCTCGCGAACAGAAATTGCCCACCTATTGCAGACGGTTGGGCTTATGCAACCCAAAGCCATTGGGATAGACGTATTTTTTTCGTATTTGTCCGAAGAAGATTCCATTCTTATACAAGCCCTAAACAGCTACCCCAACATAGTATTGGCATACGACGCTTACCAAGAAACACAAACCGCCTTTTCGGCCAACCTTACACAAGCACATTGGGGAGCTATCAATTTAATAACCAAACGCGCATCGGGTACCATACGCCAATTCTGTCCCGTATTTAATGATTCTGTACTGGCTTTCTCTGCACAACTGGCACAATTGGCAGACTCTTCCGCTTTAACCCACTTATTGCAACGAAACAACCCATACGAAACCATCTGTTTTCCCTCACAAAGTTTTGACGAGATAAGCGGAAAAGCCATTTTGCAAGGACAAATAAACCCATTTGACTTAGAAGAAATGCTATACAACAAAATTGTGCTGATGGGAGATGTACACAACCCATTTGATCAGCACAAGACACCCATAAATAGCAATATGGCAGGCATTACCATTAACGCCCACATACTTTCTACCATATTAGCTAATACCTATATAGAAACAACCCCAGTTTGGTTTAACTGGGTATTAGCTATTTTAACCAGTTTGCTCCTTTCTTTTTGCATTGTGTATTTTCAGGGCAACAACGTACTAAAATCGTACACCACGTTTATGATTCGGGTATTTCAATTGATTATCATTACCCTTTTCTTATACATAGGGTGTTACGTATTTGCGCATTACCATTATTATTGTAACTTTGCATTAGCCTTGTTTATGGTGGGTTTGGGCGTTTTGGCCGTTGCCGTAGAGCCCGTTGTTTACTTACTAATACATTGGTTGCAACAAGGTATTGTATGGATCATACAACAGTTTATACGTTTAGCTACAACCATACAAAAAAGCGTACATAAATTGATTCAACTAATTAGGCATTTGATCCATACTCTAAAAAAGAAAAAACAAACAAAACAGTCTAAAAAGATATGAAACAATACCTTACAGTGCTTCTATTATTGGCATCTATCACGCTGGCACAGGCACAAGACTTTCAAATATTTCGTACATCGGCACAAGTACAAATTTTCCAAAATAAGCAATGGGTACCTGCACAAAAACGCATGGCCTTAACGCTATCAGATAGTGTTTACATTCCATCCAACCACACAATAAGCATCCTAAATACAGCAAACAACCAAATTATAGAATTAACACAAACTGGCAAATTTTGCCTAAAAAAAGCCATGGATAACACCGTGCGCCAATCGAGCAATATATTAAGCTATACCACAAAAAACATTGCTCAATCTGTTTCTACAACCAGCAAAAATAAAAATTACAACGTATATGGGGCTACCATGCGTTCGGAACTTGCCACCATAGAAAATAATCATAGCCTAACCTTTCAGCTTTTACAACTTATCCAAGACGTAAAAAAAGGCAAGTTTCCTAAAAAATCAAAACACCTTGCATTACTATCGCAAACAACCGATAGCGTACGCACTTTTTGCATACAAAACAACGACAAAATACCTTACGTGGTAAATATATTACGTATTCCAACCAGCGGAAACCCCACCTTTTGCTTGCATATTGACCAAACAAGCAGCGAATACTTTTTTGCATTAGTTGCCCCCAATGATACGCTAAATTTATCGTATTTGCCATTTGCACAAGACGATGCAACCTATGTACTTGTAGCGTCGCAAGAAATTTTTGATGCCGCGTGGTTAGAAATTGCCCTCAATTTTCCACCCCAAACCAAAGCAAAGAAAAAAGTAAAAGTAGAACTATACTCGCTTAATCCATAACACAGGCAACTATTATGCGCTATTTTATCTATTTTCAGTACAACGGAGCTAATTACCACGGTTGGCAACGCCAACCCAATGGCAGCAGCGTGCAAGCAACATTAGAGGATGCCATGAGCACCCTTATGCGTACCCCCATTGCTCTAACGGGAGCAGGACGCACCGATGCTGGTGTACATGCTCGCTATATGACGGCGCATTTTGACACAGACACGCCTATTGATGCCACGCACTTGGTAAAACGATTAAATGTGTACCTACCTGCCGACATGGCTATTTTTGGCATAGAACAAGTGGCCGATACTTTACATGCACGCTTTGATGCTACCGCACGCACCTATCAGTACCACGTACACACCCACAAAGACGCTTTTATTCATACACAAAGTTTGCAAGTTCCTGCTACCCTGCGTTTTGATTTAATGAACGAGGCAGCAAAAGTGCTGTTTGAGTACATAGACTTTACCAGTTTTAGCAAACTACACACCGATGTAAAAACCAACAACTGCACCATAATCCTCGCCGAGTGGACGCAAATTTCTACCCATCAATGGGTGTTTACCATTACAGCCAATAGATTTCTGCGCAACATGGTACGTGCCATTGTGGGCACACTGCTTCAGGTAGGCACAGAGAAAATTTCTATTCAGGAATTTAGAAACATCATAGAAAGCAAAGACCGCTGCAAAGCAGGCACCTCTGCCCCTGCCCATGCCCTTTACCTAACGAATGTAACTTATTAGTTAGGAGTTTTTGTGCAAGGCGAGCGCAGAGTCAAACTTGTTTGAACTATGCCGAGCCGCAGCCAAAAATCATGAAATGCGAAGCATTGAATAATTAGGAGTTGAATCATGCAAACATCCAAAACGTTCTACGTTAAACGCCTGCTAAATGTTAAACACAGAGCGATGTTTGCGTATTAAGATATTTTTACATATCTTTGTCCCGATAATGTGTTTATTTCTAAACCTAAATATTTTTTAACTATGAAAAAAATTACTCTATTGTTAGGGCTATTAGCAGTAAGCATTACTAGCTTATTTGCACAAGTACCTCTTGCAACCGAATACGTAATGCTTCAAGCGTTTTATTGGAATTCACACTCAGAAACCAGATGGGTTCAACTGACTTC
>JAFOWX010000058.1 GCA_017391905.1 Paludibacteraceae bacterium | reverse complement strand
TTGCTTTGCCCGAAGTGGCTACCTCAAAGTGAATGGTATAGGTATTGCTTGCAGTACCATCTTGCGAGGTTACGTGCAAGGTGGATGTTCCGTTCAAACCACCATCGGTTACTATAACTTGCTGTTGTGTAATGGGTTTACCGTTTTTATAAGCGTTTTCGAACAAGATTTTAGGCATTTGGGTTGTACCGTATGGCAAGCTTACGTTATAGGTAAACACGTTAGGATCAAAATGAGGAATGTCGTTATCGTCCAACAAAATATTGCTTAATGTAGCGTCCGAAGATTGTTCTACCTCAACGTGAAGGGTATAGGTAGAGGTGGTTACACCGTCATCGGCCAATACGGTTATGGTGGTTGTACCTTGTACCCCACCCTCTTGTAGGGTTATTACTTGTCCACTGGTAGCAGGTACGGGGTTAATAACAGGCAATACATGGCTATTCCATGGCAATACCATGTGATAATCAAACAGATTGGCACTAAAGTTTTCAACACTTACAAAGCGTTGTAAAGCGGTGTTGTACCACTGAATATCGTTTAGCAAGCTGTTTTGGGTATCTACCTCGTTGTATGTAAGGGTATAGGTTTGTTGATTGCCGTTTTGGGCTGTTACGGTAAGGGTACATCCTTGCAAACCTTGGTTATTTACCACCACTTGTTGGGTTGCGTGTTGTTTTTGATAGGTTACTGCAGGTGCTGCTTGTCCTTTGGCTCTGTTTATGGTATAAGCAAATACATCTGCTTGGTAGTTTTCTAAAACAACGCCATCTACAAAGATGTTTTGTAAGGTAGCATCGCTTTGTTTTTCTACCTCAAAATGGATGGTGTAAGTAACTGTTTGCGAAGCATCTGGCGAAGTTACCACGAATATAGCTTGACCCTCTAACTGAGGCAATAGCATGGTAACATGCTGTTCTTCTGCTGCTTGATACGTTACCTTAGGCAACGTGGTAGTTCCATTAGGCAAAGTGTAGGTATATTGCAAGGTATTGGGGTCAAAGTTGGGCAACAACACATCACCCACGTAAATACCTATTAGCTGTGCATTTTGCGATTTTTCTACGGTAAAAGCAATTTGGTACGTGTTACGCGTTCCGTCTTGGGCAATCACCACTACTTGGGTAGTTCTGTTTAAGCCACCGCTAATTACCTGTACGGTTTGGGTATTGTCCCCTTTAGAGTACGTTACGGTTGGAACGGTTGTAGTTCCCTCTGGCAAGGTAAGGGCATAGGTATTTTGGGCTGGGTCAAAGCCAAAATCTTGACCGTTTACCATCATGTTTTTAAGCAAGCAGTTGTTAGACATACTGCGCACAAACTCAATGGTGTAGATGTTTTTATCACCATCCTCGGGCGTTACTTCTATGCGTGCAGTACCCTCCAATTTAGGTTGCGTGGTAATGATGGTTTGGCCGGGATACCCCTCGGCTTTTACAATGGGGCACTGCGATACATTTTCGGCCAATACATAACGACACATCATTACATTGGGGTCGAAATTAGGCAAGGCCACACCACCCACGTAAATGTTTTTTAGGTTGGCATTGAGCGATTTTTCTACGCTAAAGTGTAGCTCGTAGGTTAGCTCGCTGCCATCTTCGGCCACTACTAATATCTGAGTAGTACCGTTTACACCGCCTTTTACCATGGCTATGCGCTGTGCAGCATCGTTTTTAACAGGCTCAATAACAGGTAATTGAATAGTACCCGAAGGCAACAACACATTATAAACCAACGTATTGGGATTAAAGTCTGTTAGGGAAACACCCCCTACCTTAATGTCTTTTAAAGTAGCATCGGACGAGGTTTGTACCGAAAAGTGAATACGATATACCTTGGTAGTACCCGTTTGGGCTTTAACGGTAATTTTGGCTGTACCATTTACGTCCAAATCATCCATACGTACCCCTTGTATTTCATCGCCTTTAACAAAGGTAATGGCAGGTACAACGGTTGTACCTCTTTGTAGCACACAGGTATAGTCTTCTACCTCTGGGCTAAAGGCTGGCGATAAGGTATAACCTTCTACCTCCAAATGGGCCAATTGGGCATTGTCCGACAGGGTTTGGGTAAATTCAATGTTGTAAACGGTGGTATTGCCATTTTGCGCACGTACCGTTAGTTTGGTTGTGCCCTCTATGGTGGCAGTAGCCTCCGAGGTAGGTGTTTTAACCACCCTTTGGTACGCATCTGCAGCCTGCCAAGTTACTACGGGACGTGTAGTGGCAGCTGGATTAACATTGTAAACATAATGGGTTACTTGTGGGTCAAAGTTAGGTAAGGCTACCCCATCCACAAAAATAGTATCTAAGGTACTTACCGTAGATTTTTCTACGCTAAAGACTATGCGATAAATGGTTACATTGCCTTTTTGAGCGGTTACTGTAATGCGCGAAGTTCCTTCTACACCCTCGTTGGTTAAGGCAGCCTTTTGGTATGGGTCGCCCTGTTGCCACGTAATGGCTGGCAACCGCGTAGTTCCAACGGGTAGTACTACGTTGTATTGGGTCTTTTCTGGATCAAAGTCAGCCAAGCTAACTCCACCTACCTGCACATCTTTTAGGTATGAATAGGTAGATTCTGTAATCAGGTAACTAATACGATAGGTACGTGGATTACCCACAGGAGGCGTTACCACAATGGTAGAACGTCCATTTAATCCATTGTTGGTAATTTGAATGTCTTGCGCACCTGCTGCATACTTAGAAACCGCCTCAATGGTAGGATCTTGGGTAGTTCCCAAGGGCAATTCTACCGTATAGGTATTGTTATCGGGTTTAAAGCCTGGAATGGATTTTCCGTTAATTAAAATATCTTGTAGCGTATTATCGGTTAGCTGTCCTTCTTTTAGGTGTAAGGTATAAACCGTAGCATGTTTGGGATTAGCTGCTGTTACGGTTACTTTTGCTGTACAAGGATAGTTACCGCACGAAACCACCTGATAGGTTTGGTCTTCTTGTCCTTTATCTACCGTAATAACAGGTTCGTGGTCTAATCCATACGGAACATCTACTGTATATTCGGTTATATAGCCCGAAAAATTAGGCACAGGAATGCCCTCAACAAAAATATTGTTTAGGCGTGAGTTTGTAGATTTTTTTCGTGTAAAATATACGGTATAAACCGTGGTAGAACTACCATCTTCGGCCTTAACCGTAATGGTGGTAGGTTCATCAAAGTTTGTAGCATAGTTGATGCTTATTTCGCTTCCCGATAACATACGTCCGCTACGTTTGCAAGTAATAGCAGGAATGTTATCGAACGTAATGTTTTCGCCAAGCTCTATGGTATAAGTGTGTTGGTCTGGCAAGAAGTCTGCCACAGGTTCGCCATCCAACAGCAATTCATCTATAGTAGATTTATAGATAAGTTTTACCTCATCTACAATTAAATAGTTGCCTTTATATAAAGGTTTGGTGGCACGTCCTGCTGGGTAGGTAGAAGCCGAAAGGATGATGTTCATCTTTTCGGGGATACTCTCGTTGTAATAGGTAATGGGTACTTC
Source organism: Paludibacteraceae bacterium (assembly GCA_017391905.1). Taxonomy (GTDB): domain Bacteria; phylum Bacteroidota; class Bacteroidia; order Bacteroidales; family Paludibacteraceae; genus Enterocola. Next base: position 6,168 of record JAFOWX010000058.1, on the reverse strand, counting down.
TATACACGTCCAGTTAGGAAACTCTTGGTCCGAAAAATAATGTCCTTCGGCCACTTGTTTGGCATTACCACTTGTGCCACAGGTGTTTTTATCGGTTTGTGTTCTAATATCCGATTCTTCGTCATAGTGCACCTTATCAACATTTACACAGCCATTTCCCTTACTCAAATAGCTGTTAGACTGCGAGGTACCTGTCCATGAATAAAATACCAAGTGAAATTTTTCTTTGTCATCGCCCTTGGCATTTTTAGGCTCACCGGGTTTTCCACGTTTAATCCAAACGGCCATAGCATCGGGACGGTGCGTAAATTGAATACCGCCATCGGTACCCGCAGTAGCAGAACCTGTATCTGTACCACTTAAATAAGACCATGGTGTTCCTAAGGTTACCCAAGCCGGTGAAACTTCGGTTATGGAAAAGAAGCCAAGATCAACCCCTACTTCTGTATCCTCTAATTTGGCTGCGTATTTGCCACTGTGTCTATCGGTAGTTTGGTGCACCACTTGGCCATATACCTTTATACCAACATCTTTGTACACATTAGATCCATACCACAACCCTTTTCCGTTATTATTGCCTATAGAGCCTCCGCCCAAGGCTGGTTGTCCATGAAACGATTCGCTCCAGTTTTCAAAACCAGGGTCTGCAATCTGAAAAGGAGTATCTGCCAACGCAGCTACTGCACGCATCGCTAACAGCAATAACACTACTGTAAAACGTGTAAACTTTTTTCCCATATATAAAATGTTATAAACTTTTTATTCATGTAACGGGCAAAAGTAAGGCTATTTACCAGTAGCACCTATAATAGATAGCACGCGCCACAGGCTGCTTTAATATCATTTAATATCTTTTTAACCTACAACAAGGGGCTTTTAGCATCTTTTCAATTTGCAACGATTGCTTTGTAACTAAACGGTTACAAAAAAAGACAGCAGCTGCTCTGTAAATGAGCAACTGCCGTCCAATTGTATGTATTTCAGTTAATTACAAATGTTAATTTGTTTTTGTCATATACATTAACTTTTACATTTTTAAACAGTTTGTTCTATATTCCAAACAAAAGCACGTACACCAACGGCTGGGTTTCTCATGTCCAATCTTTTAATGACACTTAAAAGCTCTTCCACTTTGTCATCCTCAACCACTGTCATTACAGCCGAGTTCATTTCGGGCCACGTATGTGTACCACGACGAGGTTCACCCCCATTGGTACCACGACCTTGCACTTGTTCAAAGAATGTAAAGCCATTTATTTTGAGTGTATCCAACATGTATTCTACACGTTCGGTATTGGCTTGATTAAATACTATAAATACAGATTTCATGGCCTATTATTTTGCGGATTTATCATCAATTTGCATAAACACATAGTCGCGACGTTGTTGTTCTTCTTTATCACGTTCGCCGTGGCGCGACATAATACCATACATAACGGGTACTACAATAAGGGTTACTAAGGTAGAAACTAACAAACCACCAATAACCACAATACCCAAGGGTCGCCACATTTCTGAGCCTTCACCACTACTTACTGCCATAGGAACCATACCAAGAAGGGTGGTAAAGGCAGTCATCAATACGGGACGAAGACGCGATTGACCAGAAAGTTGGATAGCTTGGTTTAGCTCGTAACCACGGTCGCGCATTAGGTTGATGTAGTCCACAAGCACAATACCGTTTTTAACTACGATACCCACAAGCATCACTATACCTAACGCACCAATCATGTCTAAAGAAGTATCTGTTACCCAAAGTGAAATAATTACACCCGAGATAGCAAATGGCACAGACATCATAATAATGAATGGCTTAGATAGAGACTCAAACTGAGAAGCCATTACCACATATACCAAGATAATGATAAGTGCAAACAATAGACCTATATCGGCAAAGCTTTCTTGTTGTTCTTCGTAGTCACCACCGTAACGTACGGTTACCCCAGCAGGGCGTTCCATTTGATCTACTATAGATTGGATAGTTGCAGCCAACTCACCTAACGATACTTCGTGAGGAGTAACCTTAACGGTTAGCATACGCTGACGCGTTTTACGTTCAATTTCGGGTGGAGCAAGGTATTCTTCTACGGTTGTTAACTCGCTAAGTTTAATTAACTTACCTGTTTGGGTAGGAATGGTTAAGTTTTCAATGTCCGAAATTGAGTTACGGTCTGATTCTGACAAACGAACTAAAATATCGTACTCATCACCGTCTTCTTTTAGGTATCCTGCGGTATAACCATTGATACGGCTACGTACGTAAGTAGCTACTGTAGCCGAATTTAATCCGTGACGGGCCGCTTTTTCTTTATCCACCACCACTTTAAGCTCTGGACGGTCTTCGTCGCGACTCACAATTACGTCACGCGCACCATCTAAGTCTTTTACGGCTTGTTTTATTTGTTCGGCAAAAAGGTTGGTTGCATCAAAATCGTAACCATATACTTCCACATCCACGGTAGAAACACCACCGCCCCCAAAACCACCAGCCAACTCGCAGCTATAGTCTAAGATTTGTGGGTATTGGGCCAATTCTTTACGAATAACCTCAGCAATTTCAAAGATAGAACGTTCACGTTCGTGCTTTTTATTACAAACCACTGTCATTTGTAGTTTATAATTGGAGGTTTTATTGATAAGCGCAGAGAAACCAGCATCGTCTGGCGAACCTGTGGTTGAAGATAGCATACGCACCTCTGGAACAAGTTGCATAATACGCGCCTCTAACTGGCGAGCAAGCGCTGCTGTTTCTTCCACACGCGTAGAACGTTGTAACTCTACATTTACAGTTAAACGACCGTTGTCGGTTTTTTGCATAAAGTCGGTTCCCACAAAACCTAAATAGGCAGGAACTAACGAAGCAATAAAGAAACCTAAAACACACAATAAGGTTAATCCTTTGTGACGAAGACAAGCACCTAATGCTTTTGCATACACAGCATCCACCTTGTCTAACATTTTTACCACATATTTTTGGTACCAACCCGCTTGTACTTCCTCTTCTATTAGTTTACCGTTTTCTACGTGTACCTTTTTGGCACGAAGCAGTTTTGAAGAAAGCATAGGAGTAAGCGTAATAGCCACAACGGTAGAGGTACATACCACGATGGTTACAATCCAACCCAATTCTTTAAACATAATACCCGCAAAACCAGTAAGCATGGTTAGAGGCACGAACACGGCTACAATAACTAATGTGGTAGCGATAACAGATACCCACACCTCATTGGTAGCATAAATAGCAGCCTCACGAGGGTTTGAACCACGTTCAATGTGAGAGGTAATGTTTTCAAGTACCACAATGGCATCGTCCACCACCATACCAATAGCAATGGTAAGCGAACACAACGAAATAATATTCAAAGAGCTATCTACAAACAATAGGTAGATAAACGCCACAATAAGGGCAATGGGAATGGTAGCACTAATAATTAACGTAGCTCTCCAGCGACCCAAAAAGAATAATACCACCAACACCACAAACAACAACGCATAAAGAATAGATTCTATAAGCGAGTCGATAGAGTTTTGAATGTCTTCTGATGAGTCGTAAACCACGTCAATGTGAATATCTGGAGGCAATTGAGCTTTTACTTGCTCCATTTTTTTATTCAACTCCTGACATATTTTTACGGTATTGGCACCCGATTGTTTCATAATAACCAGACGCACCCCATCACGACTATTGATTTTTTCGTCTAAGGTAAGGTCTTTAATGGTATCACGTACGGTAGCCAAATCGCGCACATAGATTTGTTTGCCTTGAGGGGTGGTTGTAACTACCACATTGCCAATTTCGGCACTCTCTAAGTATTCGCTACGAACTTGCACTTGGTATTGTTCGTCCAACATTTTAACGCTACCCGATGCCATGTTTAAGTTGTTGGCACTAATAGCAGAACCTACCAACTCCAATGGAATGTGATAAGCATCCAATTTGGCTTGGTCAATATCTACATACACGTAACGTTCTGGCTGACCAGACATAGAGATATTACCTACCCCATCCACTTGGTTTAGCAAGGGAATAACCTCATCATCTAACAATTTTTCCAAACCTGCGTACGATTCGTCTGCCGTAACTGCATATTGAATAATAGGCATAGAGCTGGAGCTAAACTTAAAGATAAAGGGGTTTGACGTTCCATCGGGCAAGTTATCTTTTACAATGTCGATGTACGAACGCACGTCGTTTACTGCCTCGTCCATATTGGTACCCCACTCTAACTCAAGGGTTACCACCGAGATATTATCTTTAGAACGAGAAGTAATTTCTTTTAAGCCATCTACAGAGTTCAAACTGTTTTCCAACACCTTGGTGATGTTGGTTTCCATTTCGGTTGCGTTAGCCCCTGGATAGGTACACATCACCATGATGTATGGAGGGTCCATTTCGGGCATTTGATCAATGGGCAGTTTTATGTACGAAAACGCACCAATGATCATTACCGCTATAAAGATAAGTATAGTGGTAACTGGTTTATTTATCGCCGTCTTGTAAATACTCATAACTGCTTATTATTTAATAATTTCCAATTTTACGCCATCTACTAAACGACCTTGACCTACAACAACCAATTGGTCACCGTCTTTTAACTCTTCCGAGATAATCTCTACATCACGATCGCAGCGTTTGCCAAGTTCTACTTTAACACGTTTAGCTACGCCATTGTTGTTTACAAACACATAACGTTCGTTAGAACCAATTAGTTTCAAAACCGATTGGTAAGGCACCATCATGCCTTTTTCTTTACCCACAGGGATACTAGTGCTTACATACATACCAGGACGCAACAATTCTGATGCATTAGGAATTTTTACTCTTACCGAGAATGTATGTGAAGATGGATCGATGGTGGGGAATACGGTTTCTACCACTGCTCCAAACGTTTTTCCAGGATAGATGTCTGATGTAATGGTTAAGTTCATCCCTTTTTTTACGTAGGGGAAATATTTTTCTTGTACGTTTACAAAGGCTTTCAACTTGTCAATTTGGGTAAGTTGAAGAATGGGTTGTCCGGCACATAGCTCGCCAGGTTCAAAGTTTTTGGCCGAAATAGCACCCGCAAAATCGGCACGTACAAAGGTATTGCTTTCGTAAAGAGCCAATTGTTCTTTTACTTGCTCGTATTGCGTTTTGGTTTGGTCGTAAATTTGTTGCGAAATGCTACCAGCTTCTTTCAATGCCTCCATACGGCTCATTTCTACACCCAAATTAGCGTAGGTAAGTTTGGTGGTAGTATATTGAGTAGGATCCATTTTTACCAACAACTGACCCTTAGATACTCTATCACCTACATTTACCAAAATTTCTTTGATAATGCCGCTCACAGACGAAGACACTTTCATGTTTTCGTACCCTTCTAAGGTAGTAGGTAATATTACTTCGCGCTCTATTTCTGTAGCTGCTAAATTCATAACTTGTACCTTTTCTACCTTTTCTACTTCTTGAACGGTAGTTTTTTCTTGGCTACACGACGCTACTGCTACACACAAAGCTATAGCTGTCAAACTGGTTAAAATCTTGTTCATATTATCTCAATTTACGTTTTGTTTTATCAAAAAATTTCCAACCCAACGATACTTCAAACGAGTTAATTGGGCTTGTATTTAACTTCATCTCGTCTATAGAATAGGCATAACCTGGTTGTACCAAACGATAACGAGCATCAATAGAGAATACCCAAACATCCATACCTATACCACAATCCAAACCAAAAGAACAGATGCGTTTATCGCTATCTACCCCACTTTTGGCTAAAGAGTTGTCCAATCCTGCTATTTCAGACTCGGGAGTTAAGTTAAAATTAAAGGTAGGACCTACCATTAAGCGCAAATTAAAGTTGCGTGTTTCTACTAATTTAACACCAGCTAAAACAGGTACGTTAATGGAGTGTTGAGTTACCTCTTGTACAGGTTCACCATTAAAGGTGTTACCAATATTAGTTCCTACTTGATTTAACGAACTAACAAAGTGATAATTGGTTTCTATCTGTGCATAGAAGCGATAACCCAAACGCAACATTAAACCCACATCAAAACCGTATGCTTGGTCCGATTTTATGGTTAAATTTTCGGTATTGATGGTTTTCCAATCTTCTTCAAAGCCAAGCGAAGTTACAAAACCTGCTTTTATACCAAAGGCCACTTGTGCCGATGCTCGAACAG
>JAFOWX010000057.1 GCA_017391905.1 Paludibacteraceae bacterium | reverse complement strand
AGTTTTTCTATCCAAATAATTTCGGTGTCAAAATGTTTGGTCATGCCACTAACTAGCAAACCATCGTTCATCAGTTCTTTGCCCGATTTGGTGCAAGAAAGTTTGGTGCGGTCTTGGAAAGTGATTTTGTAGTTGGCATTTTCTTCCAATCCTTGCAAGTAAATTTGCTTGCTACTGCCGTCGCTACCACCACCGCTTAGGTGTGAAAACAAGAAAACAGAGCCTTTCTCAGTTGTAGGATTGTAAAACTGCATGCCGTCCCAATGTTTGCCGTCAGGCATAGGTAAAATATGGTAAACATTGCCTCCGCGCAGTATGGCACGTTGCTTCTCGTTGTATAGTTTCCAATGAATTTTAGCCTGATTAAATTCTATCGTACTCATATCTCTGCCCACTGCACAAGCCATCATGGCACCCATCATACTGCTTCTAAGCACGTATTTTGCCCAACTTTCTGGATTGCTGTTTATGTTGCCAGCATCTTGTGCAGAAGTCCAATCGTAGCCTACGTCAAATTTGAGTTGCACAGGATTTATCATGTAACTGTTGCTGTAAAACGCCATACGATGGTTGAGCGGACCGCCTGAGTCTTCCATGGTCATAAACGTCATGCGTCGCAAGGTGGTAAAGTCTTTTAGCGAACCGCCAGCACTGCAATGCTCGTATCTAAACTGTGGATAGCGCGCAATAAGTGCGTCTAAAATAGTTAAAAGTCCCTGGTGCGATGCGTATGAGTTTGCTTTTTCAAGGTCGAAGTCGCTTCGCCAATAATCTATTTTCCAGTTTTCAATGCGATGTGCCAACGCATCAATCTGTGCTTGCTGTGCTTCTTTTTTGGCAATGTCTTGGCCAAGATAGGTGTCGCACATGTAGAGCGAATTTTTAATGGTAGGGTATTTGGCTTTGGTAAGTGTGCCAAAAGTCATGCCATTGGGCCATTTGCCTGCGTAGGGATTCCATTGTGTTTCTAATACCGGGTCAAAACCACTGTTGGCATCTGCTCCCGTTGTTGGCACTGTCCACCAGTAGTCCATTTTTATTAGTCCAACGCCCAACTCAGGTAGGTTGTAGCGGTTTAGGTAATATCTAAAGTCGTTTTCACTAAAAGCGTTGTAGTGTATTTCAATAAGCGGTTCGTTGGCGTTTTCTCTTAGCGAAGCAGGGGCATGATGTTGCCAAAACCATTGTTTAAGCTGGTTGCAACCATCGTCTGTACTGCCTGCGTAAAGTCCTATAAATACTCCAGGTAAATGCCAATTGGTCTTTTTCTCGCAAGTAATTTCTTCGGTCGATAACCCTAAGTTGGCACGCAGTCTAATGCGTTTGGCATTGCTTTGGGTTTGCACTTCCATTAACCCAAAGTTCCAATCGTACGCAAGGTATAGCCCTTCGGTCCCAACCCCTTCGGTCCCTGAGCCTGTCGAAGGGCCCGAACCTCCAATTTCTCCTCCAACCTCCAAAACTGCCAAAGGCAACTCGCCCGTAGATACCAGCCACGAGTTTTCTATTTGTGAGAGTTGATAAAACGATGTGCCAATAGCTTGTTTAAGCACACCTGTGGTAAAATTGCCGTCCAAACCATTGTTAAAACGCGAACGATTAAATTGCCAAAGAGTTGTTTTGTTTGGTGCATTCACTTGGAAGTCAATGCCTTGCATATCTTGTGCCGAAACGGTAACGTTGCTATTGCTGTTGTTTACCAGTTCTTGCCAAATATGCAGCGGACCACTCTCTTGCAACTGTGCATGCCATTTTAGCATGTAATGGCCAGAGGAAAAAGTGGCAATAAAATGCCCATCTTCTGCTGTTTGCTCTTGATAAGTCCAACTAATAGGTTGGTTGTTTACTTTAGGCAAAAGTGGGATAGGAGTAGCCCCATTTACCCAACTTTGGTTGTTGGCTTTGTTTTGCAGTGCAGTGAGGAATACCTTATTGTTATCAATGCCTATTTGAACTTTTAAGTCGCTGTTTTCTAATGCAGTATACATGGCGTTATTGCTCAAAATAGCATCTGTTTCGCTGTAGGCATCGGCTTGCAAGGGCATAAATGTGATGTCATCAAACCAAATATCGCCCCTAACTCCACTGCCTGGATTGGACCAATTTCGTTCCACCACAGCCCTAATTTGCACCGAGGTATTGTTCCCGCTATTCCAAATGCCACTTACGTATTCCCATTTGCCGTATTCTGTGCTGCGCAGTTGAAGTTCACCAGGGGCATCGTTCATATCAATGTATGCCCACGAGCTATCGTCTGCTCTAAAAATATATCCGCTGTATTTGTAGTAGGTATTCTTTTTTACCGAAAGGGTAGAAGTGTAATTGGCCACCAATGTGCAAAAACCACGTCCTTTGCTATGGAGCGATCTGCTCCCGCTGTGTGCCTTGCTGTTGTCAACGGCATTGCCCCAAGTAGCCCAGTACGCCTCGCTTTGCTCAAACGAGTGGTTGTTTATCATATTATTGGCACTAGCCCAAAAACTCATGCCCAAACAAATTAGTGTAAAAAGGTATTTCATAGTATCGGTAAATTTCAATCTTACAATTATACAAAATTTTATGCAGAAATGCAAATCCATAAAGAGCCCAAAAGGGCCATGGTTTTCAACCTATTTTTGTGTTATTTTGTGCAGTTAATTTTTAAAAAACGGCGAAACATTTCTATATTATAGGTAATTTTAAACAATATAACAATATGAAAAAAGAAAAAGACACTTACACAAGGTACATGGAATACCTTGAAAAAAATCATAGTAAAAGAGCAATGAAAATCGCCCTTAAAACATGCTTCGTGTATGCGTCTCATTACGTTCCACTTATTGTTATTGCGCTGTCTGTTGTGGTAATAGGTTTGCTATTTGCAGATGTGTTTGCTTTTTGTGGCGCTGAAACTATTTCAGATTTGTGGTTTTATTCTATAGCGGCTCTCTTGAGTGCGAGTATATATTACGCAGTGGTGAGATATTTTACCTCTGATATTGATTTACTTACATACGACCACCTTCCTTTTACAAGAGATATTCATAAAGAAAGACGCGAGTTTGCGAAATGGTGGGCTAAAAATGGGGTGGATATAAATGATTAATTAACCTATAAAAATATTTGTTATGTGGGAAGAAATAAAAAGATACTTTTGGTGCAAAAAACATGGCTTAAATTATATAAATTGGGGTCTTATTGAACGTAAGATTTTTTTAAAAAGAGCTTTTAAAGAAAATTTTCTTATGCCTGTTAAAATGGTTGCTATTCCAGGTCTAACAATAACCGCAATCATTATAATAATAATAAAATTATGCGGATATGATTGATTTGAAGTCTGTGCCAAGGTTTTTAGTGGCATGGCGCCTCTCACACCCGCACCGCGCAAACCAAATGCCAGTGCGGGTGATTTTTATACAAAATCTCAATAAATCTTTAAAAAATTCCAAGAAGTTTCTATGTTTATAGGGTGGAAAATATAAAACCTCTCGATGTGTAGGAAATCGTAAATATTGTTATGAAAGAATCTCAAGAACGTCAACTAGCAATGTTGAAAAGAATTTACGAAACATGCATGCCCCCTCGACCTGTGTTTAAGCCATACCATGATGCCGTACCCGATGGAATGGTACCTTATATAAGTTGCTCAGACTTATTTGATTACAAGTTTAATGTAAGAATAATTCCACTTGCAGAATTCATTTTGGGTGAAAATGACAAGTTGGAGAATGCAACAATTGTGGCAAGTTACAACTCAATGCAAGAACTTGTAGCAGACGGATGGGTGTTGGATTAAAAAATCTATGAACGTTTTATGTTTCAAATGACAGATACTGAGTTTATTAAACTGGTCACAATTTGTGACTGGTTTAATGAGCTGAAATATTCTTCTTTCCCATAGTTGTTTGCTAATATCATATAAAAATCTTACCTTTGTGTAGTTCTTGAACTTAGGGCAAGAGTTAGGTCTTGGTTACGCAAGCCTCATGCGTAGACCATCTTTTATAACTAGAATAATAATCTTAATTTTTAATCGTGATGAGCCCGTAATTTATGTAATTTTTTGTGATAGATTTATGATTAAATCTAAACATCTTAATTTGTATAATTGTAACTTTTAAATTACCTTTGCATGAAGAAAATTAGAGACGTAATAATTTACAAGAATTATTTTGAAGAGTTTTTTGTGAAGCAAACTCAGAAAACTAAAGACAAGATAATCAAAATACTTGATATAGTAGAAAATTTAGAAAGAGCGGTGGTGCGGAATACCGCGGCGTATACGTTTTT
>JAFOWX010000056.1 GCA_017391905.1 Paludibacteraceae bacterium | reverse complement strand
CCTGTACCCGATGTAGTGGTAGAAGGCGCAGAAGATGCCGATTTGTTGGTTGTTGGTTTTGGTGGTACTTATGGTCACCTTTGCTCGGCAGTAGAAGAAATGAACAAAGCCGGCAAAAAAGTGGCTTTGGCTCACTTTACCTACATTAACCCACTTCCTAAAAACACCGCAGAAGTGCTTAAAAAGTACAAAAAAGTGGTGGTGGCAGAACAAAACATGGGTCAATTTGCAGGCTACTTGCGCATGAAAATTGACGGATTCTGTCCTATGCAATACAATCAAGTAAAAGGTCAACCTTTTGTTGTAGAAGAGTTGATTGAGGCATTTACTAAAATGATGGAGGCTTAATAACATGAACGAAACAGTATATTCAGCAAAAGATTTTAAAGCAGGACAACCTCGTTGGTGCCCCGGATGTGGCGACCACGCTTTGCTTGCTGTGCTACACAAAGCCATGGCTACTTTGGGCGTAGCTCCTCACCAAACTGCCGTTATTTCGGGCATTGGTTGCTCTTCGCGCTTGCCTTATTACATGAATACCTATGGTATGCACACCATTCACGGTCGTGCGGCTGCCATTGCTACTGGTGCTAAAGTGGCTAATCCTAATTTAACCATTTGGCAAATTAGTGGCGACGGCGACGGCTTGGCTATTGGTGGCAACCACTTTATTCACGCTATGCGTCGTAACATCGACCTAAATATCATCTTGTTAAACAACCGCATTTACGGTTTAACCAAAGGTCAATATTCACCTACCTCAGACCGTGGTTTTGTAAGTAAATCATCTCCATACGGTACTGTAGAAGATCCATTCCGCCCTGCAGAATTATGCTTTGGTGCGCGTGGTCGTTTCTTTGCTCGTTGCGTAGCTGTAGATGCTAAAGGTGCAGAACCTGTATTGGTGGCAGCCGCTAAACACAAAGGCGCATCGGTGGTAGAAGTATTGCAAAACTGCGTTATCTTTAACAACGGTACCCACGATTCAGTGGCTACTAGCGAAGGTCGTGCTAAAAACGCTATTTACCTAGAACACGGCAAACCCATGCTATTTGGCGAAAACAAAGAGTTTGGTTTGGTACAAGAAGGCTTTGGCTTGAAAGTGGTAAAATTGGGCGAAAACGGCATTACCGAAAAAGATATTTTGGTTCACGACGCACATTGCGAAGACAACACCTTGCAATTAAAATTAGCCCTTATGGAAGGTCCTGATTTCCCCATTGCATTGGGCGTAATTCGCGACGTGGATGCTCCTACTTACAACGACTCTGTTCACCAACAAATTGCCGAAGTAAGCGAAAAAGCTAAATACCACAATTTCCAAGAGTTGTTGCTTACCAACGATACTTGGGAAGTTAAATAACAACGTTTATTTGTAAATATTAAAGGAGGTGAATAATCACCTCCTTTTTTTATCTCTCCAAACCGCTCCCTGAGCTTGCCGACGTGTTGATGACCGATAGGGAATAAGGGCTATTTCCAAAACGCGGTAATTCGTTGTTTTATATTTTTACGCAAGCACTCGCTGTACACCCAAGGTTCAATGCCGTGAAGGTCGCCTGTGTTGATAATATCAAGAATATTAGGTAAATAACTACCGTCAAATCCATCTAATACCAATACCTTGTACCGGGTATCGAGCGTTACGGTAATGGTATCGTGCAATGTAGCCAGAGTACTGTCGGTACGCCAATTTACCGGGTTAATGCACATCACATTACCCTTGCACAAAATGTCTTTGGTGTATTTTACATCCGAAACCGAGTTGTAGCAAATGGTTACGCCCGTGTCTATGGAGTCTTGTGCAGCCTTAATCCATGGCGCTGTTGCAATGTCATTGGCCGTAACCTTATAGCCCAACACATACGCAGCTACCATTCTGTTTCTTGTATTTTCGGGCATGGTTTTCATCAATTCTACCACCGATTTACCCCCTTGGCTAAAACCCGCCAAAATAAACGGACGTTGCTGGTTAAAGTTATTCAAAAAGTAATTAAACGCCTGTTGAATGTCTTTTAAAGATACCTTGTTGTAGCGCGCACAGATGGTATCTTCGTTCAATGTAGCCCAAGTATTAAGCGTAATATGCCTGTAAAAAGGCGAGTAGAAACGGTTGCCGTCGGCCATGTAATCGGCTACCTTTTTCATCTCAATACTCATATCGTCCAGGTGCTCCTGATTGGTAATATCGGCATAGTGGCACACCACGCTATCTTTTGTAAACCAATCAAACTCCCAGGTAGAAGGGATGTAAAAGACGTCCACACCGCTTTGATTATCGTCCAAAATAGTGAACCACATGTTTTCTTGGCTGTAGTTGGGTGCAGGTGGTATGTATGCCGTGTTATTGGTCAAATTATTGTTTTCGCACGAAGTTAATACCCCGATAATCGCAAAAAATAAAGTTAGTTTTTTCATGTAGGAGTGGTTTACATTATGTCACAAATATATCGATTTTTTGTGACGAACGCATAATATAAACTATTTTTGCAAGTATAATTACCGATACAGATGAATACAGAACTGGAACTGCATAAAAAGACTTTTGGTGAGCTTACACTCGATGAACTTTATGAGTTGCTTAGGGTGCGAAGCGAGGTGTTTGTAGTAGAGCAAAACTGCGTGTACCAAGACATGGATGGCGACGACCAACAATCCATTCACCTATGGTTAACAAAAGCAGGTAAAATTGTGGCATTGGCAAGAGTATGCCCTGCCGGAGTACATTTGTCCGAAATTTCGATAGGTAGGGTAATCACTACAGAGCGAGGCAAAGGCTATGGCGAGCAAATTATGCGTGCCGCCATTGCAGCAGCCGTAGAACACTTTGGTGCCACCCAGATAGACATAGAAGCCCAAGAATACGCCCAAGGCTTCTATCAAAAAGTGGGCTTTCGCAGAGTCTCAGATGTTTTTATGCTTGATAATATCCCACATATTAGGATGCAGTGGAGGGGAAAGTAGTTTTACATGAATAAAAAAGGGGGGTAGTAATTTTATGTTTTCTCTCTACTTTTTTGCAAAATTGGGTATTTTTCTCCCTACTTTTGAGGTGGTCACAATTTGTGACCACCTATTTCATAACAATTCAACTAGTACGAATTTGCATAGGTTGATTCCATTTTATATTATAGCCTTTGGTGAAATATTTAGTTTTGAGAATGCAAAGAGTTTCTTGCCAAGGTCTTTCAGCGAAGCACCTATATGATAAACTTCTATGTTGTCAATAATTAGGAACCTATCGTGCGCCTTGGTGTATTTTTCTATCTCAATGGGCGGGTACTGTTGATTGTGCTTTTGCAAATCCAATTTCAATGCATCCGATAGATGTGATGTGTATATTTTAGCCGATACGCCAGCATTTCGTTTGCTAAGCATAAGTAGCACAGATTCATCTACGTAATTATCAATCAAAATCAAACTCTTCTTTGCAGACTTAATCAAATCGGTAGCAAATTTGTACGCATCAAAAATCTTACCATCATGGAATACGCCTTCGGTAGGCGGTAGCGAAGTGCGAACAAAAAAATCTACTTGTTTATTCAAGTGCTCTATTTTTGCATCTTGCTCAGAAAATTTTTTGTCTATTTTATTTTCAAGGATTTCAAAACGCTGATTTACAGCATATCCTTTAAGTAGATATTCTTTTAATACTTTGTTTGCCCATTGGCGGAATAGAATACCTCGTTGACTTTTTACTCTGTATCCCACAGAAATAATAACGTCGAGAGAATAGAATGGTACGGGTTTCTTTGTTCCATTAACGTGTAAAAAATGCACGTTATTATCTTTAGGCAGTTCATTTTCATTGAAGATATTAATGATATGTCGCCTAATGTTTGATTCCTCACGTTCAAATAAATTAGACATTTGTGAAGTGTTTAACCACACCGTCTCATTCTCAAGACGAACTTCAAGGCTTATGGTATCGTTAGGACGATACAAAATAATTTGATTGGAATTTTGCATAAGATTATAAAATTAAGATGTTATAACTTCGGACGAGGAGCGCCCGTGTGTTTGCTTATACAAAGGTACTATAAATTGTTGAGAATGCAAAATGTTGTCTTCCCACGCACTCCATGAGCACTTTCCACGCGGTCCCTGAACCGGTTGCTGAGCCAGTCCCTGAACCGATCCCTGAGCTTGTCGAAGGGTATTATCAATCATTTCATACAGCCCAGTGTTAATTTGGTACATTTTGCAGAAAAATAGGCAATAAACATTAGGGAAAATTAAGAATAATTTATACATTTGTAGCAAGCCCACGCCGTGTTTATGGGAGCATAGAAAGGGTGGGCTATTTATTTACATAATAGGCGTCTTTAGACGTTTTGTAGTTGGTTCTCGGAATCTCGCAAATTCTAAAACAAACCACACGCAAAGCAACAAAAGATGTCCTACGGGTATGTATACATGGGCGTGTTGTCTTTGTACAATGCGTCGTTTACATACGGCGTGGGCTTCGTGTTGCATGTTTCTGGTTTGTGGGCAATGCGAGAGCCTCGAGAGCGGAACTGCAACAATGGAGTCCCGCTTTTTTTGTGCCCATATGTGAAAAATGAATTCGATAAGGTTACCTTTTGAAGAAAAAATAGCATATAGCTAAAATAAATAACTAATAGGAGTAACCCGAAAATCCTTTAAGTGAGTAGGGATAATTGCAATAAAAAATAAATGAATGGCTTTTACAAAGATTGAAGAATATGCACAACGTGCTTATGAATTATTAAAATTAGGAAGAAGGAATGAAGCTTATTCAGCCTGTTTATCTTGTTATAATGCTCTGCGCAACAATCCAGAACAATTAAGGGATATTACTGATTATGAGAGGACTGGTGTAGTATTAGTTTCAATCTTTAGTTACAATACAATTCATGATGTAGATATTCAGCAACGTATTGCAAGTGTGGCATTCTTGTTATTAAGTAAAGGAATAGAGAAGAATCCTAGTAGTTATTCTATGCGTGGTGTGCGATTTGTTATTATGAATAACCTTAAAGAATCATTCAAGTATACTGTAGCATCGATATTAGATTCAAATCCGTTTAATCCGATGTCTATGTATGTGTCTCAATCCTCAACAGAAGTGTTGAATAAAATGGTGTTTTATGAAATCGAATCATGTCCAAAACTTATTATTCTGGACCCTAATATTGCTAGAAGAAAAAAAGAATTGGATGAGATGATTTCTACAGGAGCGTTAGGTGGAAATCGATTTGCTCAACAGTATAGCACTCCAATGAAAATATCTGAGG
>JAFOWX010000055.1 GCA_017391905.1 Paludibacteraceae bacterium | reverse complement strand
GGGTGAAATTCGTTCAATATTAAAAATAGTGGTGGTTGCCAACACATGGGTATTGCTACTGCGTAGGTCTATTTGTTGCGACAACCATTTGTAGGCACGTTTGCTAACCCATTTGGTTAGGGCTTGATAAACAGCTTGGTACGATTGTTCCGAAATAACTTGAGCCGGTTCTAACACGGTTTTGGGCTCGCGTTTGGTAACGGGTTCCACCTCGTCTTCGGGGTCTGAGGCATACAAAAACGCAAAATAAAGCGACTGTACGGTGAATAAAGAAATAAAGAAAATGAGGGTGATGCTGGTTAATACCCAAATGGAATACGTGGGCAGGTAAAAGTAAAACACGGCAACGGCTATGGTGTAGGCCATCACGGTAACATTGGCAGCTTTAAAAATGGAGGGGAAATACCCTTGTTGCTTGATGGTGCTTGCGTATCGGCCAAACAGCCATGCAAACAGAAGCCATGCTACTGCACAGCAGGTGTACACAGGCAGGTATTTATGAAAGGGGTGTTCTGTATTGAATGGGGCTAACCACAACACAAGAAATGCACTAATTATCAGGTTGACAACGTCTGCAAGAAAGTTTTTATACTCAAAATGCAGAATGCCCGATGTTCTGCGTTTCTTTTTATTCATAGAAATTTGATATAGACGGTAATTTGCTATTCAGTATGAGCCACTTATCGGCAAAAATTGCCACAAATTTACATCGTTTGTGTGACTTGCAAATATAAATATAAAAATTTGAAATAAAAAGTTAAAAATATCGCTGTTTTTTGGTAATGCGATACTGTGTGAGGTAGTGAGTTGATTGTTCTATCAGGGAACGTTTAATCGTTAGTTTTTAGCGAAGCCACTAATGACATAGCCCATACGCCTAAACGGTACAGCAAGGGCTTGTTGACCAGTAAAAAGCGGCCTTCTTGCACCAAATCGCCGCCAAAGCGGAGTTTAAAATCGCGCACGCCGTATGGCACGTTGGGTTTTCCGGCTCCCATGGTGTCAAATTGGGGAATATTTTCGGCCAAAGCCTGATGTAAAGTAATGCCGTAAATGGATACAGACGGTGATAGTTCTTTGTAAATGGCATCGTTGGCGCATGCGTAGTAATCGTACACTACTTTGCCGGGCAATACCACTTGTAGCATACCGCCTAACAGCACGTTGTTTTGGTACAAAAGCAACAACCTACCCGACTTTGATTGCACCATATCGGTAAAAAAAGACAAAGGGAATAAGGGTTTTCGCACCTTGGTTTGGTAATGTTGCTTTAGCAAAGCGTAAAAATCGGCCACTTGTTGGTGGCAGGTGGCGTAACACCACGAAACCATCTCCTGCAGTTCTTTTTTTAATACCCTACGGCGGTTATTGTCCATGCGCAACAACATTTCGTTCCAGGTATCGCACGTAATTTTTACGTTATAGTGAGCATGGTAATCAAAGCCACATGATGCAAACACAGCTGCAAATGCACTGTAATCGTGGTGGTTTCTAATTTCAGTATAAATGGCTTTGCGGGTACGTTTTTTTAGCGAAAGCAGTAGCTCGGTAAGCAGGTTTTGCGGAATGGCAGGATTTAACAACAAGCCCCCCATTACAATGGCACGGCGCGAAAAGAATTGTTTTGGCCCTTTTTCGGCCTGAATATAGCCAACGGCCACGCCCAGTAGTTGTTGGTTTTGGTCTAATACAGCCAATGCAAAAGCGTCCAAATAGGCTTGCGATTGGTAAAAATCAAACGCCTGTTTGGTTTGAAAATAAGTGGCAAAAGGGCTATTGTCCGATAACGCTTGCCACTGTTTAGGTACTTGTACTGCATCAACAACCATGCCCTATTTTCGGATTTTGATAAGCACGTATTTGATGGTGTTTTTCAGGTTTTGCAACAGCATTTCTTTGCATTGTTGCAGTGTATTATCCGTCCAGCGTTGTGGGTGGGTGGTAATCATGATACGCTGTGGCAAAGTGCCGTTATTGCAGGCGCGAATAATATCACCGGTGCGTTTATAAACCCAACCGTTCGCAGTCCATATATCTTGGTATGTAGGAATTTTGTCGCGTACGCTTACTTTGTAGCCGTCCCAGCGACGTCCGGTATCGGTTAAATAAAACAAATCGGAAAAATCAACGTCAAAATAGGGTTCGCCTATCAGGTCAAAATCTTTTTTGTACGAGGCAAATTGCCAAATGTCTTTGCTGTCGTATTGGCTGGTGGGTGCGCCGTGCATGCAAATGGTTTTTACGGGATAGTAGCTTCTAAAATATGCCAACTGTTTGGTAAAATGCGAAACGGCTTTTTGCGGATTGCCTCCGGTAAGCGACATGTCTTCGTAGTGGTAACCTATCTCATGCCCTAAATCAACAATGGCTTTTATGCAGTGTGGTTTATTGCTTTGGGGCACTACCCTAAAATAGTAGCTGGCTTGGATACCCAAACTGTTTTCTATTTGTGCGGTAGCTACCGAGTTTTCGGCTTTTAAATCCACATCGTGGCGCAAAATAATGAATTTTGCCGGTAATTCGGCGCTGCGGTGAGTTGGTGAGTTGAGCTCACAATACTCCTGAAATGTTAGAAACTGATAACCTTGGGCTTGCAAGGTTTCTAATAAGCGACGGTAAATGGTTAGCGAAAAATCCACTGCTATACTTTTAAGGTTTGTAAAAGCAAAATTAGTTTTTTCGGACAAAAGCACAAACTATTGCAGGATTTTTTTACCAACACTTTGGGCGAAGTTGGCTTAGGTGGTATATAGTAGGTGTATCAATCTATTTTTGGACGAATAAAAAAAGAACCCGAACCTGATTGGATTCGAGTTCTGTCTGTTTGAAGGGGTTTACAACTCTGTTTTCCACAAACCGTGTAGGTTGCAATATTCGTACACGGCGATGGGTGTATCGGCGCAAATGCAGAATTTTGCTTCCGGCTTGTTGCTTAAATCAATACGCATACCTCCTTTTTCTGTTTCTACGTAAACAAAAGCAATGTGGTGCTCCGGCAACATGGGATGCGGTACACTACCCACCTCTACTTTGATGATGCAATCATTTACTTTGGTTACAACGGGGATATGTTTCTCGTGACTGGCCTCTTGGGTATTTGCTTCCAACAGGGCCATTTTTTCGCCACAACACACCACAGGCACTTTAGAATCTACCATTTTCATAATCACGTTTCCGCAGTGATTACATTTAAAAAATTGTATAGCCATACTTGTTTGTTTCTAATTTATGAATAAGGTTTACACCAGCAAATGTAATGGGTTTATTCAATATTAGAAACGCCCAAAACCTGTTTTTTTACGCCAAAT
>JAFOWX010000054.1 GCA_017391905.1 Paludibacteraceae bacterium | reverse complement strand
TATTACACCAAGCTATTTGCAAAGGAACAGTCGTATAAATCAATGCTAAAAATCCTAGGTTATTAATAATATGCTTTTTGGAGATTTTGAAGAACAATACCGCGAATACAGCTCAGCTAAATTCGCTATGTTGCCCGTACCTTACGATGCTACCAGCACGTGGGTAAAAGGTGCCGATAAAGGCCCCGAAGCTTTTTTAGATGCATCGTTCACCTTGGAAAACTACGATGTAGAAACAGGTACCGAAGCCTACAAACATGGCATCGCTACCTTAGCACCCATTACCGAAGACCGCACACCCGAGTTGTTGTGCGAGGCGGTAGAAAATTCGGTAGCAAACATATTGGCCGATAATAAATTCCCAGTAACCATAGGTGGTAATCACACCGTTAGCATTGGCGCTATTCGTGCCATGGCTAAAAAATACGATAACCTTACCGTGTTGCAATTGGATGCGCATTCAGACTTGCGTCCAAGTTACGAAGGTTCGCCTCTTAACCATGCATGCGTTATGAACCGTGCTGCCGAGGTGTCCAAAATTACCCAAGTAGGTATTCGTAGCCAATGCGTAGAAGAGTTGCCTTTCTTTGAAAAAGACCGTTTGTTTTACGCACACCAAATTTTTGATAACAACAATTGGCAACAAAAAGCCATTGATACCCTTACCGAAAATGTCTATGTAACCATAGACTTGGATGTATTCGACCCATCGGTGTTGCCCTCAACCGGCACTCCCGAACCAGGCGGATTAACTTACTATCAAGTGTTGCACTTTTTGCGCAGCGTATTTGCCAATCGCAATGTGGTGGGCTTGGATATAGTAGAATTGTGCCCTAATCCTATCGATAAAGCATCCGATTACCTAGCCGCCCGCTTGGCTTACCAACTAATGACTTACCAAACCCTAAAATGGAAGTAAAAATAGAGCCATCTTGGCAAAAAATATTGCAAAAAGAATTTGACCAACCGTATTTTGAGCAGTTGGTCAAATTTGTTAAAGAGGAATATGCTACGCAAACCATTTTTCCTCCAGCAGGCCAAATTTTTAATGCCTTTAATTCGTGTCCTTTTAACGATGTTCGTGTGGTAATTTTAGGGCAAGACCCTTACCATGGGGCAGGGCAGGCACATGGTTTGTGCTTTTCGGTAAACGATGGAGTGCCTTTTCCACCATCGCTACTAAACATTTGCAAAGAAATGGCCGATGATATGGGCAAACCCATGCCTGCATCGGGCAATTTGCAATACCTTGCCAATCAGGGAGTTTTATTGCTTAACGCTACCTTAACCGTACGCAGTGGCCAAGCAGGATCGCACCAAGGTAAAGGATGGGAAACCTTTACCGATGCGGTTATAAAAAGGATATCCGATGCCAAACAAAACGTGGTATTTTTGCTGTGGGGTGCATACGCAGGTAGCAAAAGTAAATTTATTGATGGTAACAAACATCTAATTTTAAAAGCCCCGCATCCATCGCCCTTATCCTCATACCGCGGCTTTTTTGGTTGCAAGCACTTTAGTCAGGCCAACACCTACCTACAACAACACGGCCTAACACCCATCAAATGGTAGAAGCTAATATAGGCTCTCCGTTTTCATCCAACGGAAGATTTATAATAAAATTCTTTGCAGCTAAAATATTTTGCAGTATCTTTGCAAAAGCTTTTGAACGTTGCGGCTGTCTTTGAACAGTATTAGAACCTTCGTTCGAAAGCTTTTTTTGTTCTTTTATTTCATGCAAGTAAAATCTGTTATCTTGCATTTTTGTTATAACCACGCTGCAAATAAACCTTTCTTCCTTTATCATAATAGGTGCAGAAATTACTGCGCTATTATAATTTCTTCCCTTGTGATTAAAATCATAATCAATTAGAATTCCTTTTTCAATAACGTCTTTTACAGCTGCATATGCAATTGCTTTTTTACGTCCCATTCCATGTGCAAGACTATCGTCGGCTCCTCTTTTATCTAAAATCACATTCCCAAAGAACGGACTATAAGCCAATCCTCCAAGTCCTTGGAAATATTCAGATACTTGTTCTGTTAATGTTTTTCCATGTATAGGTTCAAATTCTGTGCCAGTTAATGCAGATACAGGTTTTGCATCTAATAAGAATTTGCATTTATACCAATTCTCCCAATCTCCATAAGTATCTTTAAATGAATGGGTCCTAACCCAAGTCCATTGTTGCGGAGTTAGTTTTGTAGGCAAACCATGTAGTCCTTTTAAGTATATACCAGCCTTGGTGCAGTTGTTGATAAATAGTTGGGTAGTAGTCTCTTTTCCAAAAAATGAAATAGGTTCCATGTATAATGAATTAAGATGTGATGTTTGTTTTGCGAATGCAAAGATACTAAAATATTGATTTATTATGCTCTTATTATAAAAAATCCCAAAATAATTTCTAATTTTGTATTGTCCTGCGCCGATGCTTTATATAATGTAAAGCGGGTGGGTGGGATAAGACATATTTAAAGGCGTTTACTACGCTTTGGTTTTTACGTTCTGAAATCCTAGGAAAATTTCAAAGACCTTGTAAAAAACAAAGCAACGTGAATGCCCCGTGGGTGTGTATTCTCATATCTACACGTAACCTAAAGTAGGGACATGGTGTACCATGTCCGCTAATAAGGGGTGTATTGTGTGGTATGATTACATATCGGCGTGGGGCTTATGCGTTGCTCGTTTCTACAAGGTGGGCATCATTCCTAGGAGCCTCAGAACGTGAAGCGAGCGACAGTGCAGGGCTTCACGCTTTTTTTATGTCTTACTCAAAAATAGGAATCCTATAAATAGCGACAAAAGAAGCCTATGTTCGCATAAGTTGTTGGTTGTATGTTTCTTAGTCGATTAAAAGAATC
>JAFOWX010000053.1 GCA_017391905.1 Paludibacteraceae bacterium | reverse complement strand
GGTTCGATCTGTCCATGGTAGGAAAAGGGTTTGTGACATTCGCAAGGCTGCTGCCGTTTGTTCATGCAGTGGAATTGGGGCAAAAGGCATTGCGGGGAGAATTTGCCGCACTGCTGCCGCGTATTTTACACCTTGCTTATAGTGAGTACGGTATTTTTTGCCTATTTTGGCTTACAAATGAAATACGAGGAGGATATTTCTAAGTTATTGCCATCCAGCAATATAGGCAATAGCGAGCAATTGGTTTTTAACAACCTCAAAGTAAAAGACAAAATCTTTGTGGTGATGCAAAACCAAGACAGCAGTGCACAGCACACCGAAGAATTAGTAGCAGCCATGAACCAATTCTCGGAAAATTTGCTTGCCAACGACACCGACAGCAACATCCAATCCTTGCTTTACCAAGTGGAAGAAGAGTGGATGCTTTCGGCTGTTGAATACCTGTACACCCATTTACCCCTTTATTTAGAGGAGGCCGATTACGCCGCATTTGACAGCCTATTTACTGCGCAACACATTGCCAATCAAATGGAAAGCAATTACGACGATTTGCAATCGGCATCGGGCATGTTTACTTACGAACTAATCCAACGCGACCCTGCCGGTTTGCGTTACGCACTGAAAGACAAGGCTAAAGATTTGTTAGGTGCCATTGGCGGCAGCTACAAAATCATTGACAGCCACTTCTTTACGCCCGATTCTACCACCGTTATTGCCTTCCTTTCGCCCAATTTTACGGGTTTCGACTCTAAAACCGGCACCCAATTGGTAAAACAAATGGAGCACGAAATTGCCCAACTAAAAAGCGATTTCCCCGAAGTAGAAGTCTATTTCCACGGTGCACCCATTCAGAGTGTATTTAACTCGCGCCAAATAAAAAGCGACCTATTGCTTACCATGGGACTATCCTTGGCCTTGGCGTGCGGATTTATTTGGTTCTGTTTTAAAGGGAAAGCTACCCTACTATGGCTATTGCTTCCCATTGGCTACGGTATGCTTTTTGCGCTTTGCACCTTGTATTTTATACAAGGCATGATGTCGCTCATGGCCGTAGGCATCGGGGCCATTGTGTTAGGTGTAGCCCTTAGCTACTGTTTGCACGTTATTACCCATTATAAATACGTTTCCAACCCCGAAAAAGTATTGATGGAGCAAACCAAACCCGTTATATTAGGTAGCATCACCACCATCGGTGCTTTCTTAGGCCTTACCTTTACCGACTCGGCTCTTTTAAAAGACTTTGGTTTATTTGCATCCTTTGCCTTATTTGGCACCACCCTGTTTTGCTTGCTCTTTTTACCCCAATTTTTCAAGCCCGAAACCAACCGCTATTCCGAAAAAGCATTCAAAGCATTGGACAAAATCAATTCTTTCCCCTTTGAAAAACAACATTGGTTGGTAGCTACTTTAGTGATTATCACCGCAGTATGCTGTTATACATCGCCATGGGTATCGTTCGACACCGATTTAAAGAACATCGGTTACAACCACCCTCGTGTAGTAAAATCGGGACAAATATTGGCCGATAAAACCACACACGGACAAAAATCTACCTATTTTGCTGTGATGTCGCCCTCTATCGACACCGCTTTGGTGTACCATGCCCAATTTATGGAGCACTTAGATAGTTTGCAAAACCAAGGTATCATCCACTCTTACAGCAACACATCGGTATTGAATCCCACACAAGAGGTTCAAAAGCAACGCATCGCCGCTTGGCAAAAGTATTGGACACCTGCCAAAATAAAACAAGTAAAAAACCGCATCATCCAGGCATCTGCTCCATACGGCTTTACCCAAGAAGTATTTGAGCCTTTCTTTGGTTTGATAGACCAAACACCCCAAACGGCCAATTTACTTACCGCTGGTGTTTTGCCCGATGCACTTTTGTGTAATTATTTGGAACACACAGACGGACAATACTTGCTGTTTACCCCTGTTTTGAGCCAACCTCAAAACTACTACCAAACCTACAGCCAAGTATTGGAAAGTGATGGCAGCGTGGTAATAGACCCCTTCTATTATACCCAAGACATGGTGCGCATCCTAAACAACGATTTTAACGTGATTTTAGGCATTTCATCGGTATTTGTTTTCTTCATTCTGTTGATTTCCTTCAAAAGTATCACCCTTTCGTTGGTAGCCTTCTTGCCCATGTCGCTTAGCTGGTACATTGTACAAGGGGTAATGGGTATTTTTGGCTTGCAATTCAACCTAATCAACATCATTGTTTCATCGTTTATTTTTGGTTGCGGTGTGGACTACAGTATCTTTATATTGGATGGACTTTTGGGCGAAACCCGTGAGAAAGGCCGCTTGTTGATGCAGCACAAAACCGCCATTTTCTTATCGGCCATTGTGCTTATAGTGAGTATTTCATCGCTTATTTTTGCCCAACACCCCGCCATGGCATCTATTGGTGTGATTACCTTAATAGGTATGACAGCCACCATGCTATTGGCCTATACCTTAGAACCTGGTATATTCCACGTGTTGTATAAATCTACTTTCTTCCGCAACATTGTGGCCAAACGAAATACCACCTTTAAACCCGATAAAGATACATTATGAAATACGATGTAGTGATAATAGGAAGCGGATTAGGAGGTTTGCAATGCGCATACATGCTTGCTAAAAAAGGCAAAAACGTATGTGTATTAGAACGTGCCACCCTATTGGGCGGTTGCATCCAGTCTTTTCAGCGCAAAGGACAAACCTTTGATACCGGTTTTCACTACGTGGGCGGTTTAGACGAGGGACAACCCTTGCATACCCTATTTTCGTATTTTGACCTAATGGGGCTCAATTGGAAAAAAATGGATCCCCTTTTTGATGAAGTAAACATAAATGGCCAATCTTTCTTTTTTGCACAAGGACACGAAGCCTTTTACCAAACCTTGGCAGAACAGTTTCCGCATCAAAAAGAAAACCTAAAAACCTACCTTTCGTTGCTTAAAAACGTAGGCGACCACATTTTTGACAGTTTGCTTCCACGCGATGCAAACCAATTTTACAGCACCTCGCTCTTTGCTCGTTCGGCCAAAGCCTTTATAGACG
>JAFOWX010000052.1 GCA_017391905.1 Paludibacteraceae bacterium | reverse complement strand
CCTCTGATTTGCATTTGGAGTTTACGCCAAATTTCAACTTGGTAAAAAGTATTCCTTTTGAGGCGGTGGGAGATGTTTTGGTACTTGCTGGCGATATTGGATATTTGCACGAGCGAAAAACATACGAGACCAGATTTTGGAAATGGGCATCTGAACACTATAAACAAGTTTTAATTGTTCCTGGGAACCACGAGTTTTACGGACAAGGCGATGTGCTGGCGCGCGGCGATAGTTGGTCACATGAAATAAGAAAAAATGTTCATTACTATCAAAACCAAGTAGTGTGCATTGAAAATACCGACTTTATTCTCTCTACTTTGTGGTCGCACATTACACCTAGAGATGAATATTTTGTAAGCAGAGGAATGAACGACTTTAGGCAAATTCAATACGGTGGTCGTAGGTTTACAACAGAAGATTATAATATAGAACACGAAAAATGCCTAACCTTTATCAAAAAGAGCGTAGAAGAAAGTGATGCCGAGCACATTGTGGTGGTAACTCACCATTTGCCAACTATGGAGGTTGTAGCTCCAGAACATAAAGGTAGCTGTGTTAACAGTGCTTTTGCTACCGAATTAGGTAATTATATAGCAAATAGCCGAATAGACGCTTGGATTTTCGGACATTCACACTCTAATATCAATACTGTAATTGGCAAAACACTAATTGTTTGTAACCAAATGGGATATGTGTTTCAAGATGAACACCGCTATGGTTTTAGTGGAAGTGCGTGTATAGAATTTTAACTTATTGAATAACTAAAAATGCTGACGGCAAGGTTTAACCCGCTACGTCAGCATTCAATCTTAGTAAGCGATAAGACTTACTTAATGGAATCTACTTTAAAATTTTCAAGTTCTTCAAAGAAACCTTCCAATATGCCACCAAACTCAACCATACCTTTCTCGGCACGTTTAAATAAACCTTTGGTTAGGTAAGCAGAACATTTCCCCTTTAGTTTTCCTATTTCACGTAATTGCTCGTCTGTGTAGTTGTGCAATTTCATTTGAGCAGTAATCACTTCAAAATCCACTTGAGCCTTCTCCCAATCTTCTATGGTATAATTTTCATGATTTAACTCCATGTCTTCATACAGTTCTTGAAGCGTACGCAAACTTTGTTCCTCTGGAGTGGCGCAAGACATCATAAAAGAGGCCACTCCCATCATCATTAAAAATACAAATAATTTTTTCATCTTAGTTAAATTAAATCAATGCACCACGAAAGTACAATTTTTACGTGGAAAATAAAAAAGAAATTGGCTTAACTACCTACTATATCTTGCCACAAACACACTAAAAGTAGTCTATCTGGCAAAATAAAGTATAGTATATTCTGCCAAATACAAGCAAAAACACCTCTATGTGGCAGAATATAATGAGTAAAAGAATACTAATTGGTTAATTTTTAAATAGATAGGTTGTTTCGGAAGAATGTAAGCTTAAACTTAATCCTAACAAGGTACAAAATGGCAGCAGTACCAAGGCCAAAAATGTAGCCAACAAAGAGTCCTACAGGTCCCATGTCAAAGGTGATACCGCAAAGATACCCCACAGGAATATTTAAAAGAATGTAGGCAAGGAGCGAAATCCACGAAATCATCTTTACATCTTGCATGCCACGCATAATACCTACGCCAGCACATTGTAGCGCATCAAAAATTTGAAAACACGCCACCATAATAAGCATTTGCGAAGCGAGTGTTAGTACATCTGCATTAGTAGTAAATAGCTGTGGTATGTAGTTTCTAAATAGGGTAAAAATAAGTGCAGCCGATATGTTCCAAAGGAGTACCAAATGGATGGTTGCTTTGGCTGTTAGCCCCATATTATCCACATCGCGCGTGCCAAAAAAATGCGATACCCTAATGGTTACAGCCGTACCCAATGCCAAAATGATCATAAAAGATGTATTGGCCATGGTCATGGCAATTTGATTGGCCCCTATGGCAGCGGTAGAGAACCAGCCCATCATAATGCTGGTAATAATAAAGGCAAGCGACTCCAAAGACATTTGAGCCGAAATAGGTACACCCATTTTTAACAGTGCCAACATATCGGACGTGCCCATCTTGATAGCGGGAAACAACGAAGTGTATGAACGGTATTTTCCATTCAAGATAAAATAGCCAGCACCCAATAGAGGCATGCAAATGCGCGAAATTAGCGTAGCCAAGGCAGCTCCTTCTACGCCCATTTCGGGCGCACCTAAATGGCCTCCAATATATACCCAGTTCAAAAAGATGTTGAGTACATTGCATAGCATCATAATAACCATGGGTACAAACGTATTGCCTACGCCGTCTAAAAAGTTTTTGAACGAACTAAACAGCAATACAGGAAAAATGCTATATGCCATCATACGGTAGTAGGGAATGGCGGCATCCACTACCTCTACGGGTTGCCCCATGTGGTAAAGCAAAGGTTCAAGCACCAATTGAAGGCACACCATGATTATCCCTAAAAGAGGAAAAAGTAACAATGAATGCTTTAAATACGATGCTGCATGCGTTTTATTACCCTGCGCATATAACTCGCCAATAAGTGGGGTTAGTCCTAATGTAAGTCCCTGTCCAGCCAAAAAGAATATCAGCGATGTCATTACACCAAACGACACCGCGGCCAGTGGCAATGGGTCGTTGCCACCGTATTGTCCCACCATTACATTATCGGCAAATTGCACCAAGATATAGCCCAATTGCGAAATTACGATAGGCAAAGAAAGCTTTAAAATGGCTGCGTAATGCGGTTGGTATGTTGTAAAACGATAACTCATATCCTAAAATCTTCTCCTAAATTCTTACAGCGTGCAAAGGTATTCAAAAAATAGGGGATATGGTAGTTTGCTTTAATGATTTTGATGGTTAGAAAGATTTTATCTACATTTGTAACAAAATAACGATTGATAAAACTAAATTATGACAGAAATTACAAAATGCCCTAAATGCAACGGAGAGTATGTTTACTTTGACGGTTCGCTGTATGTGTGTCCCGATTGTGGTTATGAATTTAATGCAGAAGATATTGAAGCCGCAGAAAGTGCCGATATTGCCAAAGACAGCAACGGTGTAGAACTATTAGACGGCGACTCAGTAACCGTAATCAAAGACCTTAAAGTAAAAGGCTCGTCCATGGTGATTAAACGCGGCACCAAAGTAAAAAGCATCCGCCTAACCGAAAACCCCGAAGAAGTAGATTGCAAAATAGACGGCAGCAGCATCGTCCTAAAAACCTGCTTCTTGAAGAAATAAATTCTTTTATAAACAAAAAACTGCAACCCATTTGATATGAACCCCGAAAGTTAGACAAAAAACTTTCGGGGTTTTTATGTCAAAAAAATACAAGAAACATAGATATGCAGAACGATTGAAATATATGCATATGTTAGAAGATGGATATTCTATTAAATACATAGGTACACATT
>JAFOWX010000051.1 GCA_017391905.1 Paludibacteraceae bacterium | reverse complement strand
GTAGCTTCGCCGTAAGCAAACATCAATTTAGCACCGTGTACAATGATACCTGCGTATTCTTGACCGGTACCTGGCAAGAAGCCGGGAACGTCCACCAAGGTAAGAATTGGAATATTGAATGCGTCGCAGAAACGTACAAAACGAGCCGCTTTGCGCGAAGCATCGCAGTCTAATACACCTGCCAAACAGCTGGGTTGGTTAGCGATGATACCGGTAGATACACCGTTGAAACGACCAAACGCACAGATAATGTTAGGAGCGTATTCGGGTTGAATTTCCAATACATCGTTGTTGTCCACGATAGAAGTGATGATTTCTTTCATATCGTAGGGTTTGTTTGGATTATCAGGAACCAAGCTGTTAAGCACGTCGTCCATACGATCTACTGGGTCGGTGCAAGGAACAACGGGAGCGTTTTCCATGTTGTTTTGTGGAATGAACGAAATTAAGCGACGTACAGTTGCCAAACCGTCTTGTTCGTTTTCGGCACGGAAGTGAGCTACACCCGTTTTGGTAGAGTGAACAGCGGCACCACCCAATTCGTCAACAGAAACAGCCTCGCCAGTAACCGATTTTACTACTTTAGGACCGGTAATGAACATGTAGCTGTTTTCTTCGGTCATCATAATAAAGTCTGTTAGAGCAGGAGAATATACCGCACCACCGGCGCAAGGACCAAAGATCAATGAAATTTGAGGTACTACGCCCGAAGCCAAAATGTTACGTTCAAAAATTTCGGCGTAACCAGCCAATGCGTTAGGACCTTCTTGGATACGTGCACCACCCGAGTCGTTGATACCGATGATAGGAGCACCAACTTTCATGGCTTTGTCCATTACGTGACAAATCTTTAGTGCCACGGTTTCTGACAAAGAACCACCAAATACGGTAAAGTCTTGTGCAAATACAAATACCAAACGACCATCAATGGTACCTTGGCCTACTACCACGCCGTCGCCCAAGAATTTGTCTTTGTCCATGCCAAAGTTGGTGCAACGATGGGTTACAAACATATCCATTTCTTCGAAACTACCTTCGTCTAATAGCATTTCAATGCGTTCGCGAGCGGTAAGTTTGCCTTTGCTGTGTTGCGAGTCAATTCTTTTTTGACCGCCACCCATACGAGCTTTTTCGCGTAGCTCAATAAGGTTTTGAATTTTATCTATTGCCATTTTATAAATGATTAATGCACATTTTTATTTCTTTTCGCAGAATTCGGTTAGGATGCCTGCGGTAGATTTTGGGTGAAGGAAAGCAATGGTCATGCCTTCTGCACCACCACGTGGGGTTTTGTCAATTAGTTGAACGCCTTTTTCTGCAACTTCTTGCAAACGAGCTTCGATGTCGTTAACAGCGTATGCAATGTGGTGGAAACCGCCACGACCGCCGTTTTTCTCGATGAATTTAGCTACGGTGCTTTCGGGGCTGGTTGGTTCCAAAAGTTCAATTTTAACTTCGCCAACTTTTAAGAAAGCTGTTTTTACTTTTTGGTCTGCTACTTCTTCGATAGCGTAGCAAGTTAGACCTAACACTTCTTCGTAGTATGGAAGTGCTTCTGCAATGCTTGGTACTGCAATACCAAGGTGTTCAATTTTAGTTGGAATCATAATGATTATATTTAATGGTTATTTGGTTATTCGGTGATTCGGTGATTTGACTTCTAACATTACTCAGGGCGTTTGTTTAGGTATTCTTTGTAACCCAACAAGTGTCCACCTAATTTTTTGCGTTTATATAGCAAGTAAGTAAGAGCCAAAGCCCCCACAATAGGCCATACCAATAGGTGCTGATACATTTGTGGCATTTGATAATAATTCATGGCCACAATAAGCAAGCCAACCGCCAATTGGATACCGCCGTAACAGCACGAAACCAGCACGTGATTGCGTTTACCTTCGTTACAAAGCAGTTGGAATAAGTGAATACGGTGTGGTTTAAAGATATTTTCGCCAGCAAACAAGCGTTGAATAATGGTTAATCCTGCTTCAATAAAAATCATTACAAAGAAAGCAAAGAATACCACATTGCCCGTTTGTAATACCAATAACAAAACCAAGTAAGACATTACAAAACCTACGGCAATGGCACCTACATCGCCCGAAAAACAAACGGCTTGTTTTCGAGCGTTGAAAAACATAAAAATAAGGGTTGGAATGGCGGTAAAGTAGATAAGTTGATTATCCACAAAAGGAGTTACATAATTGTTGATAAGCCACAATGGAACCAGCGAGGCTATAACCAAACTGCCCAACATACCGTTTAGCCCATCCATAAAGTTAAACATATTGAGCAAACCTACCATCAAGCCCAAACAAACTACGCCTACAATCCAAAATGTAGCCGATTCTAAATCTACAATTTGCGGCAATACTATTCCTATTTGCCATAGCATGAGCAAGATTCCTAACACTTGCGCAATAAGACGCCATAAGAACCACACTTCTTCTAAGTCGTCCACAAAGCTAATAACAGACAACATGGTTAGGCCTACAAAAAGTGGCCAAGGAAAAACAACTTGCGGACTTAACCATAGGCATATTGCGTAGGCTACGTACGAAAAGAAGAAGATAAATCCAGCACCAGTAATAACGGGTTTAGTATGTGAACTTCTGTGATTTACGCCTGCTAACATATTGCGTTTTTGGGCGATAGGAAAGTAAATATACAGCGATATTACCAAGAGAATAGTAGTAATGATGTACTCCATGCTTGTGTTGTTTTTACCTGTTTGTGAAATCAATTTACAAATATATGAATTATTATTTGAATACGAGCACTTTTAGGGGGATAATTTTAGTTGGTGATACGGTGAGGCGGTGATACGGTGATACGGTGATACGGTGAGGCGGTGAGGCGATTTAATGCGAAGACAATTCGCGGAGGGCGGAAATAGATTTTTATGTGCAAAAACGTGAAGCAAAATGTACTGTTTGAGCAAAGCGAGTTCACATTTTGTAGTTTTTGTATGTAAAAATCCCGACCGGGAGCGTCTGTCTAAGCATTGAAGCGCCGGAACAATATCGCTGCGCTCCGGTGATGCGGAGATTTGGTGAGGCGATTAGGTTGAGTTTGTGATTAAAACGAAAAACAATAGCGGAAAGCGGGAATAGATTTTTACAGACAAAAGCGTATAACAAAACTGCATGTTTGAGCGGGTTAATAGCAGCACATCCTCGGGGGCTTCGACAAGCTCAGCCACCGAAATGGAGAATACCACAACGGTATAGCGAGTTCTGTTTTGTAGCTTTTGGCTATAAAAATCCCGCTTGGGAGCGTGGTTTTGAGTTTAATCACAAATGATGCGGTGAGGTGGTTAAGCGGTTTTGGTGCGTAGTGAGCGTAAAAAATATTTTTGTGGTTTATTATTTTTGCATTACCTTTGTAAGTTGCACGTATTTTATTTAAAGCATAACCAATTATGATACAAGCCATTAAACAATTTACTCGCCTTTTGCAACACCCAGAAAGAGCATGGAAACAGCTATTGGGCGATAAAGACAAAGATTCGTCGCACTTTTACCAAGTGTATTGGATCATGGCACTGATTATTCCGTTTTCGGCCATAGGCAAAACCATTGCCCTTGCCGAGTTTAACGGAGCGGTTCTTATTAGCGATGCCTTGCTTACTTTTGTGTCGCTGTTTACGGCGTTGCACATAGGGGCTTCGGTTATTAAATTATATTACGAACACGCTGAAAAACAGACCATTTCTTACAACAGTGCCATAGAATACACCGCCTATGCATCGGCTGCTGTTTATGCCAGCGTTTGGCTTATTGAGATTACACAAATGCCCATTTTTTGGTTAGGAGCCCTTTACTCGCTAAAAATAGTGTTGGCCAGTATCCAGAGTGGCTACCTACCCGTAGATGCCAAAAGACAACACAACGCCACGTTGGTTATTTCGTTTGTGATTATTTCGTTACCCTACCTGATGCAAATCATTATGGGCATGATTGTAAACGTTTAACAAAAAGTTGAGATTAGTATGTCAAACATCAATATACGCAATAAAAAAGCATCGTTCGATTACGAGTTTTTGGAAAAATACACCGCCGGCATTGTGCTTACGGGTACCGAAATAAAATCGATTAGAGCCGGGAAAGTGGGACTTACCGATAGTTTTTGCCTATTTGAGAATGGCGAGCTATGGGCTAAAGGTATTCACATAAACGAATACTTTTATGGTTCTTACAACAACCACAAACCCGTGCGAGACAGAAAGTTATTGCTTACCAAAAAAGAATTACGCAAATTGGAAAGAGGGCTTACAGACCCCGGAACCACCATTGTACCTACCTCGCTGTTTATTAACGAAAGAGGGCTTGCTAAAGTAACCATAGCCTTAGCTAAGGGTAAAAAAGAATACGACAAACGTCAAAGTTTAAAAGAAAAAGACGACAAAAGGCAAATGGATCGTGCCAAACTGATTCGTTATTAGTATGAAAATAGTAATTGCAGGCGCAGGTGCGGTAGGAACGCACTTGGCCAAAATGTTATCGAAAGAAAAACATACCATTGTTTTATTGGACGAAAAAACCGAAAAAATAAAACAATTGGAGTCTAACTACGAGATATTAGCTGTAGTGGGAAACCCTACCTCGCTAAAAGATTTACGCGAAGCGCAAGTGCCGTCGGCCGACCTTTTTGTAGCGGTAACGCCTTACGAAAGTACCAACATTACGGCTTGCCTATTGGCCACCAACTTGGGTGCGCAAAAAACGTTGGCACGCATTGACAACCAAGAATACCTACTGCCCAAAAACAAAGAGTTTTTTAAGAGCATGGGCGTGGATTCGCTTATTTACCCCGAACGCTTGGCCGCCGACGAGATTGTAAACGGGCTTAAAAAAGGATGGGTTCGCCAATACTTGGAATTTTCCGATGGCGAATTGGTGGTAATGGCTACCAAAATAAGGGAGACATCGCCCCTGATAGACCAACAGCTTATGCATGCTTTTAAAGACAACAACCGCCTACGCGTGGTGGTGATGAAGCGTGGCAACGATACCATTATTCCTACCGGCAAAGACTACATCAAAATAAACGATATTGTTTACTTCTTAACCACACGCAGTGGCATAGAAGAAGTGCGCATTTTATCGGGCAAAGAAGAATTTGAAATTCACAGCACCATGTTTTTGGGAGCCAGCCGCATTGGTATCAGGGCGGTGCAAGAGCTTCCTAATAACATGAATATTAAGGTAATAGAGCAAGATAGAGAGAAAGGCATGCACCTGTTGGATAAAACAGACAAGGCCTTGCTGATTAACGGAGACGGACGCGATATTGCCTTGCTAAAAGAAGAAGACATAGAGAGTTACGATGCGTTTGTGGCGCTTTCTGGCAACTCTGAAACCAACATTTTGGCGTGCTTGGCCGCCAAAAACTTAGGGGTTAAACGCACCATTGCCGAAGTGGAAAACAACGACTACATCTCCATGGCAGAAAGTTTGGATATTGGTGCTATTATCAACAAAAAGATTATTGCCGCTAGCCACATTTACCAACTTATCTTGGGTGGCGACGTTTCTGTAAAATGCCTCACCTTTGTGGATGTTTTGGTGGTGGAACTAATGGCAGAAGACAATTCGGCCATTACCAAAGAACCTTTAAAAACCATAAAGTTGCCGGCTAACACCACCATTGGTGGCATTGTGCGCAACGACAAAGGCATTGTGGCGGTTGGCGACACCCAAATACAACCCGGCGACCGTGTTATTGTGTTCTGCGGCGAAGATACCGTTCATAAAATAGAAAAACTATTTAAGTAATGAAAGTACTGAATATACCATCGGTTGTGCGCGTAATAGGCTTTCTGCTTTTGGTAGAGGCTTTCTTTATGCTCATTGCTACCGGGGTTTCCATGGGTTACAACGAAAACTTTTGGCCGCTGTTGTACTCGTTTTTTGTAACCGGCATTGCGGGCGGTTTGTGTATTTTATTTTGCCCCGAAAAACAAACATTGGGCAAACGCGAAGGCTACTTGGTGGTGGCAAGCGTGTGGGTGGTTTTTTCGCTTTTTGGGCTACTACCCTACTACATAGGCAATTACATTCCCTCGTTTACCGATGCTTTTTTTGAAGCCATATCCGGATTTACCGCCAGTGGCGCTTCTACCATATCCGATGTAGAGTCGCTTCCCAACGGCATTTTGTTTTGGCGTACGCTTTGCCAATGGATAGGCGGTATGGGTATCATTCTGTTGTCTTTGGCTATTATCCCCATGGTTAGCGACGGCAGTATGTCTTTGCTTGCGGCCGAGATTACAGGCCCTACCAAAGAGAAAGTACACGCCAAAGTAACCCAAACAGCCAAAGCACTTTGGGGCATTTACATGGGGCTTAGCGTAATACAGGCGGCTTGTCTATGGTTAGCAGACATGGAGCCTTTTGATGCTATTTGCCACGCATTTTCTACCATTTCTACAGGCGGTTTATCCACCAAAAACAACGGACTGATGTATTGGGACAGTGCCGAAATTGATTACATAGTTTCTTTCTTTATGTTTTTGGGTGGGGTAAACTTTAGCTTGATGTACCTATTTATAAAAGGACAATTTAGCAAACTGCTTAAAAACGAAGAGTTTTTGTGGTACACCGTTTCCATTATAGGTTTTAGTACCATTATCATGGGTAGTTTGCTGTTATCCAAACCCGATATGGGTTTGACCACCAGCCTCCGCTATGCGGTGTTTAACATGAGTTCTATTATCAGTTCCACGGGCTTTTCGCACGTGGACTATACGCAATGGTCGCCGTTTATTTGGACCATTATGCTGTTTACCATGTTGTTGGGTGGTTGTTCGGGTTCTACTTCGGGCGGTATAAAAACCATTCGTATCATGCTACTCCTAAAAAATACCTACTACGAGTTTCAACGCCTAATACACCCCAATGCCGTTATTCCGGTGCGTTTTAACGGACACGTGGTAAAAACACAGATTATCAACAACGTACTTGCTTTTATCTTTATGTACGTGGTGGTAATGGGGGTTAGCGTGGTGGTGTTTGCGGCTACCGGATTGGGCTTTGACGAAGCCTTGGGCACTACCTTTGCCGCATTAACCAACGTAGGCCTTAGCATGGGCGATATTGGCACCGGCGACTACTCCACCCTAACGGACTTTGCCAAATGGTACATGTCGTTTTTGATGCTGATAGGCCGTTTGGAACTGTTCACCGTGCTTATTGTACTAACTCCTGCGTTTTGGAGACGCTAATGTTGTAACACGCCCTTGGTATTATGTCTATCAAACCTTTGCACATAGCCGATAGTATTCAGGAGGCGGGCAAACGCATTGCCCAACAAAAAGTACCCACGTGGTATGCCTGCCAGGGTATTCAGTACCCGGTGCGCTTGTCGTTGGAGCAGTGTTCTTCTGAGGACACGGCACGCTACAAAGCCACTTTGGTACAAGGCAACTCCTTGGTGGATTTAACCGGTGGCATGGGCGTGGATTGCAGTTTTTTGAGCCAATCGTTTACCCATACTACCTACGTGGAACAGCAAGAAGAACTGTGTAACTTGGCGCGTCACAATTTTGCTTGTTTGGGCAAAAACATAACGGTAATCAATGCCCAATGCGAGGATTTTTTGGCCGAAATGTGGCCGGTGGATGTTATTTTTATAGACCCGGCACGACGCGACAACAAGGGTGGCAAGGTGGCGTTGTTGGGCGATTGCACACCTAACCTATTGGAGATAGGAGCGATGCTGTTGCAAAAATGCCACACGTTGCTGATAAAACTTTCGCCCATGATTGACATAGAATCAGTGCTGAAAGTATTTCCTACCACCCAACAAGTACACATTATTGCGGTTAAGAACGAGTGCAAAGAGGTATTGGTGTGCGTGCGTGGAGAATGGAAAATGGAACAGGGAGAGAGTAAGCAAGAGCCACGCATTGTTTGCGCCAACCTGCCACTACAAGAAGATGCATTTATGTTTACACGCGGTGCCGAAGCAACTTGCATGGCAACCTATAGCCAGCCTCTAACCTATCTATACGAACCCAACGCTGCCATATTAAAGGCAGGCGGATTTAAACAAATTGCACAACAATTTGGAGTATGTAAATTACATTCCAACAGCCACTTGTACACCTCGGACACCTGCATAACCCATTTTCCGGGCAGGATTTTTGCCATAGAGCGTGTTACCAAGGTACAGCTTAAGGAAATAGCCGATATAGACAAGGCAAACCTGAGTATTCGGAATTTTCCGGGCAGTGTTGCCGATTTAAGAAAGAAACTAAAACTAAAAGATGGTGGCGATGTGTATGTTTTTGCCACCACCCTGCACGATAATTCGAAGGTGTTGATAGTAGGGAGAAAGTTAGGAGTTACCCCGCTAAGGGGTAATCCTTAGTGGCAATCAATGAGCGATAATTATGGTATATCCAAAGCATTTTGAACAGAAAATAGAATTTGACAAAATAAAGACCCTGATTAAGGGCCATTGCGTTGGCATGCACGCCAAGGAACTGATTGACGGCTTGCAATTCAGCAGCCAACTGGAACAAATTTTGGAACAAGCCTCGCAAACCAACGAGTTTTGCACCATTTGCCGCGAAGAGAGCGACGCTTTTCCGGTAGAAGGCTATTTTGACACGCGTGTTTATTTAAAACGCATTGCCACCGAGGGAACTTACCTAACCGAAGCAGAATTGTTTGAACTGTACCGTTCGTTGCTTACAGTAAAACGCATTGTGCAATTTTTTAGCGTCAAAACCCAAGAAGAATACCCCTATTTAAAGAATAAATGTGCCGAAGTAAACGCATTTCCGGAAGTGAGCCGCTACATAGACGGCATATTAGACAAGTTTGGACACATCAAAGACCACGCATCCGATAATTTAGCGCAAATTCGCCGCAAAAAAATACAACTTACGGCATCGGTTTCCAAGCTGATGAGCAACATCATCAGGCAAGCCCAACAAGACGGCTATTTGGAAAAAGACGTCACCCCATCGTTGCGCGACGGTAGGTTGGTAATCCCTATTTCGCCCGCCTTTAAACGAAAATTAGGGGGCATTGTACACGACGAATCCGCCACCGGCAAAACCGTTTACGTAGAACCCGGGGCGGTGGTAGAAGCCAACAACCAAATAAGGGAGTTGGAAGCCGAAGAAAAACGCGAGATTATTAAAATACTAACGGCATGTAGCGATTTTATGCGTCCGTACTTGCCGGAATTGTCGCTTTCCATGCTGTTTTTGGCCGAAATAGACAGCCTTCGTGCCAGAGCCTTGTTTGCCATACGCATAGGTGCCACCTTGCCCAAAAGCGAAAACAAGCCATTGCTACAATGGGAGAGTGCCACCCACCCTTTGCTCTACCTTTCGCTACAAGAACAAGGCAAAGAAATTGTTCCACTTGACATTGCGCTTAACCACGAAAAACGCATCTTGCTTATTTCGGGCCCAAATGCCGGCGGAAAATCGGTCTGCTTAAAAACCGTAGGGCTTTTGCAATACATGTGGCAATGCGGATTGCTGGTACCGGTAGCTCCACACAGCACCTTGGGCATTTTTGAGCATATTTTTATTGATATTGGCGATGAGCAGTCGTTGGAAAACGATTTGAGTACCTACAGCTCGCACCTAAGCAACATGAAATACTTTTTGCGCTACGGCAACCAACGTACCTTGTTGCTTATTGACGAGTTTGGTAGCGGTACAGAACCTCAAATTGGGGGTGCTATTGCGCAAGCCGAGTTAGGTTTCTTTAACCAACAAAAATGCTTTGGGGTTATCAACACGCACTACACTAACCTAAAACACTTTGCCTCGCAAACCGAAGGCTTGGTAAACGGTGCCATGCTATACGACCGCCACGAAATGCGTGCGCTGTACCAGCTTTCTATTGGCAACCCGGGTAGCTCGTTTGCAGTAGAAATTGCCCGAAAAATTGGGCTTCCCGAAAGCGTGATAGAAAAAGCCACCGAGATTGTGGGTAGCGAACACATCGACTACGATAAAAACCTACAAGACATTGTGCGTGACAAACGCTATTGGGAAAACAAACGCCAACAGGTTAAGCTCAAAGAAAAGAAAATGAACGAGGCGGACAAAACCTTGCAAGAGCAATTATCGGGCATAGAAAGACAACGCAAAGAAATTATTCGTCAGGCTAAAAACGAGGCTAAACAACTTTTGGCCGAAGCCAACGCTACCATAGAAAAAACCATTAAGGAAATTAAGGAAGCCAAAGCGGACAAAGAAAAAACCAAGGCCATTAGGGCGCAAATTGAGCAACAGAAAAAGGCGTTGCAAGAAGAAAAACGCGTAAAACCTGCGCCTAAACAAGAAGCCCCTGCCAAGGACATGCTTGCCGTGGGCGATGCGGTGGTGTATGGCGAAAACGTGGGCGAAATTTTGGAAATAAAAGGCAAAAAAGCAGTGGTTGCCATGGGGTTAATGAAGCTGAACGTGGCGCTGGCCGATTTGCACAAGGCTAACCGCAAACAGGTTCGTCAACAAGAGCAACGCAAACAAACGCCTGCATGGAGCAAAGGCGACAACACGCTACGCGAGCATCAATTAAAGTTTAAAACCCAGATTGACGTGCGTGGTATGCGTGCCGACGAGGCTTTGCAAACCATCATGTACTACATAGACGACGCCATTATGATGGGTGTTTCTACCGTGCGCATCTTGCACGGCACAGGTACCGGCGCACTAAAACAAACCATACGCCAATACCTATACACCGTACCCCAGGTTCGCAGCGCCAAGGACGAACACGTCCAATTAGGCGGCGCCGGCATCACCGTAGTAGAGTTTTAAGGGTTACCTAAAAGATGTATTTGTATTTGATGCCGAGGATGTGGTTGAGTTGGTTGCCTTGGGTGCGGGTTATAAGGGTGGACGAAACGGATAGGTCTTGCCCCATATCGTGCTCCAATAGGTAGTAGAAGTCGAATTTGTTGTGGGCATCGACGCTCCACTCTGTACCAATGGAGTAACGCATTTTTTCCAACCACGCATTGCCGTAGGTAGGATTAACCAAGGGGTTGAACATTTCTACGTAGGCGTAAGGTTTTACCGGTTTGTCTATAAACGAGTAATCCACTTTAAAGCGTGAGCGCATAATCCAGGTTGGGTTTACCTCTTCTAAAGGATCTATTTCTTTATCGGTATAGGTCATTTCGGGCATAACACGCAACGACATTCCCCAATTGTTTACCGAATAGCTACCCGTTACGTGCAAGCGTCCACGGTGACGAAACTGCCAGGTATCGTTGCCTTTATACAAGGCATGAAACGAATAAGAAGCCCCTACTTT
>JAFOWX010000050.1 GCA_017391905.1 Paludibacteraceae bacterium | reverse complement strand
TTTGCAACGAGTCCGCTTCTAAGGCAGCGGTTGCCAAGGTATCCACCACAACGGGTGCTATTTGTAATGTATCAGGATTTTCCAACACCATGCTGTTATTCTTTCCTTTGGCAAACACTCCAACAGCATTATAGGTAATAAGCAGTACTAATAAGATTCGTTTCATTAGAAACTAATTAATTTAACAGGTATTTAAAATTTAAGTCTACAACGAAGCCCCACAGAAGCATCATTTTGTTGCGCTTGCGTAGGAGGTATCACAGCCGGAGCTACTTGCAACGACAAATCGGGGCTGATATCGTAATCGGCCATCTGAGCATCTACGTACGCATCAATAAGCGTTAACAAGTACAATACACCGGTAAAAATAATACACAAGTCGCGGTTACGCAGGTATGTATCTTGCCTGTTTTTGATTCGCTGAATATCGGTAGAAGTAAGGGCTTCTCCCTCCGCTTTACTAATTACATTGACATAGTAATTGGTACTTGGATCGTGGTCTATGGCATCCAAATACGCCTTTCTGTAGTCTATGTACATTTGATTGTTCCAGCTAATGGCGTAGGCCAACCCCATGGTACCCCCGTAAATAATGGGCAGTTTCCAATACTGACGGTTGTAAATTTGCCCCAAACCGGGTACTACAGCCGCCAACCAAACCGCCATATCCGGGTCTGGCTGAAAAGAAGACTTTACAGGTATTTCGGCAGGCAGGGGTGTAGAAACAGGGATAAAGACAAGGCCGGTATCCACTTTGGCAACCTCAATAGGCTCCGAAGCCAGCACCACCCCATCGGCAAGTACCTGTGTAGCACACGCACAAAACAAAAGCAGTATGTATATGCACTTTTTCACGCTTTATGCTGCATTTGTTCCATCACAGACAACAACGATTCCAATTCATCGTCGTTGGCAAACTGCAAGACAATACGTCCTTTGCCTTTTTCGTTTCTTTCTATTTTTACAGGCGAACCAAATAGGGCAGAAAGTTGTTTGCCCATGGTTTCGTACACCGCCAAAAGTTCTTTATTGGCAGGTTGTTTGGATTCTTTCTTTTGCTGATTAAGCGCTTTTACCAATTCTTCAACCTTGCGTACCGAGTAACCGTTTTTGACAATGTCTTCGTACAATTTTATCATCACGGTAGGGTCATCTACGTTGATAAGTGCACGCGCATGCCCCATGTCAATTTCTTTTTTGGTTAGCCCCAATTGAATTTCGGCAGGCAATTTAAGCAAACGCAAATAGTTAGCAACGGTAGCACGTTTTTTACCTACACGTTCGCTCAATTTTTCTTGGGTAAACTGGTAATCGTCCAACAATCGTTGGTAGGTAAGCGCAATTTCGATGGCATTAAGGTCTTCGCGTTGAATGTTTTCTACCAACGCCATTTCCATCATGGTTTCGTCCGAAACACGCTTAATGTATGCCGGAATTTTGGTCAATCCGGCTATTTTAGACGCACGATAACGACGTTCGCCCGCAATAATCATGTATTTTCCAGCCGAAACTTCGCGAACCGTAATGGGCTGAACCACGCCTAACTCTTTGATAGAGGTAGCCAACTCTTGCAACGCTTCTTCGTCAAAAATGGTACGGGGTTGCGTGGGGTTAGCCTCTATGTTGGACAATTCTATTTCGTCTATCAACGAACTACCACCGGTTTGCACCGTGGGTTGCATATCAATCAATGCCCCCAATCCTCTTCCTAATGCACTTTTCTTTTCTGCCATATAAAACTATGCGTTATTTTTTACCACCTCTTCGGCCAATTGTAAATAGTTACGAGCACCGGTAGAATCGGCATCGTACATCAACACAGGTACACCGTGACTGGGCGATTCGCTCAAACGGATGTTACGCTGAATAATGGTATTGAACACCATGTCTTGGAAATGTTGTTTTACCTCGTCGTACACCTGACGCGCTAAACGTAAACGAACATCGTACATGGTTAATAAGAAACCTTCTATTTCCAAATTGGAGTTTAAACGGCTCTTAATAATTTTTATAGTTACCAACAGCTTGCTAATACCTTCCAATGCATAATATTCGGCTTGTACTGGAATAATAACAGAATCGGCTGCCGTTAAACAGTTTACCGTGATAAGTCCCAACGAGGGCGAACAGTCTATGATAATATAATCGTATTGAACTTTAAGTGGATGTAAAATGCGTTTTAGAAACTCTTCGCGATTTTCTAATTTTAGCATCTCTATTTCGGCACCAACCAAGTCTATGTGCGATGGAATAATGGATAAATTTTCCACAATAGTGCTTTTAATAGCTTGTTCCACTGGCAACGCATTGATAAGGCACTCGTAAATACTTTCGTGTATATCGGTTATATCAATGCCTAAACCCGAAGATGCATTGGCTTGTGGATCTGCATCCACCAACAACACCTTTTTTTCCATCACGGCAAGCGATGCCGCTAAGTTTACGGCAGTGGTAGTCTTACCTACCCCACCTTTTTGATTGGCTATAGCAATTATTTTTCCCATAATGTGTAAACGTTGATACGTTGATACGTAAGTTCGTTACTCTATACAAATAGACGAATAAACAAATCAACAATAATAGGGCAAAGATAGTAATTTTATAAAGACTAATTGTGTTCCACCAACACATTTTATACACAAAGAGGCAGTAAAAAGTTAATAACTTTTGGTGTTCGGTGCTTTTGGGTTCTGTATGAATACATTTGCATGACAAAAATATTTCTCATTGTACAGAAAAAGTTGTATTTTTGCACCGCTTTAAATACAGACGAGATTATGAAGAATAAGATAAACAACCTTTTGCAGGAGATTCAAAGTCTTCAACCCAAGAGCAAAGAAGAGTTAGAGAACCTACGTATTCAATACCTTAGCAAAAAAGGAGCGTTAAACGAACTGTTTAGCGAATTTAAAAACGTAGCCAACGAAGAAAAACGCATCGTGGGCCAATTGCTTAACGACCTTAAAAACACAGCGCAAGCTAAATTTACCGAAATGAAATCGGCTTTTGAGGGTGGT
This sequence comes from Paludibacteraceae bacterium, assembly GCA_017391905.1. Lineage (GTDB taxonomy): Bacteria > Bacteroidota > Bacteroidia > Bacteroidales > Paludibacteraceae > Enterocola. The sequence continues at coordinate 6,179 of JAFOWX010000050.1, read as the reverse complement.
AGCAAAACAGAATTGTTAGACCTAACCCGTTCTGCGGCTGCCATTGATTTGGGCACACGTCACCCCCTTTCGTTGGTAAAAAACGAAATCATCTCCATTTTTGCACGCCTTGGTTTTACCGTATCAGAAGGACCTGAAATTGAAGACGATTGGCACGTGTTTGGAGCGTTAAACTTTCCACCAGAACACCCTGCACGCGATATGCAAGACACGTTCTTTATCGAAAAAAATCCCGATGTACTGTTGCGTACGCACACCAGTAGCGTACAATCGCACGTTATGTCTACCCAAAAACCTCCTATTAGGGTATTATGCCCCGGTCGCGTTTATCGCAACGAAGCCATTTCGTACCGTGCGCACTGTTTCTTTCACCAAGTAGAAGGTTTGTACATTGACAAAAACGTGTCGTTTGCCGACTTAAAGCAAGCTCTTTTGTACTTTGCCAAAGAAATGTTTGGCGAAGAAACTCAAATACGTTTACGCCCCTCGTATTTCCCCTTTACCGAACCCAGCGCCGAAATGGATATTTCTTGTAACCTATGCGGTGGCAAAGGCTGTCCTTTCTGCAAACACACCGGTTGGGTAGAAATTTTGGGTTGTGGTATGGTTGACCCCAATGTATTGGAAGCCTGTGGCATCGACTCTACCGTTTACAGCGGTTACGCCTTTGGTATGGGTGTAGAACGTATTGCCAACCTAAAATACCAATGCAAAGACTTACGCATGTTCTCCGAAAACGACGTTCGCTTCTTAAAACAATTTGAATCGTCTATTTAACAGAACGGCAACACATGAAAACAAAACACGAACGCGTTATTATTGGTGCCGTTAGCGACAACAACGACGACGCCAGCTTCATTCCGCTAATAGCCGAAGAAAACGACGAGCATGCGGTGCAACTGCCAGAGGACAACATTCTTCCTATTTTGGCATTGCGCAACATGGTGCTATTTCCCGGTGTGATTATGCCGGTGGTGGTAGGCCGAAAAAAATCGCTTAAAGCGGTGCGCGAAATGTACAAGCAAGGCAAACCCATTGGAGCCGTAGCGCAAAGAGATAAAAATACCGAAAATCCAAAAAAAGAAGATCTTTTTCAGGTAGGTACCATTGCGCAAATAGTGCGCATTTTGGAGATGCCGGACAACACCACCACGGTTATCCTACAAGGCAAACAAACATTTCTTTTAAACGATATTGTTGGCGAAGAACCCTACTTGTCTGCACAAGTAGAACTACGCAACGAGGTTACCAAAGTGCCCAAATCCAAACATTTTACTGCCTTGGTGGCAGCCATCAAAGATTTGGCCATGCGCATGATTCGCCTTTCGGGCAATATGCCACAAGAAATTATGTTTGCCATTAGAAACATAGAAAGCGCACAATACACCATTAACTTTATTGCCGCCAACTTAGGGTTAGACCTTTCTGACAGGCAACAACTTTTGGAAATAGGCCATTTGGAAGAACGCGCCTATTTGCTGTTAAAAATGCTTACGCAAGAATCGCAAATGTTGGAAATCAAATCGTCCATCCAATCGCAAGCCATGGAGAACATTGACAAACAACAACGCGAATATTTCTTGCAACAACAAATAAAAACCATTCAAAAAGAATTGGGTGGTTCGGCACAAGAGCAAGACGTAAACCAACTAAAGCAAAAGGCCGCCAAAAAGAAATGGAGCGATGCCGTAAAAGCGCAAGTTGAAAAAGAAATTACCAAATTAGAAGGCATGCCGGCTCATTCGCCCGACTTTTCGGTACAAATGAACTACGTACAAACGTTGGTAAACTTGCCTTGGAACGAATACACCAAAGATAATTTCAACCTAAAAACAGCCGAACGTGTTTTAAACAAAGACCACTTTGGATTGGACGATGTAAAAGAACGCATTTTAGAACATTTGGCTGTGCTTAAACTGCGTGGCGATTTAAAATCGCCCATTATCTGTTTGTATGGCCCTCCCGGGGTAGGTAAAACCTCGTTGGGAAAATCGGTAGCCGAGGCATTGGGTCGCAAATACGCCCGCATTTCGTTGGGTGGTTTGCACGACGAATCGGAAATTAGAGGCCACCGCCGTACCTATTTAGGTGCCATGCCCGGACGCATTATCCAAAGTTTGGAAAAGGTAGGAAGTTCTAACCCTGTGTTTATTTTGGACGAAATAGACAAAATAGGCAGCGACTTTAAAGGCGACCCCTCTTCTGCCCTATTGGAAGTGTTAGACCCAGAACAAAACAACGCCTTCCACGATAACTATATCGACATTGACTTTGACTTATCCAAAGTATTGTTTATAGCCACCGCCAACGATTTGAGCACCGTATCGCGTCCGCTATTGGACCGCATGGAGCTAATCAACATTAGCGGCTACATAGTGGAAGAAAAAATAGAAATTGCCACCAAACACCTTATTCCCAAACAATGGGAAAACCACGGCATTGCTACCAAAGCAGTTCAGGTGCCTAAGAAAACCATTCGTGCCATTGTAGAGGGTTATACCCGCGAATCGGGCGTACGTGGTTTGGATAAATTGTTGGCTAAAATTGCCCGAAAAGCAGCGCGCAAAACTGCTTTGGACGAAACCTTTACCATTACCCTGCAACCTACTGATTTGTACGATTACTTGGGCGTTGCTCCATACGATGCTTCGGAACAAAGCCAAAAAGAAGAAATTGGCATTGTAACCGGTTTGGCATGGACCTCTGTAGGTGGCGAAATTTTGGAAATTGAAACCAGCCTAAGCAAAGGCAAAGGCGACAAGCTTACCCTAACCGGCAATTTGGGCGATGTAATGAAAGAATCGGCCACGCTTGGTTTGGAATACATCAGGGCACACCAAAGTCAATTGGGCGTAGCTCCAGACTTTTTTGAAACACACAACATTCACATACACGTGCCAGAAGGTGCTATTCCAAAGGATGGACCATCGGCAGGTATCACCATTGCCACCAGCTTGCTTTCGGCCATAACAGGCAAAAAAGTACGCAAGCATTTGGCCATGACGGGCGAAATTACCCTGCACGGCAAAGTACTACCCGTGGGTGGCATCAAAGAAAAAATTTTGGCAGCCAAACGTGCCGGTGTTACAGACATTATGCTTTGCTACCAAAACCGCAAAAACATAGAAGAAATTAAGGACATCTACCTAAAAGGGCTTACTTTCCACTATGTAAAAAATGTGGAAGAGGTGTTTAAATTTGCGTTGTTGTAAATCAGCGAGTAGTTGGGAGTTAAGAGTTGACATTGAATCTTCGACGTACCATATCAATGATATTTTTTGTGCTGTTCTCCATGGTGGGAATGGCACAAATAAACACACAACGACTCATAGATATAGGCAAAAACGCCTTGTACTTTGAAGACTACGTGGTTGCTATTCAGTATTTCAACCAAATTATCAAGGCAAAACCCCACCTTACCGATCCTTACCTGTATCGGGCATACGCCAAACTCAACTTAGAAGACTACCGAGGCGCTATAGAAGACTGCAACAAAGCCTTAGACATAAACCCTTTTTTACCCAAAGTGTACTACTGCAGGGGCTATGCGTATCGCCGCATTGGCGAGTGGGAAAAATCTACCAACGACCTAAAAAAATCGTTGGAATTTGAGCCTAACAACATCAATACCACCAATTTGTGGATTGAAAATTTAATCCGCATGGAGCAAAACGAACAAGCCTTGGCGGTGTGCGATTCGTTGCTAATCGAGTACCCACGTTACACAGAAGGATACATTCTTAGGTCGCAAATATACTTGGTGCAAAACGATACCTTGCAAGCCATTGCCAACTTAGACAGCGCCGTACAATACAACAAAAATGCCGATTTGGCCTACGCCATGCGAGGCATGATTAAGTACGAAATAGGACAGGCAGAAAAAGGATTGCAAGATTTAGACAAGGCCATTGGCATCAATGCATACCGAAGCGATTACTATGGTAACCGTGCCATTGTGCGCATGCAAACCAACAACTTACGTGGTGCCATGAGCGACTTTGACACCGCCATTAGCATCGACAACAAAAACGCACTTTCTTACTACAACAGAGGCCTACTTAGGGCCAACGTAGGCGACGACAACCGCGCCATAGACGACTTTAGCACTTGCTTGGCATTAGATCCAAACAACTACAACGCTTATATGCAACGCGCCATACTAAACACGCAAGTGGGCGATTACAAAGCTGCCATTGCCGACTACAACACCATATTGGCACAATACCCCGACTTTATTCCGGCATACTACGGACGTGGCAACGCCAAACGTAAAATGCGCGACATTGTAGGTGCTAACAAAGACGAGCACCTTGCCATGCAAATAGAACAAGAAATTCGTAGCGGCAAACGCGCACCCAAAACGGCACAACAAAAAGCCTTAGAACCTTCGGAACAAGGCAAAGCCATTATCCATAAGTTGCAAGAAGAGCAAACCAACCAATACGCCAGCGACATCAGGGGACAAGTACAAGATAAAAACGTAACCATAGAGCCTTTATCCAACTTTATCATTGGCACGCCAAACCCCGATGTGCAGATTAAACGCCAATCGCTCTTTAACGCACAGCTTGACCATTACAACCAGCTAACCGGCAGCAATTTGGAGTTCTGTACCGTACAAAAATCAAACAGAGCTTCAGACTACAACACGTATTTTACCACCATAGAGCAATGTTCGGAAACACTCCAAACAGACCCAACGCACCAACGCACCCTAATGCTTAGGGGCTACTGCCTAACGCAGGTAGAAGATTTTAGCAGTGCTTTGGCCGATTTTGACACACTGATAAAATACTATCCCGGCAATGTATTGGCCTACTTTAACCGTGCCAATGCCCGCATCAAAGAAGCAGAATCCTCTAAAGACGGCCTAACGCAAGCCATATGCATGTTAGCCCTAAACGACTTGTACATGGCACTCCAGTTAGACCCTAACCTTATTTACGCTGTGTACAACATGGGCTACATCCATTTGTTGCAACAAAAATACGCAGATGCCATTGGCCGTTTTACGCAGTGCATAGAGCAATACCCAGACTTTGCCGAGGCATACTACAACCGCGGGCTTATTTACCTATACCAAGGCGACAAGGAACAAGGACGCAAAGACCTCAGCAAAGCAGGCGAATTAGGACTACACGAAGCGTACAATATTATTAAGCGATATGCTTATTAGTCGCGTACTGCGTACGCTCCGTTGATTAGGCGATGCAGTGATTCAACAAGTGACAATAAATTTTGCCATTTTATTTTTTATCATTAAATTTGTACGCTTATTGGAGCATGTGCTCCGACTAATTGACTAATCGACTAAACAAAAAATATCACATTTATTAATCTATAAATTTAACATTATGGTTTATTCACACGAAGTAGAACACATGTGTGTTGTAAAAAAAGGTCCTAACCATGGTCCTGCTCCCATTCCAGAAGAAGGCAAATGGGTAAAATCGAAAGAAATTAAAGATATTTCAGGTCTTACACACGGTATTGGTTGGTGTGCTCCTCAACAAGGTGCTTGCAAACTTACTTTGAACGTAAAAGAAGGCATCATCGAAGAAGCATTGGTTGAAACCATCGGTTGCTCTGGTATGACTCACTCAGCTGCCATGGCTGCTGAAATTCTTCCTGGCAAAACCCTTTTGGAAGCTCTTAATACTGACCTTGTGTGTGACGCTATCAATACAGCAATGCGCGAATTGTTCTTGCAAATTGTTTACGGACGTACTCAATCTGCTTTCTCTGAAGGTGGTTTGGTAATTGGTGCTGGTTTGGAAGACTTGGGTAAAGGCTTGCGTAGCCAAGTTGGTACCATGTTCTCTACCAAAGCAAAAGGTGTTCGTTACTTAGAAATGGCCGAAGGTTACGTTACCAAAATTGCTTTGGACGAAGATGACGAAGTTTGCGGCTATCAATTTGTACGCTTGGGCGTTATGATGGAACAAATTAAAAAAGGTGTTGATGCTAACGAAGCACTTAAAAAAGCTACCGCTACCTACGGTCGTTTCACCGCAGAACAAGGTGCTGTTAAATTTATCGACCCACGTATTGACTAATTGAAAGGAGAAACAAATTATGATTAGAGAAGTAAAATTTGAGAGCCAAAACCGTCGTGAGGCTCAAATCAATAAAGTATTAAGCCAATACGGCATCGCTTCTATCGAAGAAGCTAATCAAAT
>JAFOWX010000049.1 GCA_017391905.1 Paludibacteraceae bacterium | reverse complement strand
CACATTTTTTCTACCACTTGCTCTACGCTTAGCACGCCTTGTTTGGCAAGTGACAGCATCAAAGGCAGCGAATACTGTATGCCTGGCATCCCCGATACCGCTGTTAGCGCATTTCCTTCTTTTTGCGACAACAAATGTGGGGCGTGGTCTGTACCAATCACATCTATTCTATTGGATGATACAGCTTTTAGCAAGGCATTTTTATCTGTCTCATTTTTTATGGCTGGATTACATTTAATGCGAGCACCAAGCGTTTCAAAATCTTTTGAATCAAACACAAGGTATTGCGGGCATGTTTCGGCCGTAATTTGTTTTTCGGCCAAAGGCTTATCTTCAAACAACGCCAACTCTTGCTCTGTACTTACGTGCATTACATGCAAACGCGTACCGTATTTTCGCGCCATATCCACTGCCCACGAGGTAGATTTATAACAAGCTTGGTGCGAACGTATTTGCGGATGAAGCGACACGGGTAAATCTTCGCCATATTGGGCTTTGAGTTTGGCAATATTTTGGGCAATAATGGCATTATCCTCTGCATGCACGGCTACCAACGCTTTTACTTGGCTAAAAATAGCCGTCATAGCATCGTTGCTATCCACCAAAAGGTTTCCTGTAGAAGAACCAATAAACAATTTTATACCACAAACCGCAGTTGGGTCAGCAGCCAACACATCCGCTAAATTGGTATTAGTAGCTCCTAAGTAACAGCTGTAGTTTACCAAAGACTTAGCGCCTATCATGCACATTTTCTCGTTCCATGCTTGGAGCGAAATTGTGGCCGGATTGGTATTGGGCATATCCATAACCGATGTTACCCCACCTGCCACAGCAGCACGGCTTTCAGTGTAGAAGTCTGCCTTTTCAGTCATGCCGGGGTCACGAAAATGCACGTGATCGTCTATTACACCGGGCATTAGCCAACAATCGGACGCGTCTATTACTTGCGTTGCTTTTTCGCGCACCGATGCAGGTACTTCGCCCTTAAAAATACTATCAATTATATCATTATTTACAAGCACCGCACCCTTAAGAATGCGACCCTCATTTACTATATGTGCGTTTTCTATTAAAATCATTGGTTATTCGGTGATTTGGTTATTCGGTTATTCGGTCACTGAGCTTGTCGAAGTGCCCGAATAACCGTTTATTTGTTTAGTCAACCTTCAACAGTTGATCTTCGACCTTAGACTTTAGACTTTTTGAGGATACTTACGGAACCATGAGCGGATTTTAAGTTTCAACACGCCAAGTAGGGCTTCGCTAAAGATACCACCACTCATTTTAGATGTACCTAATTCGCGGTTTACAAAAATAATGGGCACTTCTGCAATCTTAAAACCGCATTGATGCGCTGTAAATTTCATTTCTATTTGGAATGCGTAGCCCACAAATTTAATCTTATCTAACTCTATGGTTTTTAACACGTTGCTACTATAGCATACAAAACCAGCTGTGGTATCGGCCACAGGAATACCCGTTACAAAACGCACGTATTTAGAAGCAAAATAAGACATTAGCACACGTCCCATGGGCCAGTTTACCACATTTACACCCGACACATAGCGCGAACCTACAGACACATCGGCACCCTCTTCGGCACAGGCTTTGTAAAGGCGTACCAAGTCGTTAGGATTGTGCGAAAAATCGGCATCCATTTCAAAAATGTAATCGTATTGGTTGGCGATGGCCCACTCAAAGCCTGCTATATAGGCTCTGCCCAAGCCCTGTTTTCCTGGACGCTCCAATAAATGCAGATTGGTAGTAAATTCTTTTTGTAGATTTTTTACGATAGTAGCCGTACCATCTGGCGAATTATCGTCAATCACCAAAATCTCAAACGCCACCGGCAATGCCATCACGGCCTTTATAATAGCCTCTATGTTTTCCTTTTCGTTGTAGGTAGGAATCAGTACTAAATTTTTAGACATAATGCATTCTGTTTACTAACACACAAACTTACAGAAAAATTTCGACTTATGCACACGTTTAAGAAAATTTAGGGCTCTATATCTTCAAAAGAGTGCTTTATTTGGTTTACTTCATGAATGAGTTGTCTGCACCTTACCTATTATTTCCTCTGGGGTAATGGAACTCATCTGAATAACCGCACAAAGTTTTTTGCCCAAATCTTTTATCGATGCACCAACGTGATAAACTGTATTGTCAATTATCAGAAATCTATCGTGCGATTTCTTGCTAACATACACCTCAACAACGGGATATTGCGCATTGTGTTTTTCTAAATCGAGCGAAAACTGATCGCTCATTTTGTAGGTGTAAATTTCGGCCGAAACCTCTTGTTTTCGTTTAGAAAGCAACGTAAGCACCGAAGCATCCACGTAATTATCAATAACAACAATACGTTTTTGAGCCGATTCAATTAACTGCGACATAAGAATATGCGCATCAAAGAGTTGATTATTGTAAAAAACATTTTCTTTAGGTAGTTCGTATTTTGAGAGAGCTTGAAAGAGCGTTTCAATTTGTGATTCGGTCTTATCTTGCCTTTCTATCATCAATAGTTGATGATGCTCTATATTTTCTATCCTATTAAACAACTGATTATTATTTAATAAGGTATGGCGCATTGCCACAAAGGCACGCATAATTTGAATATTTACATGAATAGCTATAGGCGAGTTCAATAAACCGCTGAGCATTGCAATTCCATTTTCTGTAAATGCGTATGGACATTTACGTGCTCCTTTTACAATAGAATTGGAAGTCGCATTTTGCGACTTCCAATTGGAAGTCACAATTTGTGACTTCCAATTCTCAAATTCTTCTTTTGTTAATTGAAACATAAAATCCTCTGGAAAACGCTCTATATTACGTTTTACTGCCTGATTTAACACCTTAGTTTCTACCCCATACAAACGCGCCAAATCGCGGTCAAGCATCACTTGCTTACCACGGATGTTTAAAATAAGATTTTCGATAACCTCTAAAGGTTGTTGAATAGGTTGCAACGCATCATTGCAAATTGAAAGTTTTTGATTCATAAAGATTAAAAATTAAGATGAATAAAATTGTCGATAGTCACTCGCTGTTTGTGGCTGGTATCGGACGTACAAACCCTTTTAACAAGCTCATGGACAAGAGCTCCGTTTATTAAAGTAGTGCAAAGGTACAAAAAATAGCTGAAATATACTATCTGTAAATAAGATAGACGGCACCTCGGTATAAAAAAATTTAAGCAAGCTTATTTTTTTCTACGCTCGGTTTGCGCTATCTTTGTAACCACAAGTATGAACATAACAGAAGTAGTACAAACGCTCCAAAAAAGCGAGAACTATAAAGAGTTAGAAAAGTGGCTCACAGGCACATCTAAAGCCCTTAAAATAGGTGGAACACAAGGTTCTGCCCCAGCTCTCCTTATGCATACCGCCCAAATTACAGCAAATTTGCCCGCGGTTTACGTATTGCACGACGCCGAAGAAGCTGGCTATTTCTTTAACGACTTGTGCCAACTATCGCCCCAAGGGGTGTTTTATTTTCCGTCTTCGTACAAAAAGAAAATAAAAGACGGACTCACCAAAGACGCCCCCAATCAGGTTCTACGCACCGAAGCACTGGGTGCTCTACAAGGCGACGCTCCAGTTACAATAGTAACCTACCCTGAGGCCCTCACCGAATTAGTGATAGCCCCCTCGCTCCTAAGCAAAGAAACCCTACAACTAAAAGTGGGGCACACCCTCAGCACCGATTACGTGGTAGAACTACTTACCGAGTACGGCTTTGAACAAACGGATTTTGTCTATGAACCCGGGCAGTTCTCAGTACGCGGTAGCTTAATAGACGTCTTTTCCTTTTCTAACGACGTACCCTACCGCATAGACTTTTTTGGCGACGACATTGACAGCATCCGCAGCTTTGACATTGAAAGTCAGCTATCTATAGAATCACTAAACGAAGTTTCCATTGTTTCCAACACGGTAAATACCAGCCAAGAAAACTTGGTACCCATTTTTCAGTTTTTCAAACCCAACACCCTATTTGGTCTATTTGACGCTGCCTACTGCATAGAAGTAATGCAAACCATTGCCACCCAAAACGCAGATAGCCACCAATTTATAGATATACATACGGCCGAAACCAGCCTCGCACCCTACCGTTGCATAGAATGGGGATTGCGCAACCACTTTGCAGCCCGCAAACAGCTACAGTATAATCAAAGCATCCAACCCATTTTTCACAAAAACTTTGATTTGGTTGCCGCCAACTTTGCAGAAAGCCAAGCCGCAGGTTATCAAGTTTTTGTATGCAGCGACAACCCCAAACAAATAGAACGCCTAAAAGATATTTTTGAAGACCGCCCCGAAAACATTCATTTCACCCCGGTTATTCAAATTATTCACGAAGGTTTTATAGACCACGACTTAAAAATTTGCGTCTATACAGACCACCAAATTTTTGAACGTTACCATAAATACTCGCTCAAATCTACCAAAACCCGTGCAGGCAAGGTAGTGATGTCCCTAAAAGAATTGATGCAAATTCAGGTAGGCGACTACATTGTACACCAAGACCACGGCGTGGGTCGTTTTGGAGGTCTTATCCGCCTAAACAACGGAGGAAAAGAACAAGAGGTGATAAAACTCACCTTTAAAGACGACGACATGATATTGGTAAATATCCACTCGTTGCACTGCATTTCTAAGTACAAAAGCAAAGACGGCGAACCACCCAAACTCAACAAATTAGGCACAGCCGCTTGGACCAACCTAAAAGACCGCACCAAAAAGAAAGTAAAAGACATAGCGCGCGAGCTCATTGCCCTATACGCCAAGCGCAAAGCCGAGCAAGGGTTTGCCTACTCGGCCGACAGCTACTTGCAACAAGAGTTAGAATCTTCTTTCTTGTACGAGGACACCCCAGACCAAGCCAAAGCCACCGTTATGGTAAAACGCGACATGGAAAGCACCAAACCCATGGACCGCCTTATTTGTGGCGACGTAGGCTTTGGTAAAACAGAAATTGCCATGCGCGCTGCCTTTAAAGCCGTATGCGACAGCAAACAAGTAGCCGTATTAGTACCCACCACCGTATTGGCGTTTCAGCACTACAAAAGTTTTAGCAAACGCCTAAAACGATTCCCTTGCAAGGTGGATTATTTAAGCCGTGCCCGCAAAGCTTCGGACGTAAAAGAAATTACCGATAAATTAGCTTCGGGACAAATAGACATTATAATAGGAACCCATAAATTACTAAGCAAAAGCCTAAAATTTAAAGATTTAGGGCTGCTTATTATAGACGAAGAACAAAAATTTGGCGTAGCAGCAAAAGAAAAACTAAAACAAGTGCGCGCCAATATAGACACGCTAACCCTTACCGCCACCCCCATTCCCAGAACGCTTCAGTTTTCGCTAATGGGTGCGCGCGATTTGTCCATTATTAGCACCCCACCACCCAACCGTTACCCCATTCAAACCGAACTAATTGGTTGGGACGACGACACCATAAAAGACGCCATTGAATTTGAAATAAGCCGTGGTGGACAAATCTTTTTTGTAAACAACCGCATTAACAACTTGCCCGATTTAGAAAGCCGCATACGCCGTTTGGTTCCCCAAGCGCGCATTTGCATAGGCCACGGGCAAATGGACAGCGAAAAGTTAGAAGAAATCATCCTCAACTTTATCAATTACGAATACGATATTTTGCTGGCCACCTCTATTATAGAATCCGGTATAGACATACCCAACGTAAACACCATATTTATAAACGACGCCCAAAACTTTGGGCTTAGCGACTTACACCAAATGCGTGGACGCGTGGGCAGAACCAACAAAAAGGCCTTTTGTTACCTTATTTCGCCCCCACTAAGCCACCTTTCCACCGACTCGCGCCGTAGGCTACAAGCCATCGAAAACTTTTCAGATTTGGGCAGCGGTATTCACATTGCCATGCAAGACCTTGACATTAGAGGGGCTGGCAATATTTTGGGTGGCGAGCAAAGCGGGTTTATAGCCGATTTGGGCTACGAAACCTATCATCGTATTTTGGACGAAGCCATGAGCGAACTAAAGCACCAAGACTTTGCCGACCTTTTTGCCGAAGAAATTGCCCAAGAAGCCACCAATTATACCACCGATTGTTTGTTTGAATCGGATTTAGAACTACTTATGCCAGCCACGTATGTAGAGAGTGTATCGGAGCGTATTCAGCTATACCGCCGTTTGGATGGCCTAAAAACCGAAGAAGAACTTACCGCCTTTGAAAACGAGCTAAAAGACCGTTTTGGCGAGCTACCCTCTGTTACCCAAGAACTTATTCAGGTGGTACGCCTGCGCCACATTGGCATGCGCAGCGGCATCGAAAAAATAACCTTGCGCAAAGGCAAATTAACCGCCTACTTGCTCAGCAATTTCGACTCGCATTTCTACCAATCGGAAATCTTTAACAAGATGCTAATGTATGCGGTAGAGAACCCACGCAACACCCTATTCAAAGAAGAAAACGGCAAGCGCATGCTTATCATCGACCCAATGCCATCGGTAAGCCAGGCATTAGAGGTGTTTAAGGGGATGGGGTAACATCTCGCTAACCTTCAATATTACAACAATTTTTCACTGAAACTTTAGTCGTACTATACAACCAAAGTTTCAGTGAAAATATACATTTTAATTTTAGTATCCCAAAGTAATTAATGAATATTTTTACCAAGCGAACGTAGCAAGTTATTTGGAGTTCATCGTATAAAACAACAAAAACCGCAACCATAAGTTCACTTTTATGATTGCGGTTGATATTTGAGGTTATATTCTTTTTAATTATCCTTAACAAGACGCACGGAGTTTCCGTAATATCTATGGTTGCGAAGTGCAGCTGCTAAGGACGAATAGAAGTGACAAAAGCCTGCGTAATTAGAATAACCACCAGTAGAAGACCAATACCTCCCGTAGCTCATCACTTGGGTAACATTTAAATTGTGCCTGGTGCCTGCTGCTGGAAGAAATACTGCTCCAGAAATCTCAAGTTTGGACCAATCAGAAGCTGATATAGTTTGATGCTTGGCGTAATACTCTTTACTACTATCATCATTATAAAAACCAGGCTTGAATACCACATCATTGGGACACTGCCATGTATCAGGAAGCAAGACAAGACCATTTACACCATTTACATTTGCAATACCTTTTAAGTTTGAAGCATTTGGACGTTTGTTTATAAGATATAACCATTCATCAAACTCTAATGTACGCCACGTATTAGGAGAATAACTACCAATTTTATTTTCACCCCAATCTACAAACGTCAAATAATCGTCATAATTTATAATTACTTTGGTAGGATTATCACCAGTACCCCAGCCAAACAAATCTATCCAACCATTGTAGGTAGCACTAATTTTGGCATTATCTTCACCTATATAATCTAATTGAGAAGGTGCAAAGCGCCACTCATTATTTGCAGCATGGTACTGCAAATTACCTGGTGAGAAAATTACCGTTTTAGTTTCAGAAACAGAAAAAGGTTGTGCTACTAAAGAATCATCAGATTTCCCTGGTTCATCAACAGGTTCGCAAGCCACCAAAGACAGCAATGCAATAATTGCAAAATAAAATATTTTTTTCATGAAGACAATTTAATTATACATCCATTATCTCTTACATACCCTGTATATACAACATGTACTACAAAGACAAAATTACGCATCCATTTAATTTCTTGCAACTTTTTAAAAGATTATTCCTCTTCCTTGTAGCATTTTTTACACGTTAATAGGGTAAAGAAACCTATACCATTCTATTCACTCAATGTAATTATATCTGTTTGATACCGAGTAAAAAGTCAACGAGGTATTCTGTTCCTCCAGTGGGCAAACAAAGTTTTAAAAGACTATCTTCTTAGTGCATATGCTATAAATAAAAGAATTGAGTTATTGGGAAAAGAACTTTATTCACTACCTTTGTAACAATCACTAAACCATGTTTATAACACCCATTGGACACATAGAAAACCTTTTTACCGAAAAATTTGGGATACCTCGCCAAAGTGGTTTGGTGGGGGTGGTATCGCGCATTGTATTGGCCGAGGATTACCGCCACCCATCGGTTTATAAAGGATTAGAAGACTACTCGCACGTGTGGTTGATATGGGAATTTTCGGCCAATAAAGAAGTTCCTTTTTCGCCTACTGTGCGTCCACCTCGCTTAGGTGGGAATACCCGCATGGGCGTATTTGCTACCCGATCGCCCTATCGCCCAAACAAAATGGGACTATCGTGCGTAAAAATAGAAAAGATAGAACTAAACACACCACAAGGGCCTGTATTATGGGTAAGTGGCGCCGATTTAATGAACGGAACACCCATTTTGGATATAAAGCCCTACCTGCCCCATAGCGACAGCATTCCAGAAGCCAAAGGCGGTTTTTCTACCCAAGTTGCTTGGCAAACCTTGCAAGTAGAAATTCCCGATGCACTACTTGCACAGATACCGCAAGAGCACCGCCAAAACATTATCCAACTGCTATCGCAAGACCCACGCCCCGCCTACCAAAACAACCCCACCAAGGTGTACGGCGTTACCTACGCCCACCTCAACATCCGCTTTACCGTTACTAACGGTAAACTAATCGTTGTTGAAATAAAGTAAACAGCTGGCTTTTAAAACCGTTATTGTACACCACAAAATAATACAACCGCACCCCTCTGCAGGATGCGGTTGTATATAACACACACTCGTATCTTATTTAAACAAACTGATAAGTTCTGAAAGAGACGATGCTGTTTCGGTAATGCTGTTAACGGTAGATTGAGCTTTATCGGTAGCCTCTGTAATTTTAGAGGTATCGATATTGGCTACTTGTGTGGTCAAAATATCTACCACTTTTTCTTGATTTAGTTCGTTTACCAAGTTTACAGAACCAGCAATTAGGCCTTGCGAAAAGTCCGAATAATTAACCGAACCTTTTTCTGCTTGGGCAATTTTTTGCACTTGAGCCGACAAATTCAAAATATTGGCGATGTTGGTCAAGTTAGAGAAATCAATTTTACCGTCTGCTTGGTATTGCAAATAAAGCGCTTTCAAGGCCACACCCGATTGTTGGCCTGCTGTATAGCTTTCTGATTGAGCAGGTTGCTGCGTAGCACCTAACATGCCTGCCAACGCTTCCATGCCATTAGTATTAGCAGTAGTAGGAGCCGTTGTAGTGGTTTGGGTTGCAGCAGGAGCTTGCGTAGTGGCATTAGCGTTAGTGCCTGTGGGGGTAGTGGTTTGTTGCATAGAGCCACAAGAAACCAAAAGCAAACCAGCTACCATCGAGAATAAAATCTTTTTCATAATCTATAATTTAAAAAAATTAGAGGGTAACCGATTTGATTACCCTCCTAACTCAATTCTGTAAAATGATTTTTAAAGGTGGGATTTTAAGGCGTCACGCAGTCTGAGAAACCGGAGTTTACTAAGACAAGTGCAACGCAAAAATCACCCTTTAAAAACATTTTGTTTATTAGTCTTTGAACTTAGCACACAAAAACTCACGGTTCAAGCGAGCAATGTTAGACAAAGAAACCGATTTAGGACATTCGGCAGCGCAAGCACCGGTGTTGGTACAGTTACCAAAGCCCAATTCGTCCATTTTAGCTACCATGGCTTTAGCACGTGCAGCTGCTTCTACTCTACCTTGAGGTAACAAAGCCAATTGGCTTACTTTAGCAGAAACAAACAACATGGCCGAACCATTCTTACATGCAGCAGCGCAAGCACCACAACCAATGCAAGATGCAGCATCCATTGCTTCGTCAGCATCTTTTTTAGGAATAGGAATTGCGTTAGCATCAGGTACACCACCTGTATTTACCGATACGAAACCACCAGCTTGGATAATTTTATCGTAAGCACCGCGGTCTACCATTAAGTCTTTAATTACAGGGAATGCGTTAGAACGCCAAGGTTCTACGGTAATGGTATCACCATCTTTAAATTTACGCATGTGCAATTGGCAAGTAGTTACAGCAGCGTCTGGTCCGTGAGGATGTCCGTTAATGTATAGCGAGCACATACCGCAAATACCTTCGCGACAGTCGTGGTCAAAGGCAATAGGTTCTTTGCGTTCGCTTACCAATTGTTCGTTTAATACGTCCAACATTTCAAGGAATGAACTGTCGGTGCTAATATTTTTAAGTTCATAGGTTTCAAAGCCACCCTTAGCTTTAGGGCCTGCTTGACGCCATACTTTTAATGTTATATTGATTGCTTTTTCCATGGCTTAAGATTTGTAGTTTCTGGTTTGACGTTTAACAAATTCATAGTTAAGTTCTTCTTTCAACAATTCGGGTTCGTTATCGTCACCGGTGTATTTCCAGCAAGAAGCGAACGAGAATTTGTCATCTTGACGAAGAGCCTCGCCTTCGGGGGTTTGGTATTCTTCACGGAAGTGACCACCGCAAGATTCTTCACGCATCAAAGCGTCGCGGGCCATCAACTCGCCAATTTCAATAAAGTCAGACAAACGAAGTGCTTTTTCCAATTCGTTGTTCAAATCGTCAGCTTTACCAGGAATAAATACATTGCTCCAGAATTCTTTCTTAATGGCTTTAATTTTAGTAAGAGCAGTTTGCAAGCCTTCTTTGGTACGTCCCATACCTACAAAGTCCCACATTACCAAGCCTAATTCGCGGTGAATGCTATCTACAGAGCGTTTACCTTGAACAGCCATTAGTTTGTCAATTTTAGCTTGTACGGCATTTTCTGCTTCAACAAACTCTGGCAAGTCGGTGCTCATGCGAGGAACCGAAATTTGGTCTGCCAAGTAGTTTTGAATG
The DNA here is from genome assembly GCA_017391905.1 of Paludibacteraceae bacterium. Lineage (GTDB taxonomy): Bacteria > Bacteroidota > Bacteroidia > Bacteroidales > Paludibacteraceae > Enterocola. The sequence continues at coordinate 12,486 of JAFOWX010000049.1, read as the reverse complement.
GTGTAAGGCAATACAAAGTAACCGTCTGCCAAACCTTGCATCAATGCAGAAGCACCCAAACGGTTAGCACCGTGGTCAGAGAAGTTAGCTTCACCAATACAGAACAAACCTTTAACTGAAGTTTGTAGTTCGTAGTCAACCCAGATACCACCCATGGTGTAGTGGATAGCAGGGAAAATCATCATTGGATCTTCGTATGGGTTTTCGTCCACAATCTTTTCGTACATTTGGAACAAGTTACCATATTTAGCTTCTACTACGTCTTTGCCCAAACGTTTAATAGCGTCAGAGAAATCCAAGAATACAGCCAAACCGGTAGAGTTTACACCGTAACCGGCATCGCAACGTTCTTTAGCAGCACGCGAAGCTACGTCGCGAGGAACCAAGTTACCAAATGCAGGATAACGACGTTCCAAGTAGTAGTCACGGTCTTCTTCTGGAATATCACGACCTTTTAAAGTACCAGCTTGCAATTTTTTAGCATCTTCCAATTTTTTAGGAACCCAGATACGTCCATCGTTACGCAACGATTCAGACATAAGGGTTAGTTTTGATTGGAATGCACCGTGTACAGGAATACAGGTAGGGTGAATTTGAGCGTAGCAAGGGTTAGCGAAATAAGCACCTTTGCGGTACATTTGCATAGCAGCCGAACCGTTAGACGCCATTGCGTTAGTAGACAAGAAGAATGCGTTACCATAACCACCAGTACCTACTACAACTGCGTGAGCAAAGAAACGTTCTACACGGCCAGTAACCAAGTTACGAGCAATAATACCACGAGCACGTCCGTCAATAACAACAACGTCCAACATTTCGTAGCGAGAGTACATTTTTACTTTGCCTTTGCCAATTTGACGGCTTAATGCAGAGTAAGCACCCAACAACAATTGTTGGCCCGTTTGACCTTTCGCATAGAAAGTACGCGACACTTGCGCACCACCAAACGAACGGTTATCCAACAAACCACCGTATTCGCGAGCAAAAGGAACACCTTGTGCTACACATTGGTCAATAATATTATTTGATACTTCGGCCAAACGATAAACGTTAGCTTCACGTGCACGGTAGTCACCACCTTTAATGGTATCGTAGAACAAACGGTAAACCGAGTCACCGTCGTTTTGGTAGTTTTTAGCAGCATTGATACCCCCTTGCGCTGCAATAGAGTGTGCACGACGAGGAGAGTCTTGAATACAGAAGTTTAATACATTAAAGCCCATTTCTGCCAACGAAGCTGCTGCCGAAGCACCAGCCAAACCAGTACCTACCACAATTACATCCAAACGACGTTTGTTTGCAGGGTTTACCAATTTTTGGTGAGCTTTGTAGTTGCTCCATTTTTCTGCCAAAGGACCTTCAGGAATTTTAGCATCGATAGTAGCAGTTTCGCCTTTAATAGCTTTAACAGCCTCTTTCACCACTTCTTCTGCTTTTTCTTTAGCCTCTAATACAGCATCAACAACTGTATTTTTAACAAGTTCAGCTGCTTCAGCCAATTCTTGTTTGCCGGTTTTTTTAGCCATATATAAGTTCTTATTTGATTACTGATTAGATTAGCGAAATTACATAGTAGTAAACAACAACTGCAGCAAACATCAAAGCTACCAAAGTAGAAACAATGTTTGAAATGCATTTAACACGAGGCATCCACGTATTGTTGTTTAAGCCCAAGGTATGCAATGCAGACCATACGCCGTGAGTAAGGTGGAACCAAATAGCACCTAACCAAACCAAGTACAACACAACATAGTACCATTGTGAGAAAGTTTCTTTTATCCAATAAACACCATCAGTTGCCAAAGCAATGTCACCAGCACTGGCACCTGCCATGTGCATAATTTCGGTAAATTGCATTTTATACCAGAAGTTAAACAAGTGCAAGCCCAAGCCCAACACAATGATAACACCCAATGCCAACATGTTTTTAGAAGACCATTCTACATCAGCTTGACGAGCCGATACAGCATAGCGTTCTTTACCACGTGCACGGTAGTTTTGCATGGTAATGTAAAATGCATACAAAATATGCACAACTACTAAAAAGGCCAAACCTGCAGTAGCAACAAGTGCGTACCAGTTTGCGCCCAAAAACTCACAAATCATGTTGTAACCCTCTTCTGAGATAATTGCAACAAGGTTCATTGCTGCGTGAAATAACAGGAAGAACACCAAAGCGGCTCCTGAAATACTCATCACAACTTTTCGTCCAATGGATGAATTAACTAACCACATACTTTTTTGATTGTTTAAATTATTAATGATTAAATGATTTTGACAAAAACTTTACAAAGTTATGCAAAATTATGCAAATAGCAAAATAGCCACACAGAAATTAAAAATGCTTAAACGGTTTTGTAGATAAAAAGTTTGTTTTAACTTTGTAAATCAAAAGTTGCACGTCACTATTCGCATGTCTATAGCAACAAAATAACAAGCAACAAGCGACAAGCAACAAATAACAAATAACAACCAACATAAAAACACAACAGTATGAAATCAATTAAAGGAACACAAACCGAGAAAAACTTGCTTATTGCCTTTGCAGGCGAAAGCCAAGCACGTAACCGCTACACTTTCTTTGCCAGCGTAGCTAAAAAAGAAGGTTACGAACAAATTGCGGCTAACTTTTTAGAAACAGCCGAACAAGAAAAAGAACACGCTAAAAAATTCTTCAAATACTTAGAAGGAGGCATGGTAGAAATTACCGCTTCGTACCCCGCCGGTGTTATTGGTAAAACCATGGACAACCTTATTGCAGCAGCTGCTGGCGAACACGAAGAATGGGCTGCCGATTATCCAAAATTTGCTGACATTGCAGAACAAGAAGGTTTTGAACAAATTGCCACTACCTTCCGCAACATTGCTACCGTAGAAGCTATGCACGAACAACGCTACTTGGCATTCTTAAAAAACATGCAAGAAGGCAAAGTCTTTAAAAAAGACCAAGAAGTTACCTGGCAATGCCGCAACTGCGGATACATCATTGACGGCACAGAAGCTCCTGCAGAATGCCCTGCTTGCCAACACCCACAAGCATACTTTGAAGTTAAGAAAACCAATTTCTAATACAGTTCAAGTTTGAAAGCAACTTATCTATTGTATAGAAAAAACAACGGACCATTTTTAAGTGCGTTTGCACTTATATGGTTCGTTTTTTTGCTTGTTGCGTTAGAATATTCGCGCATCAACGCACACATGCTGTTAAACAGCTACCACACCCCGTTTTTGGACACCTTCTTTGAGTACATTACGTACATTGGCGGAGGTTTTCCTGTTTATTTGGGCATTGCCTTGTGTTTTTACAACCTACGCCACGGCTTGTACATTTTGCTTAGCCAAGGCGTTACCGCTATTTTTACCCAAGCTTTTAAATACAGTTTTGCCCACCCACGCCCGCTTACCTATTTTAATGAGTTAGGCTTATCCTTGCCTCCTACCGTAGAAGGCGTGCATATTTGGGATGCGCACAATAGCTTCCCATCCGGACACACCTCTGCCACCTTTGCTTTATGCGCTTGTTTGGCAGCCATTACACCACCCAAATACCGCTACTTGCAGTTTGTCTGGTTGCTATTGGGTTGGTTAGGAGCATATTCGCGCATATACCTATCACAACACTTTGTGGACGATATTTTATTTGGCTCCATAATAGGGGTTGTATGCGCCGCAGGCATGTATATTGTATTATTCCAAAAAGAATGGGGTAACAGACCGCTTATAAAATACAAACGTTAATACCAACAGACATACCCATGTCCAAAACATTTGCTTTTTACACGTTAGGTTGTAAACTTAATTTTGCCGAATCGTCATCCATTGGCAAAACCTTAACCCAATTAGGCTTTAGCAAAGCCAACGCCAACCAGTGTCCCGATATTTGTGTCATAAACACTTGTACCGTTACCGACACCGCCGACAAAAAATGCCGCCAAACCATCAACAAGGTACGCAAAATGTACCCCAATACCTACTTGGTGGTAACAGGCTGTTATGCCCAGCTTAGTGCTAACAGCATTGCACAAATGGAAGGCGTTGACAAGGTTTTGGGAGCAAACGACAAGTTTATTTTGCCCCAGCACCTGCAAACCCAAAACAACCAACATGTAGTAAGCGACAACCGCAAAATGACCCCATTTCATCGGTCATGTTCGGCCGAAGACCGCACCCGTCACTTTCTAAAAGTACAAGACGGATGCGACTATTTTTGCACCTATTGCGCCATTCCTTATGCCCGTGGCCGAAGCCGCAACGACAGCGTGGCCAATTTGGTACAACAAGCGCAAGAAGTAGCCCAAAACGGTGGCAAAGAAATCATTCTAACGGGCGTAAACATTGGCGACTTTGGCAAATCTACCGGCGAAACCTGCCTGCAATTATTACAAGCATTAGATCAGGTAGAAGGCATAGAACGTTTTAGGATTTCGTCCATAGAACCCAACCTTTTAACAGACCAAATCATTGATTTTGTAGCCACAAGCCAACGTTTTGCGCCACACTTTCACATCCCATTGCAAGCAGGCAGCGATGAGGTGCTACAACTCATGCACCGCCGATACGACACGGCCCTATTTGCCCACAAAATACACCTTATCAAGCAAAAGATGCCCCACGCCTTTATTGGGGTAGATGTGATTGTAGGCATGCGTGGCGAAACAGACCCCTTATTTGAAGAATCGTACCAATTTATTGCCTCACTACCCATTAGCGAACTTCATGTTTTTAGTTATTCGGAACGAGCAGGTACCGCCGCCTTAAAGATACCATACAAGGTTTCGCCCCAAGTAAAAAAAGAACGCAGCCACACCCTACTAACCCTTTCGGACCAAAAAAAGCAAGCCTTTTACCAATCACAAATAGGCACAACACGCCACGTACTGTGGGAGTCCACCAAAAAGAATGGTTTTATGAGTGGCTTTACCGAAAATTACATCAAGGTAAAACAACCCTACCAGGCCCATTTGATAAACACGCTTACCACCCATACCCTAACCCAAGACATGTTAGACTATGAAATTTGAACTATTACATACCGACCCTAAAAGCAACGCCCGCGCCGGCATCGTAACCACAGACCACGGCACCATTCAAACGCCCATTTTTATGCCTGTAGGCACGGTTGGCTCTGTAAAAGGCGTTCACCAACGCGAACTAAAAGAGGACGTTAAGGCACAAATTATTTTGGGCAACACCTACCATTTGTACCTACGCCCGGGCACAGAAATTTTAAGACAAGCCGGTGGTTTGCACAAGTTTAACGGTTGGGACAAGCCCATTTTAACCGACAGCGGTGGTTTTCAGGTATTTTCATTATCGGGCACCCGAAAATTAAAAGAAGAAGGCGTTACCTTCCGCTCGCACATTGACGGTTCCAAACACCTGTTTACGCCCGAAAACGTAGTTGATATTCAACGCCTTATTGGTGCAGACATTACCATGGCCTTGGACGAATGTACCCCGGGCGATGCCCCATACGACTACGCCAAAAAATCCATGGAGATGACCCACCGTTGGCTAACCCGCGGGCTCAATCATTTTAGAGAAACAGAGCCTCTATACGGCTACAACCAAACCTTTTTCCCCATTGTACAAGGTTGCGTTTATCCCGAATTACGCAAGCAATCGGCCGAATTCATTGCTTCGCAAAACTGCGAAGGCAACGCCATTGGCGGTTTGGCAGTGGGCGAACCTACCGAAAAAATGTACGAAATGATTGAGGTGGTAAACGAAATTTTGCCCAAAGACAAACCCCGCTACCTAATGGGCGTAGGCACTCCGGCCAACATATTGGAAGCCATAGAACGAGGCGTTGATATGTTTGACTGCGTTATGCCCACCCGCAACGGTCGCAACGGCATGCTCTTTACCCTACAAGGCACTATGAACATGCACAACAAAAAATGGGCCAACGATTTTTCGCCCATCGACCCCTACGGCACAGCCTACGTAGATACCGCCTACAGCAAGGCCTACCTACGTCATCTTATTATGACAGGCGAATTATTGGGCATGCAAATAGCCTCTATTCACAACCTATCCTTTTACGTTTGGCTTACTCAAGAAGCGCGCAAACACATCATTGCAGGCGACTTCTCAACTTGGAAAGCTGCCATTGTGCCCCAACTTATGAGGCGTTTATAATATTTTTTGTATCTTTGTAGGCTAAATGAAAACAAAGATATATACATGGCTACTCTGCTGGGTTTTAGGACTCAGCATACCTATGTACGCACAAAATGCAACCAGCACAAAAAAAACAGCTTCGGGCCAAAGCATTAAAGCATGGCATGTAAACGAAGATTTTTCGTCCGAAACACCAACCATACCCGACACCCTATCGGTGGGATTCCAAACCACCAGCACTCCGGCGTACATCAATACCATAGCCTCCGAATGGTTAGGCAACATGGGACTACCCAGCCAATCGGCCATTTTTCACCAAAGACATAGCACCGATATGGCAGGCGATTTTTTGTTTAGACACGCCTACTACGACCATTACATTTCTACAGATCGTGTTTACTTTTTCAACACCAAAAGACCCTATAGCAACCTATCGTACGCAACAGGCGGGCTTACCGACCACGCCGAAGACCACCTAACCGGTCGTTTTTCCATCAATGCTACCCCGGATTTAAATTTTGGTTTGTTTGCCGATTACGTATATAGCTGGGGTACATACGACAGGCAATCTACAGACAACCTAAACGGCTACCTAAACGGTAGCTACAAGGGCGAAAAATACGCCATCTCTTTTATTGCCGGGCTTAACAATTTTAGAAATTACGAAAACGGCGGTATAGACTACAACCAAGACATTACGGTATCAGACCCATACAACGTACCCACTCGACTTTCTTCCGCCTGGTCTATTTACCGTTCTTTTTACTTTTGGGTAAACCAACAATACAACATCGGGTATCAAAAAGTAGATCCGGACGATTCCGAAATAAGCGAATTTGTACCCGTTATGACCATTGGCTACACAGCCAAGTTTGAAAAAAGTACCAAAAAGTACTTAGAGAAATACATCACCCCAGGATTTTACGAGCAACCCAACCAATTTCCCAATTATTCTAACGTAATGTCTGCCGACTCGGTTGGCAACTATTTCTTCAAAAACGTTGTATCCTTTACCTTAAACGAAGGCTTTCAAAAATGGGCTATTTTTGGATTACGCGCTTTTGCCGAAATTGACATGGACAAAAACAGGTTGCTTAAAGCAGACCCTGATCCTATTTCGCTCAACATAGACAGTGTTGGCAACCTAAAGGCCGACTCGCTATACCGCCACAACACAGATGTTTTGGTAGCGGTAGGTGGCGAACTTTTTAAACGCAAGGGCAACACCACATACGGTGTAAAAGGCAAGGTGTTTTTGTTGGGCAGAACAGATTACAACCCCATAGAAGACAAAAAGACACAAAAAGAGTTGGCGTACGAAATTACAGGCGACTTTAACTCATCGTGGCGCATTGGTAGCAAAGACAGCACGCTACGTATGTACCTAAATGCCAACGGACACATAAAAAGCACCCAGCCCAGCTATTTTTCGGAACACTATTACTCCAACCACTTTGCTTGGGAAAACAGCTTTAAAAACACCTTTTCGGCAGGCGCATACGGCAGCATTGGTATTCCGTATAAGTACTGCGACTTTAGCATAGGTGCCGGTTGGCAAGGCTTGAAAAATTACATTTATTTTAACCACGAAGCCTTACCCACACAAGACACCCAGCACTTTATTCAAGTAATCAGTGCCGATGTAAAACTAAACCTTTCGGCCTGGTTGTTGCATTGGGACAACCAAGTTTCGTACCAATTATCCACCAATAAGGATATATTACCGTTGCCCACCCTTTCTCTTTACAGTAATTTCTATTTAAAGGCCCTTTTATTTAAGCATTTAACCGTGCAAGTAGGGGTTGATTGCCGTTACAACACGGCCTATTACGCCAACGCATACATGCCTGCCACCGGGCAGTTTTACTTGCAAGACAAAGTAAAGGTAGGCAACTATCCGCTCCTAAACGTGTACCTCAACATGCACTTAAAACAGTTTAGGTTCTTTGTTATGTTTTACAACCTATCATCGGCCTTTATGTCACCGTCATACTATACAGTACCATATTATCCGCTTAACCCGGGCATCTTTAAATGCGGGCTTTCTTGGAATTTCTACGATTAGTACCCATGAATCAATTAGACAAAAAAATGGCCAAACGCAAACACCTGTTTATTGGAAGCGGGTGCCTTGTTATTGCCTTTATTATTTTGTCTTTTGTGCTGTTTGCCCACTCGTACCAACGCAATACAGACTACGCACTAATAAAAGAAACCAACACCCTAAGGGTAATTGTAGAACCCAACAGCATGAGCTACCAAGTGGTAGATATAGATAGCATTGCAGGACTACAAGCCCTTATGATTCAACAATTTGCAAAAGACCATAACATTGGCAACGTGGTATTTATCAACGAGCCAAACCTATCGGCAGCCATCGACTCGCTTTTACAAAACAAGGTGGACATTTTAGCCTGGCACATTCCCATATACAACCAAATGCGCCAAAAAATAAGCTATACCATCCCTGTTTTTACCAGCCGTCAAATGCTTATTCAGCGTAAACAAAACATCAAAAACCCAGACAGCGTAGCGTTTATAAGCAATCAGTTGGAATTGGCAAACCAACACGTGTACATCCTGCCCGGAGCGTTTTACCGCCAACGTCTTAGCAACCTCTCGCGCGAAATAGGCGACAGCATCTTTATCAAAGAAATTCCTAACGCCGTACCGTCCAACCTATTGGATATGTTGGTAGATAAACACATCGATTACGCCGTTTTGGACGAATTTGTGGCACGCGTACTGCTCAAACAACCCCAATACAAAGGGTTGGATATGAGCACAGCCATCAGCTTTACCCAAAACTACTCGTGGGCTATCAATCCGGACACCCCTATTTTGTGCGATTCGCTTAATAGTTGGCTTGCCGTTTATTTAGAAAGCAAAGCATACAACAAAATATACCGCCAATATACAGGCGTTAAATAAAATCCCTACTTTTAGGGATTGTTCAAAAAAGAGCATTATACTACTTTTGTGGGCTATGTTGTTTACCAAAGAACTAAAAATTGCAGACATTGTAGAGCAAGATTTTAAGCAGGTTTTGCTCTTGGAACATTTAGGTATTCCCTTTATTGTTAAAGAGAAAACCGTAGAAAAAATATGTCAAGAATACAACATTAACCCCAATTTATACCTGCACTTTGCTAGTTTATTTGCCAACCAAATTCCTAGCCAAATTCCCCATTACAACAGCAACGACATTAAGTGCATGGTTAGGTACCTTCAAAACAGCCACCATTATTACCTTAACGAGCGTGCCGCTAAAATAGTAAGGATTGTAAAACAAATAGCCGAAGAAACCAACTGTGCAGGCATCCATTTGCTAAATGACTTTGTACAAAATTACATTGAAGAAGTAAAGAAACACTTTGATTACGAAAACAACATTGTATTTCCCTACATGATTGCTATGGCCAATAACGAACCCAACATAGGCAACTATAGCATAGCCGAATACAAACAACACCACGACAACATTGACGACAAATTAGCCGACCTTAAAGGACTGCTTATTAAATACCTGCCCTTTGATGATAACGAAAACCACCTTAGGCGCAAACTACTGCATTGCTTGTTCGATTTAGAGCAAGATTTAAAGATTCATACCTTAATAGAAGACACCGTACTCATTCCTTTGGTAGAAAACTTTGAAGGAAAAGAGAACATTGAAACCACCCCTACCCTTAGCGAAGAAAAAAAAGCGAACGTGGAATTATCCGAAAGAGAAATAGACGTACTTCGCCTATTACTAGAAGGCTGTTCCAACAAAGAAGTAGCCGACAAACTACACATCAGCACCCATACGGTTATTTCGCATCGCAAAAATATCACGGCCAAAACCAGTATCAAATCGTTGGCAGGTCTTACCATCTACGCCCTTCAAAATGGCATCATCGAGGTAAAATAACTCTTATCTATCCCCATTTTTGGGGATACAATTTCATTTATTATGGGGATTGTACCATTGCAGGTATAGCCATACCTTTGCAATCCATTCAAAAACCTTTTATATGAAAAAACTTTACTCCTCATTTGTATGTAGCTTACTTTGCATGGCACTCTTTGCCAACAACAATCCCAAAGATACCAACGTGGGCGCCGAAATAGATGTTTATTTTGAATATTCACCCATAGAATCGGTTACGTTAACCATAGGCGAAGAGTTTGCACTTGCCAATTTTCTAACCCCACAAGCAGGATTATTTGGTTACAGCAACACCATTGTAGGCGTTTCGTACACCCCACATCCCAACATAACAGTAGAAGCCGGCTACGAGTTTTTGTACCTTGCCCCACAAAACATGGAGCATACCGTTCAGTTGGCCGCCACTCCTACCGTAACCTTTGGCAATTTTGTGCTATACCTAAAAGAAACCGCCCAAATGACGCATGCCACCACCGAAAATGCCCTGTTGTGGAAATGGGTTTCGGAACTAAACCTTAGCTACGCTATTCCACAAACACCGCTTAGTCCGTACGTTTACGTAGAAATGACCAACCCACTGCAAGCAAACCCGGAAAGTTGGTACGAGCAAATTTGCTATTGTGCCGGATTAGATTGGCAGGTTAACAACAACCACACCTTAGGCATTTACTATAGTTTCACCCACACACCAAACAGCTACTTTCATTTAATTGGCATTGGTTACACATTATCCATATAATTATAGGAGATAAACCAAAAAAGTAGTACTTTTGATTTTTGATTGTTATGTATTTATCCGATTTAAAGACAGGCGACAGCGCCATTATTTCCAAAGTGCATGGTACGGGAAAATTTAGAAAACGTATCATTGAAATGGGTTTTGTTAGGGGACACAAAGTGGAAGTGCTTATTGGCGCACCACTCAAAGACCCTATCAAATATAAGGTTATGGATTACGAAGTTTCGTTACGCCGAAACGAAGCTGCGCTAATTGAGGTGGTTGGCATAAACGAGAAAGATGCAACCCTAAAATCAGACAATTATGGTGCCATCGAATACGATCCATTAGACATTGCCCATAAAACAGGCAATACCATCAACATAGCTTTGGTGGGCAACCCCAATTCGGGCAAAACCTCGCTGTTCAACATCGCATCGGGCAAACACGAACACGTGGGTAACTATACGGGTGTTACGGTCGATGCCAAAGAAGGCAACATCGACTACAAAGGATATCGATTAAACATCTTTGACCTTCCTGGCACTTATTCGCTTACCGCCTACTCGCCCGAAGAGGTTTTTGTGCGCAAACACATCATGGAGCAAGACCCTGACATCATCATCAACGTTGTTTCGGCCTCTAATTTAGAAAGAAACCTGTACCTAACCACCCAACTCATCGACATGGATATTCCCATGGTTATCGCCTTAAACATGTACGACGAGTTAGAAAAAAGCGGTGCAAAACTCAATTACCACGCCCTGTCCAACATGTTGGGTGTATCCATTATTCCCACCAAAGCCAAAGATGGTTTTGCCGAAAACAGTGGCATAACCGAGCTCTTTGATGCCGTAATCAGTACGTACGAGGGCAAAAACCCCACCACCAAACACATTCACATTAACCACGGTGGCGACTTGCAAATAGCCATTAATCACATCAACAAGCTCATCAAAAAAGAGAGCGAATACCAAAACCACTTCTCAAGCCGTTTCTTTGCCGTTAAACTACTTGAAAACGACAAAGGGGCCGAAGATTTTGTAAAAACACTTAGCAACGCAGACGAAATTTTGGCCTATAAGGAAAAAACGGTTCCTCATATTGAAGCAGAATTAGACGAAGACTGCGAATCGGCCATTATCAATGCCAAATATGGTTTCATTAGCGGAGCTTTAAACGAAACTTACACCGAGCCAAAAAGAAAAAACACAGGACTAACCAATATTTTAGATCCTATCGTAACCAACAAATTCCTTGGTTACCCTATCTTCATCCTATTTATGTGGCTAATGTTTGAATGCACATTTGTGCTTGGCGCATATCCACAAGATTGGTTAGACGCAGGTGTAGGCATGCTAAACGAATACTTAGCAGGCATTTTGCCAGCTGGGCCATTCACCGACCTACTTTTAGACGGTATCATTAGCGGTGTAGGCGGAGTGCTTGTTTTCCTTCCAAACATCCTTATTTTATACTTCTTTATCTCACTAATGGAAGACTCTGGCTACCTATCTCGTGCCGCCTTCATTATGGATAAAATTATGCACAAAATGGGACTTCACGGAAAATCTTTCGTGCCTATGCTAATGGGATTTGGTTGCAACGTTCCTGCCATTATGGCAACAAGAACCCTCGAAACCAAGCACAGCAGACTTATTACTATGCTTGTCATTCCGTTTATGTCTTGCACTGCCAGACTCCCAGTTTATGT
>JAFOWX010000048.1 GCA_017391905.1 Paludibacteraceae bacterium | reverse complement strand
GAATCCGACGCTCTAACCAACTGAGCTATCCCGCCATTTCTTAAAGACGGTGCAAAAGTAATTCTTTTTTTTGAATTACGAAAATTTGCAGGAAAATATTTTAGAAACTGCCTAAAATTATTTTGTTTTGGGGTTATTGCTTGGTAAATTTAACCGCAACCCAGTTGTTTTGTTCTTTTACCCCTACTTTGGTTAGCCCTAAATTGTTGGCACAGGCTTCTATTACCGGAATGTCCTGGGTGTAAAAACCACTCATGTACAACACACCGCCTTGGGGCAAGCATTGTACGTACGATGCCATATCGTTTAACAAAATATTTCGGTTAATGTTTGCCAAAATAATATCAAAAGTTTTGCCTGCCAACAACGAAGCATCGCCCAACATTACTGTAATGTCCGTTTGGTTTAGTTGAGCACTTTCTTGGGCATTTTCAAAACACCATTGGTCTATATCGATACACAATACCGATTGCGCTCCTTTTTTCTTGGCCAAAATACCCAATACACCGGTTCCGCATCCCATATCCAACACGCATTTACCTTGCATATCGTCGTCTAAAATCCACGAAAGCATGTTGCTGGTGGTGGCATGGTGTCCTGTTCCAAACGACATTTTGGGGTCTATTACAATATCGTATTGTGCCTGAGGTACTTCTGTATGAAAGGTACTGTGTATAACACACTGATTGCCAATAACAATGGGTTGAAAAAAGTGTTTTTCCCACTCTTCGTTCCAATTTTTATCGGGCATTTCTTCTATTTTATAGCCATTTCCTACCAACTCATTTAAACTTTCGGGGTTAAAAACCGTCTGTTGTACGTAGGCGTTTAGCGTGTCCTGGCTTGTTTCGAACGACTCAAACCCTATTTCGCCCAATTCATAAACTAACACATCCACCTGATATTCAGGCATATTTGTAGTGTCAATAGTTAATTTTAGGTATTGCATACTTTTTTATCTACTTATCTATAATGTTTTTTATTATCTATCGTTATCTTTGTACATTGTAACATGTATTGAACAAAGATACATTAAATTTTAAACGCCATGAAACGAATTCTTATTTTTTTAAGCACCTTTTGCTTAACAACGCTCGCATTCGGACAATATGACGATATTTATTACAGCGCACCGACTAAAAAGCAAAGCAGCAAAACAGAGACAGAGACGGTGGTAGTAAGTTCAAGCAGTACACGCGATATTGACGAGTATAACAGGCGAAACGAAAGCGACGCTAAACAAACTACCGTTATTATCAGCGATGACGAAGATTTTAAGAATACACAAGAAATTCTAAAATTTTACAACCCCGAAGCCGTTACCATTAACGACCCTCAGTATGTGTACATTGTACAAGAAGAGGAAGAAGACGATGACGACCCTAACGTAAACCTAAACATCAACATGGGTTGGGGATGGAATTGGTGTACTCCTTGGTATAGTTGGAGTGTATGGGATCCTTGGTACAGTCCTTACCACTACTACGATCCATGGTATGATCCATGGTATAACCCTTGGTATCATCCTTATCCTGGTTATTACCCAGGGTACTATCCTCCACACCACCCACCGCATCATCCTCCACATCATCCTGGACATGATCCACACCACGACCCACATCATGGGCCTAAAGGGCATGCCGATTCGCACAGTAGAGATTATCACGCAGGTGGCAGTGCCAGATCTGCGGGTGCACGTAGTGGAAACAGCAGCGCACGTTCGCAAAGTGCCACACAACCTACCCAACGTTCGGCACAAGACAGACCTGCTATAAACCGCAACACCAATGGTGGCAACAGAAACAACACCACCGCATCGCCCAGAGGAGGCAGCAATATCAACACTACCGCATCGCCACGCGGGGGCAGTAGAAGCCAAAGCAGCAGCGGCGTTTCTAACAGAAGCTCAAACATAGACAGAAGCGCACCTGCACGTAATATGAATGCTGCACCCAGAGGAGGTGGCGCATCCATGAGAGGAGGCGGTGCTTCTATGAGAGGTGGTGGTGCTTCTATGAGAGGCGGACACAGATAATAAAGAAATAAAACACGATAAACCAAATGAGAAAAATTGCTTTGTTAATAGCAGCCTGTGCTACTTGCTTGCACATGGCTGCACAAAACCAAACCGCATACGATGCCTTGCTTGCATCCAGTAGCGAACTAAATGGCACCGCCCGCTTTATGGCTGTAGGGGGTGCCTTAGGTGCTATAGGGGGCGATGCCTCTACCATTTTTTACAACCCTGCGGGTATAGGTATTTACCGCAGCTCCGAATTAACCCTTTCTATTAATGTAGATTGGGCAAACACCACCCTATCTGATATGAGCAACCCCCACGCGGCATACAACACCCATACCAACTTTAATTTACAACACGCTGCGTACGTAGGCACATGGAATTTTGAAAAAGAAAAAGGACTGTTAAACTTTAACTTTGGTATTGCATACAATCAGGCTAAGAAATTTTCGCGCGAGGGATACTACCACGGTAACCAACCCCACTCCTATACCCAATGGATAGCGGGTATGACCGATGGCATTGGTGTAGATTACCTAAGTAGGGCCAAAAACAAGCACGGCTATAACCCAGCCTATGACAATAGCGATATTCCATGGGGATCTGTATTGGCATACGATTCGTACCTAACCGACTTAAAATATACAGACCAAAATGACATCTACCAATCTTTATACGATTGGAGCGGCGGCAAAAATGTAAACAAATACATCCATTTTCAAGAAGAAGGGGTAGCTAACGATTTTGCCATTAGTTTTGCCGGCAACATTAGCAACATTCTGTATTGGGGTATGACCTTTGAATGTGACTATGGGTACTATTCGCGCCGTACCACCTTGCAAGAGCGTTTTGACGACGGCAGCTTGTATAGCTTACATACCAAATATGGTTTTGAATCGGTTGGTTTTACCTATAAAATTGGGTTGATAGCCCGCCCTACCAACTGGCTGCGCATAGGTGCCTCTTTCCACACACCTACTGTATTTAGCTATAAAGACTATTCTAACGCCATTTGCGACTTTGAGGTATATGACGTAGGAGGTGTTAACCGATGGGGTACCACTGAAACACCATACGTAATGGAAGGTAGCACCAACCTAACAGGTCCGCTTAAAGCCATGGCCAGTCTTGGTTTTGTTTTAGGTCAATACGGCTTTGTAGGCATTGATTATGAGTACGAAAACACTTCGGCCATTAACGGTAACGACGAGCACATCAAAGATTTTTACCATAACGTATTGCAAGACCGCCACACCATTCGTGCCGGTATTGAGGTTAAACCCTTGGAAGGCCTTGCATTGCGTGTAGGTGGTGGCTACTCGTTACCTAATACCCCAAAAGATATGTGCAGGGTTCCTTTTTACGAAGACACCCGCGTAGATACCGATTATTACAACGAAACCGAATCGTATAACGTAACCGCCGGCATTGGCTACCGCGTGGGCAGACATGCCATTGATTTGGCTTACGTATGGCAAGTGAATACGGCCGATTATTATTCATACTCGCCCGGTTTTACAAAATACGACGGTAGCTACTTTAACATACCTAACGTAGATCCTATTAACATGCGTACGGTAAGAAACCAATTGGTATTGACCTACGGTATTAGATTTTAATTGATTATGGTAAAAGTAGAAAGTTTTTCCATGGACCACACCAAAGTACAAGCCCCTTTTGTACGTAAGTGTGGTTTACTTACCGGTCCAAACGGAGATAAAGTAAGCAAATTTGATTTACGTTTTATGCAACCTAACCAAGCAGCCATACCAACGGCTGCTTTGCACGCATTGGAACATTTATTGGCAGGCTTTATGCGCGAAGAGGTGGAAAATGTCATTGACCTTTCGCCCATGGGATGTCGCACAGGATTCTATTTTATTGTATGGGGCGATGTACAACCCCAAACCATAGAAGAAGCGCTTAAAAAGGCGCTAATAAAGGTAATAAATACCACAGAAGTTCCTGCAGCCAACGCCATTCAATGCGGCAATTACAGAGACCTTTCGCTTCACGGAGCGATTGAATATGCGAAAATGGTACTTAGTAAGTTAGGCAATTAGGAGTTATGGCTGATAATTATTTAGAAAAGCAGTATGCCGATTATGAGAAAAGGCGTGCTGAATGGGAGCGCCAGAAAAAGTTCGGCAAACTACCAAAGACAAAAAAAAAGTTGATGTCACAATGACATCAACTTTTTTTATACTATCTATAAAATTCATTTTACATTATCCTAAGAAAGATAGTAATATACCTGCTGCAACAGCCGAACCAATCACACCTGCTACGTTAGGACCCATGGCGTGCATAAGTAGGAAGTTAGAAGGATTAGCTTCTTGACCTACGTTTTGCGATACACGGGCTGCCATAGGAACTGCAGATACACCGGCAGAACCAATAAGTGGATTGATTTTTTCTTTGGTAAACAAGTTCATAAACTTAGCCAAAAGCACACCACCTGCGCTACCCATACCAAACGCAACAATAC
Source organism: Paludibacteraceae bacterium (assembly GCA_017391905.1). Classification (GTDB taxonomy): domain Bacteria; phylum Bacteroidota; class Bacteroidia; order Bacteroidales; family Paludibacteraceae; genus Enterocola. The sequence continues at coordinate 2,969 of JAFOWX010000048.1, read as the reverse complement.
CTACCGAAAGAATCATTAAGGTTTGTACGTTTAAGAAAGCGTCTGCAGTAGCGGTTGCACCTACAGTGATACCCAAGAAAATGGTTACAATGTTCATTAGCTCGTTTTGAACGGTTTTAGCCAAACGATCTACCACGCCACATTCTTTCATTAAGTTACCCAACATTAAGCAACCAATAAGAGATGCTGCCGAAGGCAACAGCAAGCTTACTACAATGATTACCATGATAGGGAAAATAATTTTCTCTGTTTTAGAAGGCACACGCAATTGTTTCATCTCTATTTCGCGCTCTTTTTTAGTGGTTAGGGCACGCATAATAGGAGGTTGAATAACAGGTACCAATGCCATGTACGAATAAGCAGCAACGGCAATAGGGCCTAACAATTCGGGAGCCAATTTAGAGGTTAAGAAAATAGCGGTAGGGCCGTCTGCACCACCAATAATACCAATAGAAGCAGCTTGTTCTGGGGTAAAGCCCATAGCAATAGCTGCCAAGAAAGTCACAAAGATACCTATTTGAGCAGCTGCACCTAACAACAAGCTTTTGGGGTTAGCCAATAGTGGACCAAAGTCTGTCATAGCACCTACCCCCACAAAGATAAGGCAAGGATAGATACCTAACTTAACACCTAAATAAAGGTAGTCCAATAGGCCTGCGTTTTCGGCCATTTCTGCCCAATGTACGTGACCACCGGCAAACAATTCGCTGTGGAACAAGCCTGCATCGGGAATGTTGGTAAGAATCATACCCATGGCAATAGGCAATAGCAACAAGGGCTCAAATTGTTTTACAATGGCTAAGTAAAGCAACAAGCAACCAATGGCAATCATTACCAAATAGCGCCAATCGCCTTCAAACCAGTTCGTAAAGATTTGAACAATGCCCATTGAGCTCATAAAATCTTTCAAACTGCTTGAAACAGATAGGTCTTCTTCTACGGCCTCCTCTGGAGCAACAACCGCAGTAGCTGCATCGGCTACATCATCGGCAGCCTCTTCCGAAATCAACATGATTTGGTCGTCGTAGTTGGCAACCGAATCGCTGACTTGGGTAGCAAACGCACCGGTAAACGATGCGCATGCCATCAATGCAGTAATAAGGATACGATATACTGTTTTCATAATTATTCAATATCAATCAACGCATCCCCTTGCATTACACTGTTACCTGCTGCAACGTGAACGGCAGTTACTTTACCGTCGCGTGGAGCTGGAATATTGTTTTCCATTTTCATGGATTCGATAACCATAACGGCTTGACCACGTTTAACAGCATCGCCAACATTTGCCAATACTTTGATAACGCTACCGGGAAGTGGGCTTACCACCGATTTGTTTCCGGCTGCAGGTTTGGGAGCTGGTTTTGGAGCTGGTGCTGCTTTTGGAGCTGCTTTAGGAGCTTCTGCTGGTTTTGGAGCAGGAGCAGGTTCTTGACCAACTGCTTCAAATTCCAACAATGGGTCGCCTTGCAAGATGCTTTGTTCGGCAGCCACCATGATAGAGCGTACCACGCCGTCGTTTTGAGCAGCAATGTTATTTTCCATTTTCATGGATTCGATAACCATTAAAGTGTCGCCACGTTTTACTACTTGACCTTCGGCTACTAACACTTTTAATACTTTACCGGGAAGAGGCGATTTCATAACGCCAGATACCGATTTGGTAGATGCTACTGGAGCAGATACAGGACGACGTACTGCAGTTGCTTGCATTACATCTGCCTCAACTTCTACCACATACGATTTTCCGTTTACATTTACGTTGGATTTGCCGTTTTCGGCAGCTTCTACACCCACTTCGTAAACATTACCGTTTATTGTGAATTTAAAATTTTTCATTTTGCTTTGTTTTGTTCGTTTTAACGAATTAAATTATTGATACCAAATGTTTTAGAAGCCCATGCCGAATTTGGATCCGACACAATGGTAAGGACGTTGTGTTCGCTATCGTGAATGTTTTCCTTGCTCATTTGAATAGCCATAGCAATGGCAGCTAACTCCTCGCCGGTAATTTCTACGGTTTCAACGGCATTAGGAGTAGGAACCACAGCTACTGGTTTGAGGTTGTTTTCTTTTTTAGGCGCATTGATGCGTGCCATAATGGCACCAAAGCCAAGCAACACAAAAACCAAGAAAATTAACAAGATAACCACCAAACCAAAACCAATTAAGGTAATGATTAAAGCGTTGGTCCAGTTTACTGCTAATAATACCATAACGTTTACTATTATAAAGGAATATTAGAGTGTTTCTTTAATGGGTTGGTTAGACGTTTGTTTTTCAACGATTCAAACGCACGGATAACACGGAAACGGGTGTTGCGTGGTTCAATAACGTCATCAATGTAACCCATAGAAGCAGCTTGGTAAGGATTAGCAAATTTATCGCGGTATTCAGCTTCTTTTTCGGCAATGAATTTAGCGCGTTCTTCTTTATCTTCGATGGCAGCAATGGCTTTAGCTTGCAATACCTCAACAGCACCAGAAGGACCCATAACGGCAATTTCAGCACCTGGCCATGCGTAGTTAAAGTCGCCACGTAGTTGTTTACAGCTCATTACAATGTGAGAACCACCGTAAGATTTACGTACGGTTACGGTTACTTTAGGCACGGTAGCTTCGCCGTAAGCAAACATCAATTTAGCACCGTGTACAATGATACCTGCGTATTCTTGACCGGTACCTGGCAAGAAGCCGGGAACGTCCACCAAGGTAAGAATAGGAATGTTGAAGGCATCGCAGAAACGAACAAAGCGAGCTGCTTTACGAGAAGCATCGCAGTCCAATACACCTGCCAAGCAACTTGGTTGGTTAGCGATGATACCGGTAGATACACCGTTGAAGCGACCAAATGCACAGATGATGTTAGGAGCGTATTCGGGTTGGATTTCCAATACATCGTTGTTATCTACGATAGAAGTAATGATTTCTTTCATATCGTAGGGTTTGTTTGGATTGTCAGGAACCAAT
>JAFOWX010000047.1 GCA_017391905.1 Paludibacteraceae bacterium | reverse complement strand
TTTCTGAGAAAAATTTTAGAAAGAATTAAACCACGTTGAAATTCTCGCGTCAATACTGCTTTCTTTATCTAATGGAGAAACCGTTGTTTCTCGAAAGCGGATGCAAAAGTAGAGCATTTTTTAATACGCTCCAAATATTTTAAGCACTTTTTTTGAGAAAAATGCAAAGTTTTTTGCAAGTGACTGATTGTCAGAATACCTTATTTTACCCTTACCTTGGCTATTTTGCCATTGACAGAAACCAAGTATATTCCGGGCATCAGATTGCCGTTGTTTCGGGTTACATCTAGTCCTATCATATTATATATACGAATGTTTGCATCGGCAACTTGTATCAGGCCCTCTGAAATAATTATTTTAGCATCGGCAAGGTTCTCTTCTACAGATGTAGGATCGTCTTCTGGACTTTCTTCATCGGATTTTGTAACAAAGAAACCTTTATAAGTTTGCAAGGTGTTTGCATTTTCATCCAAAGCCACTAGGTTATAATCGTATTGGGTGGCTGCTTCTAACCCATATATGGTAAATTGGAAACCAGGTTGTACCGAACGATTGGCAAAGGTGGCTGTTTGTAATTTTCCTTCGGCATTAAACAAAAGGGTTGAAAACAAAACATCGTTAGCATAAATATCCCATTGATAGGTTGCCGCTCCGTCTATCGCATACCAAGACAGCTGGGCGGTTTGATTTTCAAAAACTTCTACTCCTACCGTATTTACTGCATCTATGTTATCGGCAGCTATGCATTGAATGGATTTGAATCGTTTATAGGTTTCGTGCGCTTGATATTGTTCGATTAGTTGACATGGCACATATAGATTTTTATTGCTTATACCATAATAAAGAGACATATAAGGTATCTCGAGCAATTTAGGTGGGTATGCTACTATATTTCTTACATTAGCACCGTAGAAAGCTCTTTCGCCTACCGTTTCTACCCCGATACCTATCGTTACGTTGCGTAAATTCTCACAATATGCAAATGCATCTGTACTAATTTCGGTAACAGTATGGGGGATAACAACTTCTGGTATCTTCTTACAACCATCAAAAGCACCTTCGTCTATCTTTTTTAGTCCATTACACAAACTAAGAACAGACAAACTATCACAATACATAAACGACCTAAGGCCGATATTTTTTACTCCTTTGCCAATTTTTACGGATTTTAGGTTTCTGCAATAACAAAACGCATACTGACGAACACTATCAATATGAGCTATTTGAATTTCTGTTAATCTTTTGTTGTTTATATTAAGGCTTTTTGCATAATAAATGGGACTGGCCTGATAACCTCCAAATTTGATGTTTGCCCACTGTGATGGTGTACCTAAGTAATTTACTTTTTTTATTTTTTCGCAACCAAGAAAAGCGTTGCTTTCAATAGATTCTACGCCTGCACCTATTTCCACAGATTCCAAGGCTATGCAATGGCCAAAAGCGCTATAGCCTATTGTTTTAACATTTTGCGGTACCTTTATGGAGGTAAGTTTTTCCATGCGGTTACACAAAATGTCTGGAATAACTTGTACAGAATCGCCAATTGTAAAAGAGGTAATGTATTTATTTACATTTGAATGTTGATCTGTAAATATACCATTTGCTTCAATTTGGCAATTTCTGGCATTCCATGTTACAGAAGTTAAATTGGAACACGCTTTAAAACCATCTGCACCTGCATGGGTTACGTTAACGGGTATGGTTACGCTGGTAAGGCTTTTACAATAGCAAAAAGCGAGCGCCCCTATGGTAGTTAAACTACGAGGAAGGTCTATGGAAGCCAACTTGGTGCAGTAAGCGAAAGCATTCTCTTGTATCTCGGTAAGGTTATCGGACAGTGTTATAGAAACCAACGAATCGCAAGATTCGAATGCGTTATTGCCAATGGTACGAACACTATTGGGCAAGGTAATGGATTTAAATCCGCAATAAGAAAAGGCGTTCTTACCGATAGCAGTAACACCATCGGGGATGATTACGGTGGTAAGATTAGTCATCCCGCTACATACGCTGCCTACCGCTTTGATGTCTGGTCCAAAGGTAAAAGAAGTGATATTGCTTTTGATAGCATAGAAAGGCGAATCTCCGTTGTAATTGCAGGCATTCCAATAGACCGATTTTAGCGATTGACAATTTTCAAATGCGTAGTTGTCTATATTTTCTACAATGGTATTGGGAATAGAAACAGAGGTTATGCCCTGGTTGCCTTTAAACGCCCATGCACTGATTCCTGTTACGGTGTATTGCACCCCTTCATACACAACATAAGAGGGAATAACAATATCTCCGGTATAACCTTTATTTAAATGATAGGATACCGATGCTGTTTGGGTGTCCGAATTTATTGAATAAAACAAACCGTCTATCTCTACTCTTTCGCCCCAAACGACAAGCGTGTACAAAAACGCAATCAAAAAGGTGATAGTTTTTTTCATCTAGTTAAGGCTTTTAAGGTACCTAGTATTTTTTACGAATTGGGTGCAAAGGTACAAACAATTTTTTTGTACAACAAAGAAAGTATAAGGCACTTTTGTGGCATGAATACAGAAAATTTATTTCCGTTAGTGGATAAGGGATATAAAAAAGCGGCTCGGAAAAGCCGCTAATTATAGAATGCTGTACAGAACAAGCACAACGATCTATTTGTTTAAAGTTTAATGTCTTAATGCCCTTATTATTTGAAACAGACAATACGGCAAGTAAACAGGAAGAGCCATAGCCCCTACAAACATGATTCCAAAAAACATTAGAAGCCAAAAGAAGCATCCTCCAACGATAACAAAATATTCTAAAATTCTTGAAGTAATTCGCCAACCTATAAATAAGGAGGAAAACATATAAGCATGCATGTAAGTTTCATCTGCAGGCAAAGCATTTTTGACACATATGTAATATACAAGAACGTACAATATGGCAGTTATGTAAAATGGTTTTGCATAATAGGAAATTCGCTTACGTGCTCTTGCTTTATTGCATGGTTCACATATAATTATATCATATCTTTTTGCACAAGCAGTGCATAATCCTTTTTGACAATCTACGCATTGTGCTACAGCGTCTTGATCTGGATGATAAAAACATTTCATTTCTTTACATTTATATAGT
>JAFOWX010000046.1 GCA_017391905.1 Paludibacteraceae bacterium | reverse complement strand
TTAACCAAATCGGCTCAATTTTAGCAAATTTGTGCAATTTTATTACAAATACACTACAAATATCCTACAATTCTATTAAAAAATAGCTCTCAAAAGCCTTGTAAGTGGCTTTGGGCAAAAAAAATGGCGACTCTTTGCAGGGCCGCCATGGCTGTTTTTGATAGTTTAGATTTTTAGTATTCTGCTCCCATGTGTGTTTTTTCTAACACTCCATCTTTTAAGAAGTATAGTTTAAATGGGATACCAGTGGCTTTATAATTGTCTAATATAAAATTGAACGTTTCATCTGACACATAGTAATGATATCCGCTTATATCTTTGATAGTGGTTTCCCATTTTTCTCGTGGCGACCATCTAGGACAAGTAAGATAAACATAGTTAATATCTTCACTTTTTGTATTTTCCTTTAAGCCAATTTCCGCCATACATGGCATACAATGTACACCCCAAAGGTCTATTACTATAGGTTTACCTTTATGATTTTCCACTATACTTGCAATCAAACCATCATTAGGTACATTTGGAGTTTCTTGGATATAAACTGGGCGTTTATTCTCTTCCTTGTATTTTGCTTGTAATGGAACTCTGCCATTATAGGTAAATACATTACCATCCTCATCCACATATAATTTGAATGGTATCATTCCGAATTTATTACCAAATGCTTTTAATATTAAATCAAACCACTCATTTGGTATATAATAATGATAACCTTTAACACTATTGATAGTTTTATTCCATTCATAAAGTGGAGACCATTGTTTTGAAGAAATATAAACGTATGTTGTATCTGCCCCTTTTGTAGGTTCACACATTCTTAAATCCATCATACATGGTCCACAATATGTTCCCCAAAAGTCTACAACAATAGGTTTACCCTTATGTTCTTTTATCATAGCAGAAAATAGTTCTTCAATTGGCACATTAGGAGTTTCTTCTGCAAAAACGCCTTCTGCTCTTTTATGAGCTTCTATACACTGATTACGATATTTTTTATAGGCAGCTATGCAAAAATCATCACCCATAAAATTTGCTGCATCTTCTGGTGCATCCTTCCATATTTTTTGCTCAAATTCGCAACAAATCTTTGTTAGTTGTGCCAATTGATAGGCATCAGAAGATTCACTTATAGAATCTACAACTTCATAATATCTGGTAACGTTGATATCGTATAAATCAATCCACTCTGGTTTCAAGCTATTATTATCATCAAACTTACTTAGTTTGTTGTTTAGTGCGTTATAAATATTGTCTGAATAAATATTATAGAACTCTCCATGTGGTTTTGTTAAGTCTACCCAGATTCTATTTACCTTGTTAGGTTCTATAATCGCCCTAACCTGACAATATGTGGTATCTGTAAAGTCTATAAAACAATTTACCATTGCAGAACCAACCATTTCTGGGAGAGTTATAGAGAAAGAGTCGTTTTCTATATCCAAGAGCTTAGCACCAAAAACATCGTTCCTACATTCATTTGTATTACCAATTTCATCTAATTCAAACCAGACTTTGTGCTCATAATTTCTACTGCAGGTATCAACCAAGTAGCAAACTAGTTTTGTTTCGCCTATTTCCTTTATAAATGAAGGAATAGTTTTTGACGTGTCTGCATCCATTATCAAAGCCTCAGGAATTTGGTAATTGTACTTGCCCTCTCTATTTGCGCAGGCAGACGCTACAATTGCTGTAAGCAACAGAATAATAATTTTTTTCATAATTTCTGATTTATGGTTTGTTATCTAATAAAAACTATCTATATAACGTATGGGGGGTAAAATATTGTGTTAGAAGAGAATAAAAAAATAACTCGCCTACAGTTTATATGGAATGTAAGCGAGTTCTGTTATCTTTTACGGTAGTACCGTTATACAAATCTACTATGTCTTAATCTAAATACAGATAATCGTAGTGGATAAAGGGTTTGACGCCTTTTTTGCCCATGCACTCGCGCGCTTTTTGGCTCTCGTATTGCGCAATACCCACGCCAAGTTCTTCTTTTTCTTGGTTTAGGATTTTAACAATGTCGCCTTTGGCAAACTCGCCACCTACTTCTGTAATACCTACAAGAAGCACAGAGCTTGCTTTACTTGATAGAGCTTCTGTAGCCCCTTCGTTAAGCACCACATATCCTTTGGCAAAACTTTCGCTGTGCGCAATCCATTTTTTTACGCCCGAGGCTTTCTTTTGGTTGGCAATAAACGTGGTATGCGTAATTTGGTTGTTTTTATCAATCAAATCCAACAAAATGCCCTCGCGCTTGCCGTTGGCAATCATAACGGTAATGCCTTCCTCTGCCACCTTGCGTGCAATGTTGCATTTGGTAAGCATACCACCCCTGCCAAACGACGATTTGCCCGTTTGTATGAATTTGGACAAGTTGCGTTTGGGTTCAATTTCGGTAATCACTTTGGATTCCGGCAAATTAGGATCTCCGTCGTAAATACCGTCAATGTTACTCAAAATAATCAGCGCCTCGGCTTGCATCATGGTTGCTAATAGTCCCGAAAGTTCGTCGTTATCGGTAAACATCAATTCGGTAACAGATATGGTGTCGTTTTCGTTCACAATAGGCACCACTTTGTTGTCCAACATCACGCCAATGCAATCCTTTTGGGTTAGGTAGTGAATACGCGTGCCAAAACTTTCTTTGGTGGTAAGCACCTGTCCGCAAACCATGCCGTGCTTGGCAAACAGTTCGTAATAACGGTTAATCAGTTTGGCTTGTCCCACGGCCGAAAACAGTTGGCGTGCCGAAACAGGATCCAACTTTTTTTGCAGCTTCATTTCGCTTCTGCCCGAAGCTACCGCACCGGACGAAACCAAAATAACCTCTACACCGGCTTGGTGCAGTTGAGCCACTTGGTTTACCAACGATTCCATGCGTGCTGTATCCAACGTACCGTCAGCTTGTGTCAGCACGTTGCTACCTATTTTTACAACAACACGTTTAAATTTAGCATCCATCTGCAAATAAATTATTGGTTGTCTTTTTGCCTAATTTCTACGCGACGAATTTTACCACTAATGGTTTTGGGTAGTTCATCTACAAATTCAATAATACGTGGGTATTTGTAAGGTGCAGTAATACGTTTTACGTAGTCTTGCAATTCTTTAATCAAGTCGTCGCCGGCTTTGTCTTTGTACAAAGCCGCCAACACAATGGTAGCTTTTACCACTTGGCCACGGATAGGGTCAGGAACAGCCGTAATAGCACATTCCACCACCGCATCGTGCGACATAAGGGCACTTTCTACCTCAAAAGGTCCAATGCGGTAACCAGACGATTTGATCACATCGTCGTTTCTACCCACAAACCAGAAATAACCGTCTTCGTCTTTCCAAGCCACGTCGCCGGTGTGGTAAACACCATTGTTGTAGGCTTCTTTTGTACGAGCCTCGTCTCTGTAATAACCTAAGAACAAGCCATGTGGTTTGTTGTTTTCGTCTATGCGAATAATAATCTCACCTTGTTCGCCCACTTCGGCGCTGCGTCCGTCGCCCATCACAATATCCACGTTGTAAGCAGGATTTGGTTTGCCCATAGAACCGGGTTTTGGTTCCATCCATGGAGTAGTAAGCACGGTACAGGTGGTTTCAGTTTGGCCAAAGCCTTCGCGCAATTTAATACCAGTTAGTTCGTAAAACTCTTGGTACACGCTTGGGTTAAGCGCCTCGCCGGCAATGGTAGCCCATTTTAGCGAAGAAAGGTCGTATTTGGTCAAATCTTCGCGAATCATAAAGCGGAAAATGGTAGGAGGTGCGCAGAATGATGTGATTTTGTACTCCTGAATCATTTTTAGCATATCGGCAGGGGTGAATTTTTCGTGGTCGTACACAAAAATAGATGCACCTGCAATCATTTGGCCATATAATTTACCCCAAACAGCTTTACCCCAACCGGTATCTGCCACGGTTAAGTGTAAGCTTTCTTCGTGTAGGTTGTGCCAGTAGCTACCGGTTACAATGTGTCCCAACGGATAGGTAAAGTCGTGCGCCACCATTTTGGGGTTGCCCGAAGTACCCGAGGTAAAGTAAATAATGGAAATATCATCGTTGGTATTTACGTTTTCGGGACGAACAAATGCAGGAGCGTTTTCTATGCCTTTGGCAAAGTCTTCAAATCCTTCGTACACTTCAGGTCCTACAGAGATAACACTCTTCACAGAAGGACATTTTGGAAGTGCATTTTTAATGTGGTCTAACACTACCGTTTCGCCTACAGCCACGATTGCTTTAATATCAGCAGCTTCGCAGCGGTAAATAATATCTTTTTCGGTTAATAGGTGAGTAGCAGGAATTACTACGGCACCAAGTTTGTGAAGCGCAATGATAGAATACCAAAACTCGTATCTACGCTTTAAAATAAGCATCACCATGTCGCCTTTGCCAATGCCTAACGATTGGAAATAAGCCGCGGTTTTATCGGTTTTTTCCTTTAAATCGGCGTAGCTAAAATCAATGTGTTCTCCTTTATCGTTGGTCCAGCAAATGGCGCGTTTGTTGGGCTCTTCTGCCGCCCAAGCATCTACCACGTCATACCCAAAGTTAAAATTTTGGGGTGCTTTAATCTTTAAATTCTTTACAAAATCTTCTTGCGAAGTAAACTGAGTCTTTTCTACAAAACGTTCTAACATAGTCTTATAAGATAATGGCCAAGAAACGGGCCTTTTCGTTATTTAATGCTTTCATTCCATGAGGCTTGGTAGCATCAAAATAGATGCTGTCGCCTTCTTCCAATACAACCTCTTTGCCGTCAATTTCAAGCAATAGCGTTCCTTTTTCTATCAAGTTAAACTCTTGACCGGGGTGTGTATTTAGGTGAATGGGCTTGTCGTTTGGTTCTACCGTTACCAAGAATGGGGTAGCTTTAGCATTTTTAAAGCCACCTGCCAAATCGCGGTATTTATAGGCTTTGCTACGTTCCACAGAAATACCTCTGCCTTTGCGGGTAACAAAATAGCTTAGCGCATGCGCTTCATCGCCCGAAATCAAAACCGAGGTATCTACTTTAAATAGTTGTGCCACTTGGCAGATAAAGTTCATGGGAATATCCACCTCGCCAGTTTCGTAGCTTTCGTAGGTTGTAGCTTCAATCCCAGTTTGTGCAGCCATGTCCTCTACACTCATATCCATAGAATCACGAAGACCACGTAGGCGTTCTGCAATTTCCTTCATCATAATTCTAACAATATATTTTATTAATTTATTAACTCCTAACTCCTCACTCCTAACTCCTAACTATTTTATTAGGCTCGCTTTCAATCCTTTAATCACCGCATTCGTAAAGCCGTTGGCCTCCATTTCATTTAGGCCCTTAATGGTAATGCCGCCAGGGGTGGTAACCTTGTCAATCTCCACTTCGGGATGCGAATTATTGGCTTCTAATAATTCAACAGCACCGCGCAAGGTTTGAAGCACCACTTCTTTTGCCACGTTTGGATAAATACCCATTTCCACGCCACCCTCAACAGCAGCCCTAATATACCTAAAGGCGTAGGCGATGCCACAGCTGGAAAGCGACATAAGCGCGTTTAGTTGGTTTTCTGGAACCAAAAATGTTTTGCCCATGCCATTAAATAGGGTACAAACCAATTCTTTTTCCTCGTTGCTTGCGTTGCTATGAGCCGCAATGGTATTGACACTTTGTAATACGTCAATAGCCGTATTGGGAATAAGCCTAAACAAAGTAGGTAGCTGTCCGTTTTTGTCCAGCAAAGCGCACAAATCGTCCAACGATACGCCGGCAGCAATGGAAATAAACATTTGCTTGCTGTAATCCATGCTATCTTTAATGCCAGCTACAATGTCTTTTACCAACCAAGGTTTTACGGCTAACACTACAATATCGGCATCTTTTACCGCCTCTGCATTGTTAGAAACAGTCTTAATAGATTGGCTAAACCCTGCCAAACTATTTAAGATATCTTGGTTAATGTCGCTTACAGTAATTTGTGCAATCATATTGCTTTGGGTCAACCCACGAGCAATAGCACCGCCCATATTACCAGCTCCAATAATGGCTATCTTTTTCATATCTTGCAAAATTAAATACATTTTTTTAATCGTTCAATAAAATCGGCAGCTTGTTCCATGCTCAAGCACAAAGGAGGCAACAAACGAATGGTATGTGTGCCGGCAACCCCGGTAAATACCTTTTGTTCAAACAACAATTTGGTTCTAATTTCCTTAATAGGCTCTTCAAATTCCATGCCAATCATCAAACCATTGCCTCTTACCTCTTTAATGCCGTTTATTTTTTTCAATTCTTCCAATAGGTAAGCACCTACTTTTGCCGCATTTTCCACCAAGTTTTCTTGCTCCATAATATCCAAAACGGCCAAAGCGGCAGCACAACCCAAGTGGTTGCCGCCAAAAGTAGTACCCAATTGTCCGTAAACAGGGGTAAACATGGGGCTAATCAACATACCCGACATGGGGAAACCGTTGCAAATACCTTTGGCTACGGTAATAATATCGGGCTTAATGCCATAATATTGGTGCGCAAAGAATTTACCGCTACGGCCATAACCAGATTGAATTTCGTCCAAAATCAACACGGTTTCTGTTTCGGTACAAACTTGACGCAACTCACTCATAAATTCTGTATTTGGCACCTGAATACCGCCAATACCCTGAATACCTTCTATAATTACGCTCGAATAAGCTCCTGTTGCCAACTCCTTGCGTACGGTATCAATATCGTTAAGCGCTACAAAAGTAACATCCAATCCATCGTTAATAGGAGCAACGTATTTAGGAATATCGGTTACCTTTACAGCAGCCGAAGTACGTCCGTGAAACGATTGTTTAAACGACAATACTTTGTTTTTTCCGTTGTGGAACGAAGCCAATTTTAAGGCATTTTCGTTGGCTTCTGCGCCCGAGTTAACCAAAAACAAGGCGTAATCTTCGTAGCCCGATGCTTTGCCCAATTTTTCGGCCAATGCTACTTGTAAACTATTTACCACCGAGTTAGAGTAAAAACCCAATTTGGCTACTTGTTCCGAAATGGCTTTAACGTAGGTGGGGTGTGCGTGTCCTACCGAAATAACGGCATGACCACCGTACAAATCAAGGTATTCGGTACCTTCTTTGTCGTACACATGGCAACCTTTTCCTTGTACTATTTCAATGGGGAAAAGGGGATATACATCAAATAATTTCATAAATCTACTGCATTAAATGGGTTAAAATGCACTGCTTTTTAGCTGTAAGCCCATGTTTTCGGGCAAACCACAAATAAGGTTCATGTTTTGAACAGCTTGGCCGGATGCTCCTTTCAATAGGTTGTCAATTACCGATAAAATAAGCAATTTGTTGCCGTGTTTTTCCAAGTGAATAAGCACTTTATTGGTGTTAACCACTTGTTTTAAATCGGGGTTTGCTTCTATCATAAAGGTAAATGCCGCATCTTGGTAAAAGTCTGCATACAATTTACGCAATTCGCTTAGTTCCAAATCGCAATCCACGTAGCTGCTTACAAAAATACCGCGCGAAAAGTTTCCTCTTACAGGGATAAAGTTAATGGCGTGGTCAAAGTCTGGTTGCAATTGTTTTAGCGATTGGTTAATTTCTTTCAAGTGTTGGTGGTTAAATGCCTTGTACACCGAAATATTGTTGTTACGCCAGCTAAAGTGCGAGGTTGGACCTGGTTTAACACCAGCCCCTGTGGAACCAGTAATACCGTTGGTGTGTACTTCGCCTTTTAGCAAGCCATTGGCAGCCAAAGGAAGCAAGCCCAACTGAATGCCGGTAGCAAAACAGCCTGGGTTAGCAATTTTGGTTGCACTCATAATGCGCTCTTTGTTTAGCTCGGGCAAACCATACACAAAACCATTGGATTCATCGCGAAAATCTTGCGAAAGGTCAATGATTTTTACATTTTCAGGCACGTCGTTGGCTTCCAAAAACTTCTTGCTATCGCCGTGTCCCGAACAAATAAACAATACGTCAATTTCGTCCAAAGGCAACATGTCTGTAAAAGTCATGTCGGTTTCTCCGTACAAACCTTCGTGTACGTCGTATAGTTTGTTACCAGCGTTGCTGCTGCTGTTTACAAAGGTAATGGTTACTTCTGGGTGATTAAGCAAAATGCGTAATAATTCGCCGGCAGTATAACCAGCGCCACCCACTACTCCTACTTTTATCATATTGATTTGTTTGTTTAATCGGTCCCTGAGCTTGTCGAGTTTCTTGAGCAGCGAGAGCAGAAGCAATGCTTGCATTGATTATGCCGAGTCGCAAAAGAAATATTCAAGGGCCCGAATTAATTTCTAACTATTTTCTTTCTTCAGGGTGCGCCAAATAGTATGCACGTAGTGCGGTAGAAGAAACTTTAATAAATCCTTTGGCATCTTCAGAGCTCCATGCTTTGGCGGTTTCGCCGTATTCGCCCAATTTGTTTTTAACCAAATCGTTAGGAGAGTCAACACCAATGGTTTGGAACATAAGCGGACGCAATTCCAAAGTAACTTCGCCGGTTACGTTGCGTTGGCTGCTTTCCAACATGGCTTCCATATCGGGCATAACAGGTTCTAAGTATTGGCTTTCGTGCAAGAACATGCCATACCAGTTAGACACTTGGTCTTTCCAATATTGTTGCCATTTGCTCAAGGTGTATTTTTCCAAGAAACGGTGAGCACCAATAATCAACATAGGCGCAGCCGCTTCAAAACCAACACGTCCTTTAATACCAATAATGGTGTCGCCTACGTGGCAGTCACGACCAATGCCGTATGCAGCACCAATTTCTTCTACTTTTTGAATGGCTTCAATAGGGTCTTGATAGGTAGTGCCATTTACAGATTTTAGTTCACCTTTTTCAAAGCCCAATTTTAGCAATTCAGGACCTTCTTTAGTGGCGTGTTTTAGGTAAGCACATTCGGGCAAACCTTGGGTTGAATCCAAAATTTCGCCACCACAAATAGAAGTGCCCCACAAACCTACGTTGTAAGAATATTTTAATTTAGTAAAGTCGGCAAAGTAACCGTTTTTATTTAGGTAATCCACTTCTTCTTGACGCGTTAAGTTTCCGTCGCGCGTTAGGGTAATAATTTCCACACCGGGAGCCATTACCAAAAAGGTCATGTCAAAACGAATTTGGTCGTTACCGGCACCGGTAGAACCGTGAGCAATAGCCGAAGCGCCAATTTCGTTGGCATAACGAGCAATAGCCATGGCTTGGAAAATACGTTCGGACGAAACCGAAATAGGGTAGCAGTTGTTACGCAACACGTTGCCGTAAATCATGTAACGAATACTTTTGTCGTAATATTCGCGTGTAACATCTAAAGTAACGTATTCTTTAGCACCCAATTTATAGGCATTTTCTTCGTTTTGTTTTAGTTGTTCTGCACTAAAACCACCTGTGTTAGCACAAGCAGCATACACTTCATATCCTTTTTCTTTGGCCAAATACATAACGGTGTACGAGGTATCCAAACCACCGCTAAATGCCACTACAACTTTTTTCTTTTCCATATTATTATTGTTTTAATTATTTCGTAATAAAGATTCACCCCTATGGTGTTGTTTTTAATTCCTAATTATTCGCTTCGCTCATGATTTTCGGCTGCACCTTGGCATAGTTCAAACAAGTTTGACTCTGCTCTCGGTTTGCACAAAAATTCCTAACTCCAAATTGAAAAAAGTTTTTTCCAAAAACTTTTTTTCTCATCGCTTTTTAGTTCGCGTTTTGCCGCGTCGGTACACATTTTTTGTTTGGGGTCAAAAAGCATGCCGGTGCAAATGCAATAACGCCTGTCGGTACGTTTAAGCACATCGTAGTTTACACAACCCTTGCAACCTTTCCAAAAATCTTCGTCGTCGGTTAAGTCGGCAAAAGTAACAGGCAGGTATCCCAACGCTGTGTTTAGTTTCATCACCGCAGCACCAGAAGTCAAACTAAATATTTTTGCTTCGGGCCAGCGTTTGCGTGCCAAGCTAAACGTTTGATGCTTAATGCGTCTTGCCAATCCAAGCCCCCTAAATTTTTCGGGTACAATAAGCCCCGATGTGGTAACATACTCTTTATTACCCCATGTTTCTATGTAACTAAATCCGGCAAACTCTTCGCCATACAAAGCAATAACGGCCTTGCCTTCGCGAATTTTTGTTTTTACGTATTCCGGATCACGTTTTGCAATACCGGTGCCACGCACCTTGGCGGCAGCTTCGATGGTAGATAAAATCGTATCAACGTAAGCAATGTGGCTTTCGTCGGCAATAATGATTTTAACGTCCTCGGGTTTCATTTCTTCTATGCAATTACAAATTTCTACAATTTTTCGATAACAGCCGATAAAAGCTGTGTAATTTCTTCGCGGCTATACCCCTCGCGCGGTATAATTAGTATGGTGTCGTCGCCGGCAATGGTACCCAATATGGCTTCCGATGCATTGTTGTCAATTTCGGCAGCAATACCACCGGCATAACCCGATCGGGTTTTTAGCACAGCCATGTTGCCCGAAAACTCCAACGAGTTGCTACCAATAAGGTGCGCCTCGCTGTGTTTGTTGGTATTGTACATAGCGTGTGGCAGGGTATAGTAATATTCGCCCATGTCATTGGGCATTTTGGTTATTTTAAGGAGTTTCAAATCGCGCGAAAGCGTTGCCTGTGTAAGCAAAAATCCTTTCTCCTTTAAACGCAATAACAAATCGTCCTGATTGCTAATAAAATGCTTTGCAACCAGCTCTTTAATAACGTGTAATCTATTGCTTTTATTTTTCATGATGCATACGACATGAATAAATATTCCAAATTCCTGCAAAATTATACAATAAATTCCATTCTACACGCATATTTTATGAATTTTTTTGCAAAATTGGGTGCAATTGCCACCCTTCTAATCTTTTTCGCTCTTAACATTCAAAGTAAAACTTTTATTTGCACTTTAATTTACTTTTGTGCTATATTTGCGGTTTAAAATACAAAATTATAACATGGCAACAGAAAACAGAGGAAATTTTTCGTCTAAAATAGGCGTTATATTGGCTACTGTGGGAACTGCAGTAGGGTTAGGTAATGTATGGCGTTTCCCTTACGTGGTAGGTGACAACGGCGGTGGCGCATTCTTGTTAGTGTATGTTGGTGCGCTATTATTATTAGGTATTCCCGGCGTAATAGCCGAATTTATCATAGGTCGTCACTCACACGCCAACGCAGTGGACTCCTTTAAGAAAATAGCCCCCGGTACCAAATGGCACTGGATAGGCTACAGCGGTGTATTGGCCGGTTTCTTAATCATGGGTTACTATGCCGTGGTAGTAGGATGGACCTTGGAATACTTGGTGCAAGCCTGCCTTGGCAACCTTTCCGGCCTGACCACCGAACAATACGGCGAAATGTTCAACCAATTTGCCGCACACCCCTTCTTACCACTTATTTGGACACTCATTGCCATGTTGGTGTCAACTTTTGTGGTAGCACGTGGTGTTAGTGGTGGTATCGAAAAAGCCTCTAATGTGCTTATGCCCACCTTCTTTATCATTATCTTAATCATGGTTGGGCACTCCTTCTTCTTGCCGGCAGCCAAAGAAGGTATGTTGTATTTGTTTACCCCTAATTTTTCCGAACTCAAACCCGTGGCCATTTTAATTGCCATTGGTCAAACCTTCTTCTCGCTTAGCTTGGGCATGGGTTGCTTAATTACCTATTCGTCTTACTTTAAAAAAGACGTCAAATTGCCTAAAACAGCAGCGCAAGTAGTATCTATCGATGCCATGGTAGCCGTTTTGTCGGCCATGATTATTTTCCCGGCCGTGTTCTCGTTTGGCATGCAGCCCGAACAAGGCCCCAGCTTGGTATTTAAGGTATTGCCCAATGTATTCCAACAAATGCCTGTAGGCACACTATGGGGCATTTTGTTCTACGCATTGCTATTCATTGCCGCTATTACTTCGCTAATTTCTTTGCACGAGGTTGTAACCGCATATTTACACGAAAATTCATCGTTAAATCGTAGAAAATCAGCCTATTTGGTAACCTTTTTGGTTATGGTATTGGCGGTGTTTGCATCGCTTTCGTTTGGCGAACTTTCTCACATTACGTTGTTTGGCAAAACCATCTTTGATTTGTTAGACTTCTTTACAGCGTCTATCCTGTTGCCTGTGGGCGGATTCTTTATCTCTATCTTTGTAGGTTGGTATTTGGATAAACGCATCATTGCTGCCGAATTGCGCATCAAGCACCCCAAAGCACACCTAATCATCAAAGGATACATTTTTATGCTTCGCGTCATTGTGCCTACCTGCATTTTTGCCGTGTTCTTGTATTCGATATTAGGCTAAGGCATGCTATAACAAAAGTTGGGCTCTGTGGTAAAATCAGGGCCCAACTTTAAATCATAAACCATCTATTCTTAATTCTTTATGCATTGGTACAAATTCTTTTTCGTTACGCAGAGCGAAAAACGTGGAACGCTTCTGCTCATTGGTTTAGTGGCTGTGTTATTCACCGCTCGCATGGTATTGGCGCAGTACAAGGCGGATCCAACGCTTTACAACAGCCATTCACCTATCAAAACAGCAAACATAATCAACCCCGTAGAACTCAATACTGCCGATACCACCCAACTCAAACAACTACAAGGCATAGGTAGCGGTTTTGCCAACATGATTGTCAATTACCGTAACAAGTTAGGTGGGTTTTATCGCAAAGAGCAACTCTTGGAAGTGTATCATTTCCCCCCGCAAACCTTTCAAAACATTCAACATCAACTGCACGTAGATACCACGCTTATTACCAAAATACCCCTAAATACAGCCACCATACAGCAGTTAAAACGCCATCCATATATTCGGTATTTTCAAGCCAAATCGTTGGTCGAAAACAGGCAGGCAAGACCCCACGTCAGGTATAACTCCCTGCATGATATTGTGTTGGATAAAGATGTAACCGAAGCTTTTTTGCAGAAAATAGCCCCATACCTGTCTTTTCAGTAGTACTTACCAAACGCTTACCTCAATGCGTCTGTTTTGCGCACGTCCCCATTCGGTGTCGTTGCTTTCTATAGGCTGTTGGCTACCCATGCCCTTGCTGTGTAGTATATTGGGGTTAATGCCCTGCTGTACAAGGTAATGTACCACGCTTTCGGCACGTTTTTTAGACAAAGTTACGTTGTATGCTTCGTTGCCAATGTTGTCGGTATGCCCTGTAATGGTGTATTGCTTTTCGGGGTGCGTCTTTATCAACTCCACCAATAGCCTTAGCTCTTGTTCCGATTGTGCCTTTATGGCAGCCTGATTAAAATCAAAATAAATGTGGTGTAAATGAATGGTATCTTGCACACAAAGCATTTGCAAAGGCGTGGCTGCTTTTGGTCTTAACGCTTCGGAAAGGGCTATTTGGTAGATAATCTTGTGCGAAACCTGCGTTAAACTGCTGTCTGCTGCCATGTATGCAGTACTGCCGTCTGGGCTAACTATCCAACCCATTTCGTCGCTGTGTGTATTTATGGGATAGCCCATGTTTTGTGGCGTACTCCACGTATTCGGCTTGTTTCGGTTGCTACAAAAAATATCCAATCCACCCATGCCCAAATGTCCGTTGCTCGAAAAATAAAGTGTGCTGTCGTTGGCATGAATAAAGGGGGCAATTTCGTCTAATGGCGTGTTTATGCTACTGCCTAAATTTTGGGGTGTGTCAAATTGCAATTTGCCGTCTAACAGCTTGGTTACTTGGCAACACCAGATGTCTTTTTTGCCCATTCCATCGGGTCTATTGCTGGAAAAGTACAAGGTTTTTCCGTCGGTGCTAAGGCAAGGCGTACTCTCCCAATACTTGCTGTTAAGCGGAGCTGGAGCCAATATAGGTTTACTCCATTTTCCTTGCTTCTTTACGCAGTAATAAATATCGCAACTGCCCATGCCACCATGCTCACCACAACGTACAAAAAACAAATAGTTGCCATCGGCCGAAAAACGAGGCGACCCCTCGTTATTTTCGGTGTTGATAGGCGATGGCAAAGCCTTCACAGGTTGCCAAATGCCCCCTTGCTTGCTACTAACGTAAATATTCTCACGCAAAAGCATGGTATTGCCCACAAAACCGCGTTTTCCTTCCACCACGGTGCTGCAAAAATACTTGCCGTCGGCAGTAATGCTGGGCCAAATGTTGTCAAAAGGCGTGTTGATGTTGTCGCCCAAACTTACACGCTCCACGCATACCGGGTTGTTGCGCAAGCTATCGGCTACCATGCACGCTTTTAAAGCACGATTCTTGCCCTTCCAGCCCTCTATAGAAGCGTAAACGGCGCCGGCCTTGTTGTATTGCCCCTTGTCAAAATACGCATTGCCCAAACGCAAGGTGGTAGCAGTTCTTTCGGTCAGTTTCTTTACCTTTAAGGCCCCCTCCAATGTACTAATGCGTGCGTCCGTATTGTTTTGTGCCGTGTAAATATCGTCCAACAGCCAATACCATTGCGCCTCGTTTTTGTCCTTCTTTATTTGTTTTTGGGTTTGCACAATGCTTTCTTGCACGTTGCCACTACTTAACAGGCCTCTAATCTGCATGTAACTAGTTGGATCAAAAGCCCATAGCACGCTACTCATGCCCAACCACCAAGTTAGACACAATACACACCGTCTGCTATGTTGTAAAAAAGCAATCATTCAAAAGCCAAAAATACAACTTTTTTTGTACATTTGTCCAAACAAAATCACATACGTGTCCCAAAAACAGGTTTTACAGCAACAATTAAAACAAACTTTATCGCCCCAACAGCTATTGGTGGTAAGTTTGTTGGAATGTCCCCTTTTAGAGCTCGAAAACAAGATCCAACACGAGTTGGAAGACAATCCGGCTTTAGAAGAAGGCATAGATAATTCGTTGCTCTCGGCCGAAACCATGGACGATGCCCAAATGTCCGATGAAATGGGGCAAAATAGCCAATCAGACCTACTCGATTTAGATGCCTATACCGCCGACGATGATTTGCCCGATACCTATCCCTCGTTGGGTGCAAACAGCGATACGGCTACCAATTTTATGTACAATAATTACTCCGAAGAACCCAACCTCTCGGACTACTTAACCCAACAATTGCGCATGCTCGATTTATCGGAAGAACGCATACGTATGGGCGAGTACATCATTGGCAACCTCGACGAAAAAGGCTATTTAGAACGCGAAGTGCGCCTACTCACCATCGATTACAATCTGCAATACGACACGTTGGTAACAGAAACCGATATGTTTGAGGCCCTTACCGATGTGCAAAGCCTCGATCCGGCAGGCATAGCCGCTCGTACCCTTAACGAGTGTTTGATGTTGCAATTGGAAAGAAAAACCTTTACTCCCTCGGTAGATAACGCCATGCGCATCTTAGAGGAATGTTACGAGCTGTTTACCAACCGCCATTACGACAAAGCCCAAGCACAATTGGGGCTGTCAGACCAAGAAATGCGCGAGGCAATTCAAGAAATCACCCACTTAACCCCACGCCCCAGTAGCGGGTATAGTACGTCTTTGTTTGAAAAAACAAACGCCGTAACCCCCGATTTTATTTACGACAGCGATACGCAACAATTGGAATTGAACAACCAAACCATCCCGCCATTGCGTGTAGGAGCCAGTTACGTACAGCTTTTTCAAGATTATTCGGGCAATGCAGCCAACCGTACCCCCGAGCGCAAAGCCGCGGTACAGTTTGCCAAACAAAAATTAGATAGAGCAAAATCGTTTATCGATGCAGTAAGGCAACGCGAAAGCACCTTGCTTACCATTATGGGAGCCATTGTGTCGTTTCAAAAAGATTTTTTTCAAGAAGGCGACGAAACCTTGCTTAAACCCCTTACCATGAAAGAGGTAGCCGCCAAATCAAATTGCGAAATATCCACCGTTTCGCGCGCCGTAGGCAACAAATACATCCAAACCAACTTTGGTATTTTCCCCCTAAAATACTTTTTCTCCGAAGGCATGATAACCGATGCCGGCGAAGAAGTTTCCACGCGCGAAATCAAAGCCCTGCTCAAAGAGTTAATAGACGGCGAAGATAAAAAACACCCCCTTCCCGACGAAAAACTTTGCGAGTTGTTGCAGGCAAAAGGGTATCCCATTGCTCGCCGTACCGTGGCAAAATACCGCGAACAGTTAGGTTTGCCCGTAGCTCGTTTACGCAAATCATTTTAACGGCACATTGCCGCTTAACCCATATCCATACCATGAAAAAAATCTTAGTTGCGCACGCCCTATTTCCCGAATCATTTTCCCAACCGGTCCCTGAGTCCCAACCGGTCCCTGAGCCTGTCGAATCTTTGCGCAAGTCGAGCGCTGAGTCAAGCTTGCTTGAACTAAGCCGAGGCGAAGCCAAAGATATTAAAGGGCCTGGCGTAGAACAAGTCCACCTCATAAAACCCGAAAAAGGCGCCTTTTCATCGGAACAATTGGAACAACTCATTCCCCAATGCCACGCCCTTATTTCCATGTTCAACACCCCTGTCCCCGCTTCGCTGTTGCAACAAGCCAAAAACCTTCAGGTAGTGTCAAACGTAGGGGTAGGCTATAACAACATCGACGTAGAAGAAGCCTCTCGTTTGGGAATAACCGTGTGCAATACCCCCGATGTGGTAACCGAACCTACCGCCGAACTTACCATAGCCCTGCTATTGGATTTAGCACGTGGCATTACACGCTCGCACCTTGCTATGCAGCAAGCCCAAGAAAAATGGGGTGTATTGGAAAACATAGGCACATCCATTCATGGAAAAACGTTAGGTATAGTAGGTTTTGGCCGAATAGGACAGGCGGTAGCACGCAGGGCACTTTCCATGGGCATGCGCATTGTTTATTACAGCAAAACCCGTAAATCGGAGCACATCGAAAAAGAATACCAAGCAACATACGTTTCGCTTCAACAATTGATGCAAATGTCTGATTTTATCAGCCTGCACACCCCTTTAACTCCTAAAACCCATCGTTTAATAGGCAAAGAAGAATTGGATTTGTGTAAACCCACTGCTTACCTTATCAATACAGCGCGCGGTGCCGTTTTGCACGAGGAGGCACTTATCCAAGCCTTGCAACAAGAAAAAATTGCCGGAGCAGCGTTAGACGTGTACGAATTTGAACCTTCCGTTTCCCAACCATTGCGGTCGCTGTCCAATGTGGTATTAGTACCGCACATAGGTACAGCCACCCGCGAAACGCGCAATCAAATGGCAGCAATGGCGCTTCAAAACGTGCTTCAATACTTTAACGGAACACCGGTTAGGGTGGTAAATCCTTAATTTTCTGCACTTTTTTGCCAAAAAGGTTGGGTATATAAAAAAAAGTGTGTACTTTTGCGCTCCTTTAATTCAATTTTATATGTATTTATCAAAAGAACAAAAAGCGGAAATCTTTGGGAAATACGGAAAGTCTAATACTGACACTGGTTCACCTGAAAGCCAGATAGCATTATTTTCCACCCGTATCGCCCATTTGACTGAACATGTTAAGTCAAATCACAAAGATTATAGCACAAAACGTGCTTTGGTGCAATTAGTAGGTAAACGTCGTCGTTTGTTAGATTACCTAAAAGAACGTGACATCGAACGTTACCGTGCTATCATCAAAGAACTAGGCATCCGTAAATAATTCGGTGCTTGTAACAAAAAAGGCTTCACCAATGGTGAGGCCTTTTTTGTTGT
>JAFOWX010000045.1 GCA_017391905.1 Paludibacteraceae bacterium | reverse complement strand
AGCCACTTTAATGGTTACAACGGGAGTTGGCTCTACAGCAGTTGCAGTAAATGGAACTACTCTTTCTGTTTCGCCTGCTTTAATGGTTAATGAACCAGTAAATTCGCCAGCTGCTTGTGGTTCAAACATAATAGTTACGGCACCTTCTTCTTCACCTGCTATTACAAAACCTTCGCCAGACACAATAACGGATGGAGTTTCATCGTAATTTTCTACCTGATAAGTAACGGTTGCTGTAGAAAATTTACCTACGGTAGTGGTTTCAAATACAGGACCAGTAACATTTAAAATTTCTGGTACTTTTGGAGCTTCTGCAGCAGCTGCTTTGGCCGAAATAGCAACGGTTTCTTTTACGTCACCTGCTGCAATGGTAATGGTGGCGGTAAAATCACCTGCTTCTTGTGGAGTAAAGGTAATGGTAATAGTACCGGCATTGTCAACTACGCTAAATAGATTATTATCTACTGTAACCTCTGCTTTATCCGCATTTTTTAATTCGTAGCTTAGCGTTGCTGTAGCAGTTTCGCCCACTGTAGTAGTAGCAAACTCTGGAGTAGCACCTACGGTGATTACAGGAGTTTTTGCAGGAAGTGTGTAGTTTTCTGTAAGTGACAACGTAGCTTTACCGGTAAACAAGACATTACCAGAAAGGTCTTTGGTAATGTCATAAACACCTGTTTTAACATCAGCCCATTTAATACGTTCTTTGGGCTGACTTTTTGCACCATTAGACTCACCGCCCCAAACAGAACCAGCAGCCATAAAACCAAGTTGAGTAGCTCCACCCCAGCTGTCTCCATTATTAACATCACCGATGTTAACACTGTAAAGATTGTCATACCCTTCTACTGCTTTCATTTCGTATGTAGTAGAGTAAGTATCATGACCTATCATTACTTGAAGTTTATTTCCTGAGAAATCTCCAAAGTCAGACACGTCATAATAAATGGTAAGGTCTGCTTTCAAGTCTGCAGCATTTACTGCCATTGGAAGCAACATACCTACCATCAGCATTAAGTAAGTAAATAACTTTTTCATAAGCATTAAATTTTAAAGGTTAAACGAATATGATTTTCGATTTTACAAATTTAATAAAGTTTTTGAATTTCTTGCAATCGTTTGTTACAAAGTTATTACATCACGGTTATTTTTAACATTTCAAAGACTAAACCACTACCCTTCTATAGGGTCCAAAACGCAATATCCCCACACGGCGACGAGTACAACCAAGAACAATGGCAGGATATAAATAAATTATATCAATTAACATTGGCCCTTTTTCCCTTCGGTCAACAACACGTCGACAAGCTCAGGGACTGCAAGGTTTACAACAGCATGGGCACAAAAAAAATCGATCCCGTCTTCCCCTCAAAATCAGGGAAAGAACAGGGACCGATATTAGGATGAGGCAATTATTTAAAGCCTACTACATATTAGTAGTTGATTACTTTAGCAGCTTTGCCAGATTTGTATTGCAAAATTACGATACCTTTTGCGTCTGCAGCAACTGGTTTGCCGGTGATGTCGAATGCAGCAACAACTTCGTCGTCAGCAGCGATGTCTTCGATACCAGTTGAAGTAGAAGGAGTAGCCACAGCTTCAAGAGTCATTTGACCTGCATACAATGTAAAGGTAACATCGTATGTACCATCAGCATCAATAACTAATGTTTGGTTACCAGATGAAGGGATTTCTTTAATACTCCAGGCTTTGTTTGCACATGCTTTATAATCATAGCTAGCAGCTGCCAATACAACTTCTTTTTTAACCAATTCGAAAACACCAGCAGATATTTCGGTCATTACATTAGCATCTGACGCAGGGTTCCAACCCTCACCCATTAAGTCTGCTACACCAGCAATAGTCCAAGACGTAACTACTACACTTCCAAAAGAAACGGTAGATTTTACAGTAATTTTGTTTTCTGCGCTAACTGAGATAGTGATATCTGCGGTTGAAGCAATTGTAAATTTAATATTATCTTCGCCTTCGTATCCAGGTGTACTATTTTCGCTATCAACATCGTAAACATTCAAGTTGATTGCATCTGGATTTTGATCGTTCTTCCAGTTTCCACTGGTTACTTTAAATTCGTATGTTCCAGCTGGAACATCTTTAAAAGTAATGGTATTATCAACCATCAAAGAACCTGCTGCTTCCCATGATTTTCCATCACACCATGGATTACCAGCTGCACCATTGCCTGCAACATACCATTCAGCACTTGCACTCATTGCAAGCATCAAGCCTGCTACAAAAAGTAAAAGTTTTTTCATAATAATAAAATTTAAAAGTTAATAAATAAGTGAATAAATTGTTTTCTTTTATTTTATGGATAAACGTGTATTTAAGAACACCATTGTCCTTAAATACACGCTCTAATTATTACCAAGATTTAATTTCGTCGTACTGAGTAGTAAAGCCAACAAAATTAACTTTGCGTGTTTTACCACCTTTTTCTACGGCTTCTTTTTGGTCTTTGGTGTAATATTTGTATTCAATTACGCCCGATTTATCCAACGCTGTAGGAGGTACGTGATAAGTCCAGGTATCGTTACCAGCGTCAATCATGGCAATAAAGGTCCAGTTGCTAAAGTTACCGGCTACGTAAACTTCTGGAGTACCGCTTGGTACGGTTACGTTCAAGGTCATATCACCCCAGTAATCTACAATGTCGTTTACTTGGCTACGTGCGCCCAAAGGACGGTGTCCCAAACGGAATTCGGCTTGGTCGGTACGAGGACCCCATACATACAAGTAGTGCAAGTTAGCAGGAACGTTGGTCAAAACACCTTCAAAGTGGTTGTTATCCACTTTTTTAAGTGCCAATTTAGCGTCTGCGTGTTTCCAGTATAGAGGATCGCCTTCTTTACCAAAGGTACCGGCTACATAAACCTCGCGTGTTCCAACAGGTACTTGTACGCGGAATTTAACGGTTCCGTCAAAATCTTCGTCCAAGCCGTGTTCAGAGCGGATAGCAATGTATTTGTCTGCAGTTTGGTATTTTTCGTTTTTCAAGATAACAAACATACCGGTTACGTGAGGAACTTCTGTGTCTGTTAAGTTGAAATAAGATTTTAAGTTAGAAATGGTGTAAGACAATTTGCCTGATTTTTTTACCCATTTAAAGTTTGGTAAATTACATTTAGACCATTCGGCTTTTTCTTTTACCCACTCACCGTTTTGGTCCATTTCCAAACAAACATAAATAAACACATCTTCCGACAATGCCCATTGTTCATTAGCCGCAGGGGTGTAAACTAACTCAATTGGTTTAAGCGCGGTTGGTTTTTGAGGCGAGACGGTTAGCTCGCCAGCATTTGCAAACCATACAAAGCTGTTTGCCAACAAAGCCAACGCCAACATGTACAATTTTTTCATACTTTTTATTTTATAAGATTAATTTGCCACGTAAAATGCAGCTACAGTATGTATGCTACATTCCCATTACAAAGATAGGAACTTTTTTTTTCTTTCAAACGTTTTCTGCTATAAAAATAGCATTTTAACATAAAAAGGGGCACAAATTTCACATTTATGCCCCTTTTTTCATAGGTTTTATCTATGCTTTATGCTTCGTCCACTTTGTAAGAAGCCCAATCTTTAATTGGAATTTGGGTTTCGTCTATGGTGCAGAAGGCGTGGATAAATGCCGACGCCAAACGTGCATTGGTAAGCAATGGAATGTTGTGATCTATGGCTGCACGGCGAATTTTGTACCCATTGGTTAGCTCGCGGCGTGTGTGGTTTTTAGGAATGTTGATAACCAAGTCAAATTGTTTACCCGCCATCATTTCGGTAATTTTCAACTCGCTGTTGTTATCGTCTGGCCAACCTACCACGGTAGCCTCTACCCCATTTTCTACCAAGAATTTTTGTGTACCTTCTGTAGCAAAGATGGTATAACCTTTTGCTTTTAGCTCTTTGCATGGTTCCAACAAATCTACTTTCGATTTGCTATCGCCAGATGATACCATAATGTTCTTTTTAGGAATGGTGCAACCTACAGCAATAAGCGAGCTTAAAAGTGCTTCGTTAAAGTCGTCGCCAATGCAACCTACCTCACCGGTAGAAGCCATGTCAACACCCAAGATTGGGTCTGCTTTGTGCAAACGAGCAAACGAGAATTGCGAAGCCTTTACGCCAATGCGTTCAATGTCAAACACAGAAGAATCTGGTTTGGTATAAGGAGCATCCAACATGATACGGGTAGCTGTTTCGATAAAGTTGCGGTTTAGCACTTTAGAAACAAATGGGAACGAACGCGATGCACGCAAGTTACATTCAATTACTTTAATGTCGTTGTTTTTAGCCAAGTATTGGATATTGAAAGGACCGGTAATTTGCAAGGCTTTTGCAATTTGTTTCGATACCTTTTTAATACGACGCATGGTTTCAAAGTAGATGTTTTGTGCAGGGAACACCAAGGTAGCGTCGCCAGAGTGTACACCTGCAAATTCTACGTGTTCAGAGATAGCATATTCTACCACCTCGCCGTTTTTGGCTACTGCGTCAAATTCAATTTCTTTGGCGTTTTGCAAGAATTGCGAAACAACCACAGGGTGCTCTTTAGACACATTGGCAGCCATGCTCAAGAAGTTGTGTACTTGTTCGTGGTCGTAGCATACGTTCATGGCAGCACCAGAAAGTACGTAAGAAGGACGGATAAGTACAGGATAACCTACTTCTTCTATAAATTGATCAATGTCTTCAAAGCTGGTTAGCTCTCTCCAACGTGGTTGGTCAATGCCCATGCTATCCAACATAGCCGAGAATTTGTGACGGTCTTCGGCACGGTCTATGTTTTGTGCTTTAGTACCCAAGATAGGCACGTTTTGACGATCTAACTTCATGGCCAAGTTGTTTGGAATTTGACCACCCATTGAGATGATTACACCTTTGGGAGTTTCCAAGTTCAATACGTCCATAACGCGTTCAAAAGAAAGCTCGTCAAAGTACAAGCGGTCGCACATATCATAGTCTGTAGATACGGTTTCGGGGTTGTAGTTAATCATAACCGATTGATAACCCAACTTGCGAGCGGTTTGTACTGCATTTACGCTACACCAGTCAAATTCTACCGACGAACCAATGCGGTAAGCACCAGAACCCAACACCACAATGGCTTCTTTGCCTGTATTGGCAGGTGTGTAGTTTTGGTCGGTACCGTAGGTCATGTATAGGTAGTTAGTAAGTTCTGGATGTTCTGATGCAATGGTATTGATGCGGCAAACGCTTGGTTTAATACCTAACGCCAAACGGTGTTTGCGTACGCGCAACATTTCGGCCTCCATGTTACCTTGAGGATTTTCTACGTAACGAGCAATTTGGAAATCGGAGAAGCCCAAACGTTTTGCTTCTTTGATTACGTCTGCTGGAAGGTCTTCAATTTTATTGTAAGAAGACAATACCAAAGTGTATTTGTAAATATTTTCAAGACCGGTTAAGAACCAAGGGTCTATTTTGGTAAGTTTTTCAATTTGTTCTACGGTATAGCCATTTTCAAAGGCTTGCGCAATGGCAAAGATACGCATATCGGTAGGATGCGAAAGGGCGTAATCCAAATCATCAAATTTAACGCCGTTGTTACCTACAAAACCGTGCATGCCTTGACCAATCATACGAAGGCCTTTTTGCATAATTTCTTCGAACGATTTACCGATAGACATAATTTCGCCTACGGATTTCATGGCCGAACCAATTTCGCGGCTAACGCCTACAAATTTACCCAAGTCCCAGCGAGGAATTTTAGCAATGATGTAATCTACTTTTGGTGCTACGTATGCCGAGTTAGGTGTACCCATTTCGCCAATTTGGTCTAACGAATAACCCAACGCCAATTTAGCAGCCACAAATGCCAAAGGATAACCAGAAGCTTTAGATGCCAAAGCCGAAGAACGGCTTAAACGAGCGTTGATTTCAATGATACGGTAGTCGTTGGTTTCGGCGTTGAATGCGTATTGAATGTTACATTCGCCCACAATACCAATGTGACGTACTACTTTTACGGCAATGTCTTGCAATAATTTAATTTGCTGGTCTGTCAACGAAATAATGGGTGATACCACGATACTTTCGCCGGTGTGAATACCCAATGGGTCCACGTTTTCCATAGGAACTACGGTAAAGCAGTGGTCGTTTTTATCGCGAATTACCTCAAACTCAATTTCTTTCCAACCTTTTAAGCTTTCTTCCACCAAAATTTGTTTAGAATAAGCAAGCGCGCTTTCGCAAAGCTCTACAAATTCTTTTTCGTTGGTACAAACACCAGAACCTAAACCGCCCAATGCATAGGCAGAGCGAACCATAACGGGATAACCCAATTGGTTGGCTACTTGCAAAGCAGCGTCCAAACCTTCTACGGCTTGCGAACGTGGAGTTTTGGCTTCTATTTCGTCCAATTTTTTAACAAACAAATCGCGGTCTTCGGTAATCATAATGGCTTCTACCGAAGTGCCCAATACTTTTACACCGTATTTTTCTAACGTACCATCCAAGTACAATTCTGTACCGCAGTTTAGGGCTGTTTGGCCACCAAATGCCAACAAAATACCATCGGGACGTTCTTTTTTAATGATTTCGGTTACAAAGTAAGGAGTAACGGGCAAGAAGTAAACTTTATCTGCCACCCCTTCGGACGTTTGAATGGTAGCAATATTGGGGTTAATCAACACGGTTTCAATTCCTTCCTCGCGCATAGCTTTTAATGCTTGCGAACCCGAGTAGTCAAACTCACCTGCTTGTCCAATTTTTAAAGCACCTGAGCCTAACAAAATTACTTTCTTAAACGTCTGTTTCATACTCTTTTTTATTATTACATTATTATATACATAAAAAAAATGCGTCGGTTAAAAAAATAACTAACGCATTATAAAAAAGAAAAAACACCTAACCAACCAATGCATTTGCATTTGGAAGTATCGCTGTATGTTTGGTGTTGTTTCATATAATTTTTAATTAACGAATCGGTTAATCGGTTAATCGAATATAGTCCGAACGGAGCTAACTATTAAATCTCGGCAAAGGTACGGTTTATTAGCGGATAAAAAAAATGTATTTGCTCTTTTTTATAAACAAAATTAATTTTTATGACTTGTCACTTGTCACTTGTTGCTTATTGATTAAATACGAGCAACGAATAACAAGCCACAAGCAACATCATTTCCAATAGCGTTTCATGCGTTCGCCTAACTTACGTTCGGCATCGTTGTCTTGTGCCTGCCAAAAATGTTTGCCTTTTAACGCATCGGGCATATACTGCTGAGGCGTAAAGTGTTCTGGATAATTGTGTGGGTATTTGTACGCTCCCCCATACCCTAATTCTGCCATTAGTTTGGTAGGTGCATTGCGTATATGCAAAGGCACGGGCAAGTTTCCCGATTTTTTTACCTCGTCCAAGGCTTCGTCTATGGCTAAATACGCCGAATTGCTTTTGGCGCTGGTGGCTAAATACACCGTGGTTTCGGCCAAAATAATACGTGCTTCCGGAAATCCTATTTTGTGTACGGTTTCAAAACAGGTATTGGCTAACAACAAGGCGTTGGGGTTTGCCAAGCCTATGTCTTCGGCTGCCGAAATAATCAATCTTCGGGCAATAAATTTAGGATCTTCGCCCCCGGCTATCATGCGTGCCAACCAATAAAGAGCAGCATCGGGATCGCTTCCTCTAATGCTTTTTATAAAGGCCGAAATAATGTCGTAGTGCATTTCGCCCTGCTTGTCGTACACGGCCATATTTTCCTGCAACTTACTCTGTACCATACTGTTGGTTATGGTAATTTGGTTGCTGTTTTCAGTTGTTACCAATACCTCCAACGCATTGAGCAATTTGCGTGCATCGCCACCGGAGTACAGCAACAAAGCATCTGTTTCTTGCAATTGTACTTGCTTGGTTTTAAGCTGCTCGTCGGT
>JAFOWX010000044.1 GCA_017391905.1 Paludibacteraceae bacterium | reverse complement strand
TTCTGCAAAGACAATGAAGTAGGTGAAGGTTTATATCATACCTTTGACTTTTTCCGTATTGGTGGCTATAAACAGCCGGTGATAGATGATGCAAGTAAAAGGAACTTTGACCCTTCTACCATCCGTTTCCAATACAATAACTGCTACAGTTATGACAGTGATGTACGTGGTAATAATAGAGATGTTTCTAACCAATATACATTCTATTTGCAAGGATTTGGTTATGATACCAATTGGTGTCAATGCTTTAGATACAATAACTTTTGGAGTGTATACGATGAAGATCCTAACTCAGGCGAACACAATAGCTCTAATTTCGAGGTGGGTATCTTCTGTACAGGCATCAATGAAACCTATAACTCGTTTGTAAATGTTTCTGGACAAGTATGTAAAAACGACCCTGCTAATCCTAGCGCATTGGTGGTTACCGGGGATGGTTTAAACATAGGCACCCGTTTGGTGGATGATGTTTCAGGTTTAGGTGCAGGTGATATTTTGAGTGATAGATTAAATGGTGGTGTGGCGCGTCCCTCAGTGGTAGTGGATAATACCAATGAATCGTTGTCGCCATCGGATCATATCTATAGAGAACCGGGTACTATAAATCTGTTTACTTCACCTTTGGTAGGATCGCATACCAATGAAGTGTTGGTTAGTTCTCTTGCGCTAACAAGTAGCCAAGTTACTTTAAGTTTAGTACCGGGCGATGGTTATGATGCTTCTGTTACAGAATTTTTCCATTTAACCAATGTCAGAGGTGAACCGATAGATAATTTAACAACAGGTGATGGAGGTGTTTTGGATAATAGTCAGATATTCATAACCTTTGTACGCCCTAACAATGTGGATTACGATGTCACTTATGAGGTTAATTTGACAATCCTTCCAACAGATGCCTCGGAAGAACAACTAATATTGCGCATACCTATTCGTGGACACTATATTAGTAGATTGAGACCTATGCCCGGCTCTTGGACCGTGGGTGCATTCCAACAACGTGAAGCACAACCAGTTAATACCATTATTTGGCATGGAACCACTTCAACCGAATGGGACGATCGTAGTAACTGGTACAAAGAAGATGGAACTTTGCTTACTTGTTTGGATGCTCTAACCAACGATTTAAAAGTAATTATCCCCAGAATGGATTCAGAAGCGTATGTAACACCACCCAACGGTATTACCCGTTACCCAGTTATTCCGGATGTGAGTACAGTAGATAACTTCAAGGCTCGTTCTGGAAATGCAGAAGGTCAGTGGAAAGGTGAGCAAGTAAATGCAGGTCCTGAAAGCAATGGTAAAATTGCTGATAAAATTTACTTGGAATATGGTGCTTCTATTCAAGGGGTAGAATATTTAGGAGGTATCTCTGCATACACCGAAGTAGAACAAGAATTTATAGCCCGCCGTAAAGACTGGTTGTTGGTAGGTACGGTGGTAAGACCATGGAACAAAGATGAAGAGGGCAATATTGTAGAAGTGGATGGCTTTAAAACACGTACAGCCTTGTCGGGCGATTACTACAAATGGCATTTTCCTCAGGTGTATATGCGCGAAGCAACCATAAAAGATGGTGAAGCAAGCTGGAATGCAACATTCCCGGAATTAGGCGTGCCTTTGCCACAAGACAGAGCCTTTGCTATCTATGTGCCTAACGAGTATGGACCTGATCATTGGACGGCCAAAAAATACAATAAAAAGTATGGTACTAATTATGACCCAGATGAGCTAATGCGATACGCCTTTACAGGACGCTTCCAAAACGAAGCTAACTTGCCTGTGTATAATGATTTAGAAGCAGGTGTTCCCGTTATGCTT
Source organism: Paludibacteraceae bacterium (assembly GCA_017391905.1). Classification (GTDB taxonomy): domain Bacteria; phylum Bacteroidota; class Bacteroidia; order Bacteroidales; family Paludibacteraceae; genus Enterocola. The sequence continues at coordinate 10,145 of JAFOWX010000044.1, read as the reverse complement.
ACCAATACCTATCCAGCCAACATTGATGCTGTTAAGTTCCGTGACGATAAGGATAGATTGTCTGGAACGATTCAGGTATATAGTTATGAGAACCAATCCTTCAATACCATTGATGCAAAAACACAAGAGGCTATAATACAAGCACAACATAGTTTTGTGTTTACACCCGAAGAGTCTGGTAGTCTTGCTATAAATAAAGAATGGTTGCTTAATACAGAGGTTACGCACCGTAGCGCAGAAGTGGAAAAACCATATATGCGTATTGAAATGCGCAACGTTGCAAAACAAACGGCAAGCAATGTATGTATTACCGTAGATGAGAACAAAGCAGATATTGCAAACTTCTCTGTGGATGCGCCCAAAATATTTAATACCATGAACAACGCATTGCCAGACTTGTACGTAATGCGCTACGATACAGTTTGGGCAGGGGTGCACATTCCACAAGTAAACCAACCCATTCCGTTGGGTGTAAGGGTTAACCAAAAGAACCAAACCTTTACCATTTCGTTGTTAAAATCTAACATGCCGTACGATGTGATTTTGGACGATAGAATGGAAGGTAAAACCTACAACCTATCCCAAGGAGAAACATGCCAAGTGGCCGATTTGGGTGTAGGTACGTGTAAGGGCAGGTTCTTTATCACCCTAAGCGAGGTAGAGGACGAATACTTACCCGATAACAATGTAACCACCAATATTGCCAATACCCAAGACAATTTGGCAAACATAGGCATACATACACAAGGAAATAACATCGTAGTGTCTTGTACTCAAGATATTGAGCTACAAACTATTATGGTAACAGACATGGCAGGGCGTTATCAAGTGTACCAAGTAAGTGGCAGGTATGTGGTGTTGTCACTTCCATTGGCGCCAGGTATCTATACGGTTCATGCTATAGGGGATAATGCCATGCGCACCCAGAAAGTTCAAGTAATGTAGGTTGTTCTTGTACTAATTTGTGCTAAAAATGAGGTGAAATGTAAAAAATGTGACAATTGTATTACACCCAAATGGCCTGTAACGCATGTTGAATAAAAATTGCATTAGTTTTATTAACAGATAGTATGAGTTCTTTGGACAGAAACCCAATAAATATTAATTTTGCGTGCAGGATTTTGCCTTATATAGGCGTTATTTCCTTAATTAACAAGCAGTTCCAATGTAGATGATGGCGTAGAGGTATGTGGAACGTATATTTTCAAAAAATAGTAGTATTACAAAACATGAAAAATTATAAATGGTTACTTTTAAGCCTGTTTGTTAGCCTAAGTATGGCTGTGGGAGCGGTTTCGTTACCCAGTCAGTCGTACCTGCTATACAATGAATTATACGAACCAAACCAAGACAATGTCAGCATGTCTTACGGAACGGTGTTTAAAGGCATCAATACCCGAATCATGGCAAAGAATGCAAGTTGGGGTGATGATTGCTATCAAGAACATGGTGAAGGTATGGATTGTCATAATTGTTGTGGAGAATATCAGGATGAGTATATAGATGAAGACCAACAAGAATATTACGAAGGGTTGTATAAAGAATGCTTAAAAAAGTGTGGCGAAGATTATGAAGACCCATTAGGCGGTGCTCCCCTCGATCTTCCCGCTTGGTTTATCTTGCCTTTGTGTGCGTTATATGGTGTAGTAAACCGCTTTAGAAATAAAAAAGAAGTAACGGCATAAGGTATGGCACAAGTGCAGTTTGATCAATTAGACGAAAAAATATTGCAGCTTATTTCGCGCAATGCACGTACTCCGTTTTTGGAAATTGCACGCGAATGCAATGTTTCGGGCGCAGCCATACACCAACGTGTACAAAAACTAACCCAAATGGGCGTGATAGCCGGCTCTGAATTTATTTTAGATCCGGACAAGGTAGGTTACCATACTTGCGCTTACATGGGCTTGTACCTAAAAGATGCCAACGATTTTAAACACGTGGTAGAGGCATTACACAAAATACCCGAGGTAGTAGAATGTCACTATACCACGGGTAAATATGCGTTGTATTTAAAAATATACGCTAAAGATAACAAACATTTTCTAAGTATTATTCACGAAAAAATTCAGTCTATTCCCGGCATTGCCAGCACCGAAACGCTTATTTCGCTCGGTGAGGCATTTCGCCGTCAAATAACCGTTGAAGGTTTATCTTGCGAGTAATACGTATCCAATAGTTGATGGGCAGCAGTAAACGAACCTATTTCCTCGTTTGTTACTTGCTGCTCTAATTTTTTTAGCAACGTGGCAATTTGCTCGTTGTGGTAGAAATGGTCGCGCAAGTGTTGGTCTATGGTTTCGTACATCCAGTATTTGGTTTGTTGCTTGCGTTTGTTTTGGAACCAACCGTTTTCTTTGGTAAAGGTGGTGTGTTCTTCTATCATCTGCCAAATTTCTTCTATACCTATTTTATGAAAGGCCGAACAAGTTAGCACTTTGGGCACCCAACCCGATGGATGAGGCGGGAACAGGTGCAAGGCGTTTTGAAATTGACGTTGTGCCAATTGGGCTTTTTCTAGGTTGTTTCCCTCTGCCTTGTTGATGGTAATGCCATCGGCCATTTCCATAATGCCGCGTTTTATGCCTTGTAGCTCGTCGCCGGTGCCTGCTAATTGAAGCAACAAGAAAAAGTCTGTCATGGAGTGTACGGCGGTTTCAGACTGGCCTACACCCACGGTTTCTACTATCACAATGTCAAAGCCTGCAGCCTCGCACAGTACAATGCTCTCGCGCGTTTTGCGGGCTACACCGCCCAACGATCCTGCCGATGGCGAAGGCCTAATAAACGCCTTGTCGCTTACCGATAGTTCTTCCATACGGGTTTTATCGCCCAAAATACTGCCTTTAGAACGCTCGCTACTGGGGTCTATGGCCAGTACGGCTACTTTGTGCCCTTGGTTTACTAAATGCATGCCTATGGCCTCAATAAAGGTACTCTTACCGGCACCAGGAACGCCCGTAATGCCTATGCGAGTACTTTTGCCCGCGTAGGGTAGGCAACCTTCTATTACCTCTTGTGCTAATGCGTAGTGTGCGGGCAGGGTACTTTCTACCAAGGTTACCGCTTGGCTTAAAATAGAAATATTGCCGTTTATAATGCCTTGCACATATTCTTCTTTACTAAGCAATGTGCGGCGTTTTTTGCGTACCAAGTGAGGGTTTACGCTGGGTGGTTGCACAATGCCTTTGTTTACGGTAAGGCCTTCAAATTTTGGGTCGTTTTCGGGATGTATCATGTTATAAGTCCTCCTCTGTTTGGGTGTTTGGTTCCAACATATCCCCTGCTTCATACTCGGGGTCTTTGTTCTTTTTCTTTTTGTTATTGCGGGCTTTTTTCTTTTTCTTCTTTTCTTTTGCACTTTCTGCCTCGTTGTCTTGGCTTGCCAATGCTGTTAACGCATCCAACTCGCCTGCTGTATTGGTAGCAGCTGCCCATTCTTCTTCTGTAGGAATGGCGCTATAATCCTCCCTGCTGTGATTAGGTTTGGCAAATTCGCCCGAAACAAGCAGCTTAAACGTACCGGCATTGGTATAGACGTAAATACCCTTTTTAAACTCTTTTTTGTCTGTACACGGGCTTATGGCAACCTCTATTTGGCCACTTTGGTCGTAATACAAACTATCTGTGGGATATTGCAGCACGGTGCAACCGCAGGTAGCCTCTATTCGGTTAATAATAAGTCCAGAAATCCCTACGTTGCAATAAAAAAAGGTGTAGGTGGCAGGTTTGTGGCTGTCCCAAATGCGTCCCATGTGGTATTCCTGACGGTCAAATACCATGGTAGCCTCTTGCGGTGGCAATTGTATGCTGTCTGTTGCAAGGCTATCGGTAGCAAGTGAGTCGGTAGGTAGGGTAATGGGTGTGGCGTGCACTCCCACAGAAATACCCACCATCAGTATGGTATAGAAAAGCCAATTTTTTAGCATAGATGCGGTTGTTTGTAATAAAGTACGAAGATATAAAAATAATATCACTTGTAACTTGCTTTCGTTAAAAAAAACTTCCCCCTTAGGCTGCTTGTGCCTATTAAAGTTTCGCAAAAGAAAACAAAAAAACTCGGCCCTCATGGGTGAGAACCGAGTCTTATAGAAATCAATTATTTTCTTATTCAGCTTTTGGCTTTGGAATCACAGAACCTTTGATGTTCAAAATTAAAGCAGAAGCTTTTTCGTCACCGGCTTGTAGGTAACGAATGGTAATGCTTTTGTTAAAGTTACCAGGACGTCCGGCTGGGTTGTAAGTAGCTGTGATGTAGCTTTTTTTGCCGGGAGCGATAGGTTCTTTTGGCCAGTTAGGAGTGGTGCAACCGCAAGAAGCTTGAACGTTGGTTAGGGTTACTGGTTTGTTGCTAACGTTTTTAAATTCAAAAACAGCTTCTACGCGACCATCTGTTTCGTTAATAGAACCAAAGTCGTGTACGCGTTTTTCAAACTCCAAGGCTTGTGTGTCTTGAGCAAATGCCATGCCTGCCAAAGCAAACAAAGCAGTTAAAAGTAATAATTTTGCTTTCATAATATTGTATATTTAAAATATTTACTACCTATTGGACGAATAGCATGCCCAAAAGTTTAAAGGGAAATTATTCCCACTCGATGGTTGCGTTTGGTTTGGGCGACATGTCGTAGCAAACGCGGTTTACGTTAGGCACTTCGGCCAAAATGCGTTTGGTAATTTTGTCAAGGATAGCCCAATCAATGTGCTCAATGCTGGCAGTCATGGCGTCGATGGTATTAACGGCGCGGATAATAACCGGCCAATCGTAGCTACGTGCATTGTCTTTTACACCTACCGATTTAAAATCGGGCACAATGGTAAAGTATTGCCATACTTTTTTGTCAAGGCCTGCAATGGCAAACTCTTCGCGCAAGATAGCGTCCGATTCGCGTACAGCTTCTAAGCGGTCGCGGGTAATGGCGCCCAAGCAACGAACACCCAAACCAGGACCTGGGAATGGTTGGCGATATACCATTTCGTATGGCAAGCCCAATTCCAAACCACAAGCACGTACTTCGTCTTTAAATAGTTGGCGAATAGGTTCTACCAATTCAAATTGCAAATCTTCTGGCAAACCGCCTACGTTGTGGTGCGATTTTACCATTTTAGCGGTTTTGGTACCACTTTCTACAATATCAGGATAGATGGTGCCTTGACCCAAGAAGTCGATGCCGTCTAATTTGCGGGCTTCTTCTTCAAATACGCGAATAAATTCGCCACCAATAATTTTGCGTTTTTGTTCGGGATCTTCTACGTTTTCCAATTTGGTAAGGAAACGTTCGGTAGCATCCACATAAACAAGGTTAGCGCATAGTTGTTTGCTAAATACGTCAACAACAGCTTCCGATTCGCCTTTACGCATCAAACCGTGGTTTACGTGTACACAAACCAAGTTGTTGCCAATGGCTTTTAGTAACAATGCTGCTACAACAGAACTGTCAACACCACCAGAAAGTGCCAAAAGAACTTTACGGTTGCCTACTTGTTGGCGGATAAGTTCTACTTGGTCGTTTACAAAGTTGGTCATGTTCCAGTTTGCTTCTGCACCGCAGGTGTCAAAAACAAAGTCTTTAACGGCCGCTTTAATGGCTTCTTCGTCGTTGGTAAATTCTGGTAATTTAACGTCGCACAAGGCTTTGCTGTGTCCGGCTGCCATAACAGGGAAACCTGCTTGGTAAATTTCGGGCAAAACATCAATTTCTACGCCGTCTATAACGTGGTTAGGGCCACCGTTGATGATTATACCTTTTACATTAGGCAATTTTTGCAACTCGGCAGCAGTAATGTCGTGTGGATAAATTTCACTATAAACGCCTAAGGCGCGGATGGCTCTGGCAAGGACGGTATTTTCGTGGCTTCCCAAATCCAAAATGACAATCATGTCTTGTTTCATTGTCGTAAATTTTGTAGTGGTTAAATGAAAGGATTTTCGATGTGCAAATTTAGAAAAAAAAATTTTTTTGTTGCGTACAGGGGCGGTTTTTTTTGCAAATTATGGCAGGTATTTTGTTAAATACACTCTGTTAAAGAATGTATAATAAATTAAAGTATTATCTTTGTAACCATTTTATGGCGCATAATGTTGTTAAACAAACTAAAAATAGGGCTTTTTAACGAATGTTTTCCACCCATTCAGGACGGCGTGTCGCAAGTGGTGGAAAATTATGCTCGTATTATGCATCGGGCAGGACACGACGTTACCGTTGCTACTGCTAAGGTTCCTTCTTTTGACTATCCGCATCCCTACAAGGTGCAAAATATTTTGTCTATTCCGGTGCCGGTAAGGCGTCCGTATCGTTGGGGGATACCACCCTGGATGGTTCCATGGCAACCTATTTATAATTTCCAATCGGATATTATTCATGTTCATTCGCCTTTTACCGCTTCTCGTATTGCGCTAAAATTGCGTAAAAAATTTGGTATGCCCGTTGTGGCTACTTTTCACTCAAAATTTAAAGACGATTTTAGAAGTTCAGTTCCGTCCGATATGATTGTTAATTGGATGGTAAAACACATTATGCAGGTGTTTGAAGCTGTGGACGAGGTTTGGGTAGGAGCACCGGCTGTGTTGGACGTTATGCGCGAGTATGGTTTTAAAGGTAAAGCCGAAGTAGTGCCTCACGCTATTGATTTTGATTTGTCTGGCGTAGATGTTCCGTTGTTTAAAAGCACATCCAAGGCGGCGTTGGGTATTGATGCAAATGTGCCTTGTTTGTTGTTTGTAGGTCAGATTATCCACGCTAAAAACGTGCTTTATACCTTAGAGGCTTTGCGCTTGTTGCACCAAAAGAACATACCTTTTAAAATGTTCTACGTGGGCAAGGGCAACGCATCAGACCAATTGCTACAAACCATTAAGGCCTACGGCATGCAAGATTGTGTAGAGTGGGTGGGTCAAGTGCACGATAGAACCGAATTGCAACAATACTATGCCGCTGCCGATTTGTTTTTATTCCCTTCTTTGTACGATACGTTGGGTTTGGTAGTACGCGAAGCTGCGGCACACTATACACCCTCGTTGCTGTTAGATGGTTCTACCAGCGCAAAAGATATGATGCACGGACAAAACGGCTTTTTAGCACCGCAAACCGGAGTGGCAGACTTTGCGCAAGCAATAGAGAACATTATTTTAGACAAAGAAACGTGCTTGCAAGTAGGGAAAAGCTCGGCCATTAGTTTGGGCAAAACATGGGACCAAGTAGTGCCGGAGGTAGTAGATAGGTATCGTTCCATTATTAACAGAATTCGTAAATGAGCAAAAATCATACGCAAAACACAACCGAACAAACGGTAAAAAACGGTTTAAAAACCAAGCACATTGTTTGGCCTGTATTATTTGGTTTAATTGGGGTTATTTGGATGGTGGTAAACGAGTTTAGCGACATTACCCAATCGCCCGAAACCTTTAGCTCTTATTTTACCCCCGTTTCGGTGGGTTTTGTTTTGTTGGCCATAGCCCTTATTTTGGTGCGCGATTTAGCCGGTATGGGGCGTTTGTACCTATTGGCCGATAAAAAACTAAACGTTGCTTCGCTTTTTCGCATTAGGATGTTGTACGAGTTTACCTCGGCAGTAACCCCTTCTGCAGCGGGTGGCTCTACCTTAGAAATGATTTTTATTAACCGCGAAGGAATTAGTTTTGGTCGAAGCACTGCTATTTGCATCTTGTCGTTGTTTTTGGACGAGTTTTTCTTGGTGATTCTTTTTCCCCTTGTCTTTTTATTTTTCCCCCTTGATATTTTCTTCTCGATAAAAGGAACTACAGCGTCTGCCATTGCCTCTTTGTTTGCCATTGGCTACTTTGCTAAACTTATTTGGGTAATCATTTTGTTTGTGGGTATTTTTATCAAACCCGAGGCTATCTCGTGGATGATTAGCCGAATTTTTGCCATTAAATGGTTAAAACGCTGGAAATTAAAGGCCTTTAGAACTGCGGTAGATATTAAGGCTTGCTCTAAAGAAATGCGTCACAAATCGTGGCAATTTTGGGTAAGCAACGTGCTTTGCAGTGCGGTATTGTGGGTGTCACGCTTTTTAATTGTCAATGCCCTTATTTTGGCGTTTGTGCCCATGTCCACCCAGCTATTTTCGGCCGTAGATCAAGTGGTTATCATGCTACGTCAAGCCATTGTTATGGTGGTGATGATGATTGCGCCTACTCCCGGTGGTAGTGGCTTTATCGAAGTAATGTTTGAGTCTTATTTGGGCGATTTTATTCCAAAAGGTATGGCCATGCTACTTATTGTTATGGTATGGCGTCTGCTTACCTATTATAACTACCTTATTATTGGTGCTATTCTTACACCTAAGTGGTTGGCCAAGCATTTTCCTCGCAAGAAAAAATAGAGAACAGCAGCAATTTGTTATTGTCTCGCCGAGTAACCGTATCACCGCCTTATCGTTGTTAGAACGTAAAGCTAAGTGATACGCGCACGCCGTTTGCCGATACGCCGGGGCGGTCTAAGTAGTTGATACGTCTTACGTAATCTACGCGTAAAATCTTTAAGATATTGTCAATACCCACGCTAAACTCCATGTAGGGTTCGTATAGACGATTGGGGTCAAATGTACCTGTACCTGTAGGGAATACAAGCAAGCTACTGTCGTAGGCAGGGTTGTTTTTGTCCGATAGGTAACCCCAGTAAGCTTTAAAGCCAAACACTTCGCGCAACTGTAATTTTTTTACACCCGGAATTAGGTTAAATAGCAAACCATTGGTAGAAATACCTATGTCAATGGATGCGTATTGGTCGCACACAAACTCCAAGGGGTTTACTTGGCTAAACGATTCGGCCATTACCGTAAACGAGGTGTTGGCATTGGGGGTAAATAGGTATGGATAGGGTACACCGCCTGTCCACAATTTACCGCCTTTTACTGTTAAGTCAATACGTCCAAATGCCGAGATAAAGTAGCGTTGGCTGTATTTAAACTCGGTGGCTTGGTAGCCGTAGGTGGTATTTAATACGTCTTTGAAGCTGGCGCGGTGCGTCAATTCAAACACAGGGTGGGGGTTCTTTAAGTTGAAACGGTAAATACGTCCTTGCACAAATTTTTCTTTGGGTGCATAGCGTAGCTTAATACCTACCTCGTTGTTAAGCAAGTGGTCGAGTGGTTTATCGCTCGAAACCGGTTGGAAGCGAATGCTATCGGTGGGTATTTGGTATTCGGTTTTAATCCATGGATTAACCGAGAAACCACTCATATCCTCGTACATGTACTGCAATTTTAGCTGTTTGTAGTACATCATGTTGTAGATAGCCATACGTTTAATGGAGTATGCCCAGTTATCGCTTGGCGAACCAACGGGTTCTTCGCCCAAGGTTTTAATGTCGCTGGTTAAGTTTACTGCCAACGAGTTTACGGGATATTCGCGTGCGTGGTAGCTTTTGTCGTAAAACGAGTATTCAAAGTCTAAACCGTATTTTATTTTTTTATCTCTAAAACCAAATGCCATGTAGCCTTTGGTAAAGAAATTGGGCGAAAGATTAGCGGTGGTTTCGCCCCCTACGCGCAAGCGGAAACCTTCTATGGTACTACCGCTAAACATGGTATAAATAGGGCCTATGTCAAACATGCTGGGGTCGCCGGTACGCAAATACCCTTTAATAAGCAACTCGGCAATAAACAAAATACCTTTTACTATGGGGTTGCTTTGTAGCTTGTCTAATGCGGTGGTTACACGGTCTTGGGTTACATCCACGTTGTCGGTGCGGTAAGCCTGCCAGTGGGTGCTGTCTTGACTTTTTGCGTCTTTAAGCTCTTTTTCTATACCGGCAAAACTCCTTAAAATAGAGTCGTTGGGTACGTTAAATTCGTAATCTTTAAAGTCGCGGCTACGTTGGGCGTAAAAACCTTTGGTGCCTTTTACCAAGTAAAACTCGGCGGTAAGTTGGTCGTTTTTAAGCTCCATCATGCCTTCGTCGCTTTTCTCAAACCATTGTTCCAAATGGAATCCGTCCAAGTAGTTTATGTTGGTATTGGCAGGAATGTCCATGTTTACGTGTTTAACGGCTAAAGTAGAGTCGTTTACGGTAATGTAACCCATAAAACCAAAAAAGCAATATACCCTCTAGCAACAAGTTCATTAAAAATAGGAAACTGCTCTTTATGTGTAATTGTATAAACACTTAAAGCATCCAAAATTA
>JAFOWX010000043.1 GCA_017391905.1 Paludibacteraceae bacterium | reverse complement strand
TTAGCAAAGGCCATGGTAGCTACCAATACACCGGCCAATAGCAACATTGTTTTTCTCATAATCTGCTTATTGTTTAATAAAACTTTGAGTCATTGCGTTTACTTCGTTGTTGATATGTGCAGCAAACTCTTCTACAGACATGCTACCCATATCGCCTGCACCTTGACGGCGTACAGATACTTGGTTGTTTTCGGCTTCTTTTTCGCCAACAATTACCATGTATGGGATACGTTTTAATTCGTTGTCACGAATTTTACGACCAATTTTTTCGTTTCTATCGTCAACGCTTACACGAATATCTGCCAAATCTAACTGACGAGCCACCTCATTGGCATAATCGCAGTATTTTTCGCTGATAGGCAATACAACCACTTGATCGGGAGTAAGCCACAAGGGGAATTTACCGCCGGTGTGTTCGATAAGCACAGCCACAAAACGTTCCATAGAACCAAATGGTGCACGGTGAATCATAACTGGACGGTGTTTTTGGTTGTCTTCGCCTACGTAATCCAACTCAAAACGTTCGGGCAAGTTGTAATCCACTTGAATGGTACCCAATTGCCAACGACGACCAATGGCGTCTTTTACCATAAAGTCAAGTTTTGGACCGTAGAAAGCAGCTTCGCCCAACTCGATACGAGCTTTTAAGCCTTTTTCTTGGCACGCTTCTACAATAGCGCTTTCTGCTTTTTCCCAAACGTCATCGCTACCAATGTATTTGGTTTTGTTTTCTGGGTCGCGAAGCGAAATTTGCGCTTCAAAGTTTTTGAAATCCAACGCATTGAAGATGATGAAAATAATATCCATTACTTTCAAGAATTCTTCTTTTAATTGGTCTGGACGACAGAAAATATGCGCATCGTCTTGGGTAAAGCTACGTACGCGGGTTAAACCGTGCAACTCACCGCTTTGTTCGTAACGATATACAGTACCAAATTCGGCAAAACGAAGTGGAAGGTCTTTGTACGAACGTGGTTTGAATTTGTAAATTTCACAGTGGTGAGGACAGTTCATGGGTTTTAACAAGTATTCTTCGCCCTCTTCGGGGGTATGAATAGGTTGGAACGAGTCTGCACCGTATTTAGCGTAGTGACCAGAAGTTACCCACAACTCTTTTTGACCAATGTGTGGGGTCATTACTTGTTGATAGCCAAAACGTTTTTGAATTTGTTTTAAGAAATCTTCCAAACGCAAGCGCAAAGCCGTTCCTTTGGGCAACCACAAAGGCAAACCTTTACCTACGGGTTCGCTAAAGGTAAACAATTCCAATTCTTTGCCAATTTTGCGGTGGTCGCGTTTTTTAGCTTCTTCCATAAGTTGCAAGTATTCGTCCAACATTTTCTTTTTAGGGAACGAAATACCATACAAACGGGTTAGCTGTTTGCGGGTAGCATCGCCACGCCAGTAAGCACCTGCCACGCTGGTAATTTTAAAGGCTTTAATTAGACCAATATTGGTAATGTGTGGACCTTTACACAAATCCACAAAACCACCTTGGCGATAAATGGTAATGGTACCGTCTTCCAAATCGTTAATCAATTCCAATTTATACGATTCGTTTTTAGCTTGGAACATAGCCAATGCGTCTGCTTTGCTAATTTCTTCACGAACCACTTGTTCTTTGCGAGCCACTATTTCCATTACTTTGGCTTCGATTGCCGGAAAATCGCTTTCTTTGATTACGGCTGTACCTGGGTCAACATCGTAATAAAAACCGCTTTCAATAGCAGGACCAATACCAAATTGAATACCGGGATACAATTCTTGCAAAGCCTCAGCCATTAAGTGAGCCGAGGTGTGCCAAAAGGCGTGTTTGCCTTCGGCATCGTCCCATTTAAACAATTTAATGGTAGCGTCCTCTGTGATAGGACGATTTATTTCTGTTACGGTGTCGTTTACTTGTACAGCTATTACATCTTGTGCCAAACGCGTACTAATGCTTTCGGCAATTTGAAAACCCGTTACGCCATTTTCGTATTCGCGTACGGAACCATCGGGAAAAGTAATTTTTATCATAATTGTTCTATTTTTTGTGGACTACAACTTCCACGTTATTTTTGAGCATGTAAAGTTAATTCTTTTATACGAAAAAAGCTTGATTCTTTTGCTATTTTTTGTTTTTTGAGGGACAAAAGGCAGCTATGCCACAGGTTTCACAATGCGGATTACGGGCCACGCATACGTACCTGCCGTGCAACAACAGCCAATGATGCGCCACTGCCCATTCTTCTTTGGCTATGTGTTTGGTTAGCTCTTTTTCTACTTGCAACGGACTGTTTGCCGTTTTTGCCACCAATCCTAAACGGTGCGAAACCCTAAACACATGGGTATCAACCGGCATGGCGGGTTGGTTAAACGCCACAGCCATTACCACATTAGCGGTTTTACGCCCTACACCAGGCAGGGTTTGCAACAACTCCAAACTATCGGGCACCTGTCCGTTAAAATCTTGGTGCAATTTTTGTGCCAAACCCAATAAATGCTTGGCCTTATTATTGGGATACGAAACAGATTGTATATAGGAGAGAATGGCAGTATATGTAGCTTCTGCCATGGCTTGCGGCGTAGGATATGCCTCAAACAAAGCCGGTGTTACCAGATTAACCCGTTTATCGGTACATTGTGCCGAAAGAACTACTGCTACCAACAATTCAAAAGGATTTCGATAATGCAGTTCCGACTCGGCTACCGGCATATTTTGTCTAAACCAGCCAAGTATAGCTTGGTATTTTTCTTTTCTTGTCAATTTATGCCATTCCCATTTTATCGTGAACATCAAGCTCTTGGCCTTTTCGGTTCACAAACTTATACTGCAATAAGGCAAAATCGTAATTAGGCATTACCTTAAAGAAACAGCCGTATCTAACATGCCACTTGGCTATGCGGCTTAGCAAGCCCTGGCGCAAATACGCATACACAAAGGGATGCACATACAGGGTAAAACGCCTGGTTTTAAGCTGCCTAACCACCATTTCGATGCGGGTTTCCAAGAAATCCACAAACAAAATAGACGCTCTTATTTTTCCTTTACCATGACAAACCGGGCAATCTTCGAGCGTATCAACCTCTGTTACGGGACGCACACGTTGACGCGTAATTTGCATCAAGCCAAACTTGGTAAGGGGTAATACTTGGTGTTTGGCCGAATCGTTTTTCATATTCTCGCACATGCGTTCGTACACTTGCTGTTTGTGTTCGGAAGTGCGCATGTCTATCAAGTCTATGATAACAATGCCACCCATATCGCGCAAGCGCAATTGTCTGGCTATTTCGTCCACGGCAGCCATGTTTACCTCAAACGCATTTTCTTCTTGCAAGTTGCTGCTTTTGTTGCGCGTTCCGCTGTTTACGTCTATAACGTGCAACGCCTCGGTATGTTCTATAACCAAATACGCGCCTTTGCGGAATGGCACTATGCGACCAAAAGACGATTTTATTTGTTTGGTAAGGTTATAGACATCAAAAATAGGCAACTCGTCGTCGTAGTATTTAACAATAGACGTGCGCGAGGGTTCAATAAGCCCCACATAAGACTTAATGGCCTCGTAAACATCCTTGTCGTTTACTACAATTTGATCGTAATTGGGGTTAAAACGATCACGCAAAATAGCCTCTGCCCTACCTATTTCTTCTATGATAAGCGAAGGATTGGTGGTGGCTTGTTGCACTTTTTGCATTGCCTCCTCCCAACGGTGTATCAGCACACGCAACTCGTTTACCAACTCGTCTGCTTGTTTGCCTTCGGCTACAGTACGAACAATAACGCCGTAATGTGCCGGTTTGGCTTGCTGAAATATTTTTTTTAGCCTGAAACGTTCTTCGTTAGACTGTATTTTTTGCGAAATAGAAACCTTATTGCTAAAAGGCAACAACACCAAACAGCGTCCTGCCAACGAAATTTCGGCTGTTAAACGAGGTCCTTTGGTAGAAATGGGCTCTTTTACCACTTGTACCAAAATGTCTCTACCACCTGCCAAATAATCGGTAATCAACCCCTCTTTGGGCAATTCTTCGGTTTGAACCACCTTGTTCATATCGGGGGTACGCTTTTTGTTTTGCACAATGCCCGATATAAATTGTTGTGCCGAATTAAAATGAAAACCTAAGTCTAAATAGTGCAGAAAGGCATCTTTATCATAGCCAACATCTACAAAAGCGGCATTTAAACCCGGCATCACTTTTTTTACCTTGGCCAAATACACGTTACCAACAGAAAAAGTAGCTTCACGACTTTCTCTGCTAAATTCAGCCAAACGTCCATCTTCCATTAACGCGATGGATATTTGCTGTTGGTTTACGTCTAAAATCAATTTGCTTTCCATAATGACAGGCAATGCACTTGGCTCAAGTTCTTTATACAAAAGGTCTGCATACAGAAAAGAACAAACTTAGCGAAAATTTAAGTTTGTTCTTTCTATTTCTGTAAAAAAACTCAGAAATTATTTTTTCTTTTTATGACGGTCTTTTCTAAGTCTTTTTTTACGCTTGTGAGTAGACATTTTATGTCTTTTTCTTTTTTTTCCGCTTGGCATAATTGTATAATTTAAATTTGTTTGTGATTATCCGTTATTTTTAACTGCTTCTACAAATGTTTTAGCAGGTTTGAAAGAAGGAATGTTATGTGCAGGAATAGTTATAGTAACATTTTTTGAAATATTACGTGCCACTTTTTGTTTTCTTTCTTTCACTACAAAACTTCCAAATCCGCGCAAATAAACGTTCTCGTTAGCAGACAAAGCGTTTTTAACTTCTGTCATAAAACCTTCTACCACTTTTAGAACATCTTCCTTATCGATACCGGTTTGGTTCGCAATTTCGGTAACAATTTCTGCTTTAGTCATATTATCTATTTTTTTATCAATTATTTAGCAACTTTTTCTGTTTTGGCAAAACAGAGTGCAAATATAGTGTTTTTCTTTTTATATCCCATATTTTTTATAGAATTTGTTTAAAATTCTGCAGATAATTTTTCAATAAATGCCATTGTATCTACTAATTGCAGAATATTACACCTTATTTATTCCATATTTTTGGCAGCGAAAAGAAATACATTCGTATTTTTGGCGTACTTTTACACGCAATATACAGACACAAAGCAACATGAGCATTGCAACGCTATTACTTAACTGGTATCAAGAAAACAAGCGATCACTTCCTTGGCGCGAAACGCAGGATGCCTACGCCATTTGGGTATCCGAAATTATCTTGCAACAAACACGCGTGGCGCAAGGTATGGACTATTATAGGCAGTTTTTAACCGCCTTTCCTACCGTTACGCATTTGGCAGAGGCAAGCCAAACCGATGTGCTACGCATTTGGCAAGGATTAGGTTATTACTCGCGGGCAAGAAACATGCACAAAGCGGCCCAAATGGTACAAGAACAGTTTGGAGGATGTTTTCCCAATACGTACAATGCCTTGCTCACCCTACCCGGTATTGGCCCATACACAGCGGCAGCCATTGCTTCTTTTTCGGGCAATGCCCCATACGCCGTGGTAGATGGTAACGTATTTCGTGTACTTTCGCGCATTTTTGGCATAGACACACCCATTGATAGTACCCCCGGCAAAAAGCTGTTTGCTGCTTTGGCGCAAGAACAATTAGACAAAAGCCAGCCTGCCTTGTACAACCAGGCCATTATGGACTTTGGTGCACTGCAGTGCACCCCGGCACAACCTGCTTGTTCTACCTGTCCGTTTTTAGAACAATGCGAGGCTGCGCGAAACGGTTTAACTACCCTACTGCCGGTAAAAAGCCCCAAACAAAGCAGTAAAACACGTTACTTTTGGTATTTTGACGCGTGGAACGGCAACCATACCTACTTACAACAACGTACGCAAAAAGATATTTGGCAAGGTTTGTACCAACCTTATTTGATAGAAGCACCGCTTACCGAACAAGAGTTGTACACCCTACCTTTTATACAAGAAACCAAGGCGCATATTATAGCCATCTCGCCCGTATATAAACACGTGCTAAGCCACCAGGTTATTGAAGCTCGGTTTGTAAAAATAGAGATAGCACAAGAAAACAGTACCCTAAAACAGATGCAAAAAATAAGCGATACGGAACTTGATTTGTATCCCGTATCGCGTTTAATAGAAAAGTATCGAATAAAAGCGTATTCGCTTAATAAATGATTACTTTGCTAACGGCAATGCCACTTGCTGTGTACACCTTCAACAAGTAGGTGCCTTTGGCTACATTCAATTGCAACGAGGTATTGTCACCGCTATAGGTATTCAATACTTTGCCCGATAAATCGGCCAATTCTACTTGTGCTATTGCTTGATCCGAAATAATGTTTACCAAGCCTTTTGTTGGGTTGGGATATACCGTAACGGCCAATTGTTCTGTTTCAGTTATACCTACGGTGCCAAAATGTGTATCCAACCATAACAAACGATTTTCTATTAACTCCAAAACTGCATTGCGACGTTCCAATACATTGGCATTACCATATTCGGGCCATTTTTTGCAGTCACATTGCGATGCCATGGTAATTTTATCGATAAAGCTGTTTACCTCGGTACGCAAGTAAGACATCAAGCCACCGCGTTTTTCCAACCAACGTTCACGTACGGCTTCTTGGAAACGAGGGAATTTGGCAATTTCGTCTATCCATTTAATGCCGTATGGATATTGCTCGTAAATAAAGGTTTCGCTCATATCCCACAAGGTATTACCAAAGTCCCAAACAGGTCCAAATACTAATTTTGTATCTGCGCCTTTTTCTTTGTGCATGTAACAGCTACCATGGAAACCTTCGCGGTTGCCCAAAATTTCGTACACCAAATAGTAATTTACCAATGCATCCATATCGATGTATTTTTCCCATTCGGTGCTACTTTTGTCTTGGGCATAAACAGCATCGTTTGTTAAGTTTAAGAAATTGGTAATGTACATTTCTTGTTGGTACGACAATTCTTCGGGCGATTTATACGTAAACCACATGGGTTCTGTGTAATCGGGTTCGCCCCAAGCATCTTTTTTATAAATGGTAATATGCGGATCTTCGTCGTAGTTGTCTATTTCCAACAACCAACCACCTGTTACGTTTTCCGGATTGGTTTCGTTATCATCTTGTTCGGTAATATTTACACGGTTTGATGATACTTTGATGTGATCGGTTAAGAAATACAAACCTCTGTAATCGCCGTTCAAGAACAATTCAACAGGTTGGTGAGTAGGGGTATATACCAACTCAAAGTAACGGCTCAATGCAAAGCCCGATGTATTACGCAAAAAGCCGTAATTATCGTCGGCATGTGCCAAAAGGGTGTAACTTTTGTCTTTGGTTAGGTTTAGCAACGATGCTTTGGCATCCATTTTTATGCGATATGGTTTCTTATCAAAACCTTTCCACGTCCAGTTGCCTCTACCTTTTACTTGGGTAACAAGGGGCGAAGCTTCGCTACCTGCCGACTGATAACCTTCGTTTTGCAAGGCATCAATGTAAAGAGTACCGTTTATGTACTCTTCTTTTGATTCAATAGGTTTTTTATTTTCGGTATTCAAATAAAAGACAGGAACGGTAGCCGAATGTGGATTGCAATTGGCTTTGGGAAGTTCTGGTTGGGGCGTAGGAGCTGGAGATGGTGTTGAACCGCCGTTTTCATACCACTGCCATTCGCCTTGGTACCAATTTCTGTCTGCGTTGTTTTGCGACACAAAAATATAGCCATCGGTAATGGTTTTTTCGGAGGTTGCGGTTCTGATTTCATTACGTTCTAACGAAACCTTGTCCTTAAAGTCGCTAAAGGTGTAGTTATGCGTACCATCTGCCAACGCTGTTTCTAAGAATATGTAACGATACACATTTCTTACTTTAGAGGGTATGGTATAAGACCATACATCATTGCCTTGGTATGTCATGCTTACCAAAACAGTGCCTGCCTTATCACGATAACCATACGCAAACTTAACTTGATCAAATTTGGTAACCGAATTATCAAAGTAAATGGTACCTGCCGGGATAGTTAGCGCAAAGCAAGACAACGTAGCCCAGACCGCTAAAATAACGAGTAATGTTTTTTTCATTTATTATCTTTTAAGGTGTGAATACAAACAGAAGTGCGTGCTGACAAAGATAATAAAAAAAGTCGAAAACATCAAAGTTTCCGACTTTTTTTTGTTCTTATTTTCAAGCGCTTATTGATGTGAGATTCTCAATTTACCGCTCTTAATAACTTCTTTTGTATTATACATAAAATAGTATGCTACAATATTATCCATGTTGGTTTCGTAAACATAACCATTAGCCTCTACATCGCAAATGTTAGGTATGTTGGCATCTACCAAAGGCAACTTAGAAATGCAGATTACTTTGCCGTCTAAGGTTGATAAATACAACGAAACATTGTTACAATCGGTGGTAAATTTCCACAAGCCATTGGGCAACATAGATACACAAACATTGTCTTGTGTAGGCACGGTAGCTGGGTTAAAGCTATTTACTTCAAACTGGATGGTGTAAACCACTTCTGTACCATCTTGTGCGGTAACAAATATTTGTGTAGGCTCGTTTAGTTGATTGATTGCCATACTTACTTGCATGGTGGTATCTGTAGCCAAGTAGGTAATATCCGTTGGAACAGCTACCGAACCATAAGGCAATATGTAAATATAATCCAAACGATCTGGCTCAAATCCGGGGATTAGTTCTCCGTTAATAAAGATTCCGTCTAATTGTGTATTACCAGACAAGGCTATTTCTTGTACAATTACATAGGTACGCATATCACCGTTTTCGGCCTTAACTTGTAACATCAACAAACTACCATCGCTTACAATATTTACTTGCTCTGCATCGTTAAATACCTCATAGGTAACATCGGTTGCGGTAGCTAAATCGGACACTTGGGTTCCAACACCGTATGTTAAGGTATATTCTACATGGTCTGGATCAAAGTCTTTTATTGGTTGGCCTTTTACAAAGATGTTTTGTAAACGATTTTCGTCCGATTTTTCTACGGTAAACGTTAGTATGTACTCATTAGGTGTACCATCTTGAGCGGTTACACTGATAACAACCGTCTTATCTGTACGTTCTGCTTGTACCGTTTGATCGGCATCTCCTTGCGTCCAGCTAACTTCTGGCAACTGAGTGGTGCCGTATGGAAGCATAACAGAATAATCAGAGTCACCAGGTTCAAATTCTTCTAATTCTTTGCCGTCTAAATAAATCATATTTAGTTGGGCATTGGTAGATTTTTAATTAACCCAAGTTACTTTATACGTATTTGTATTGTAACCGTCTGGGGCTGTTACGGTAATGGTAGAAACCTCATTTATAGAAGTAGCGTTTACCACCTCGATGATTTGATCTTCTACTGCTGGTACTCCAGTAATTTCCAATACTTGTGTTTGGCCATAAGGTAATGGATAGGTATATGCTAAAACTTCGGCATCAAAGTTAGGAATAGACTCACCATTTACCAACAAATTGCTTAACCAAGCATTATCAGACAACGCTACAGAGAAATGTAAGGTGTACGATTTGTGGGCTACACCGTCTTCGGCATTTACGTTAATGGTATAAGAACCCGACAAAGCTTGGTGGTCTAACTTATCGTCTATGGTTGCATTTTGCCATACTTCAGCTTTGTCAAAGGTTATTACTGGCAATTTGGTAGTACCGTATGGCAATACAACTGGGTAATCTGTTTGCTCTGGTTTGAAATCTTTCATGAGTTCATAATCCAAATAGATTGCCGCTAAATTAGCATTGCTTGAGTGCAAGATAACAAACTCTATGGTATAAGTACGTTCTTGACCATTTTCGGCTACCACATGTAAGGTTACTTTTTGACCCGTTTCACTTACGTCTGGTGTTACTACTTGGAACTCATCGCCCATGGTATAGGTTACTTCTGGGTAGTTTTTAGTTCCAACGGGCAACTCTACTTTGTAATAGGTAGAATCTGCATGGTATCTTTCAAACAATACATTATCAAATTGTATGGCTTTTAAGGTATCTACTGCCGATTTTTCTACCTCCATGGTAATGGTATAAGTAGTTGATGCTATTTCTGGATCTTCGGGAATAGCTTCAAGCACCACTACTTGATTCCAATCATCTACTTCCGTCTCGGTCTTTTCTACCGTTTGATAGGCATCGCCTTGCGTCCAAGATACCAAAGGCCATGTACGTGTACCAACTGGCAAATAATGGGTATAAGTATGGGTAATGGGGTCTATTTCTTCCATTACGCTTACCCCATCCAATTGGATGTCTAATAGGGTATTAACTTGCGATTTATCTACCGTAAAGTGAATTTTATAGGTAGCTTTGGTTTCATTATCGTCGGCAGTTACTATAATAATAGCATCCCCGTTTACACCGTTTGTAACCACTTGGGTGGTTTGACCATCTGCACCGTTAATAACCCCAATGGTAGGCAATACGGTTGTACCTACAGGCAATTCTACATCATATTCATCATCATCAGAAGCAAATTGAGGTATCAAAACACCATCTAAGGTAATACCAGCCAACAAGGCGTTGCGGGTATAGGTAGTGTTAAAGGTAATGGTATAGGTAAATTCATCACCATTTTGCGCTGTAACCTTAATAAGATGTTTATTTTCCACATCCTCTTCGGTAATGGTTTGGAACGCATCCCCTGCCTCGTACGTAATGGTAGGACGTTCTTGGGTTACCGGAACATCAAAGGTGTAGTTATTGTTTTTATAATAGAATTCTGTTGCTTTTTCGCAATTTATAAAGATGTTGTTTAAGTACACATAATTAGAAGGCTGAGCAGCAAAGTTTATTTCATATTGGTTGGTTGCACCGCTTTGCGCCGTAACCAAGATATAGGTTGTACCATTTATACCATTGTTGGTAATGGCAATGCTTTGCCCTTTTGCGCCACTAATAGCAGCAATATGTGGCAATGTCCCCTCCCTTGTGGAGGGGTTGGGGGTGGGTCCTCCCCTAGAATGCTGATGCCTTCAGGTTCAGGCCTGCCTTCTCGTCAAGGCCGAACATCAGGTTCATGTTCTGCACTGCCTGACCC
>JAFOWX010000042.1 GCA_017391905.1 Paludibacteraceae bacterium | reverse complement strand
AGTAGGTGGTAACCCTGTTCTACTTCTTCAAAAACTAAAAACTGACGACTACAAAAATTTAGTTAAAAACAAAGCGTTCATGAAACGTATGAACGATGTTTATGCTAAATTCAAAGCATACATGAACGTTAAACCAAGCAAAAAAGTTCCTTCAATTGCTTACTTCAGCATGGAATATGGTTTGACCGAAATCTTGAAAATTTATTCTGGTGGTTTGGGCGTTTTGGCTGGTGACTACTTGAAAGAGGCTTCTGACTGCAACGTTGATATGATTGCTATCGGTTTCTTGTATCGCTATGGCTACTTTACCCAAAAATTGTCAATGAACGGCGAACAAATCGCTGAATACGAAGCACAAGCATTTGACAACCTACCTATTGAACAATGCACCGACGAAAACGGCGAAGCTATCACCATCAGCTTGCCTTATCCTGGCCGTAACATCTACGCTAACCTATGGCGCGTAAACGTAGGTCGTATTTCGTTGATCTTGTTGGATACCGACACCGAATTGAACAACGAAGCAGACCGCGCTCTTACCTCTCAACTTTACGGTGGTGACAACGAACACCGCTTGAAACAAGAAATTATGTTGGGTATTGGTGGTATCGCTGCTTTGAAACGCTTAGGTGTTGAAAAAGAAATCTACCACTGCAACGAAGGTCACGCTGCATTCTTGAACGTTCAACGTCTAATTGACTACTTGCGTCAAGGTTTGTCGTTCAACGAAGCTATGGAAATGGTACGTGTATCTGGTTTGTTTACTACCCACACCCCAGTTCCTGCTGGTCACGACAAATTTGACGAAGGTTTGTTCCAACACTATATGAATGACTATGCAAACCAACTTGGTTTGTCATGGACCGACTTCATGAACATGGGTCGTGAAATTCCTGGTGACTTGACCGAAAAATTCTCTGTAACTGTATTTGCTTGCAACACTTGCCAAGAAGTAAACGGCGTTAGCTGGTTGCACGGTAAAGTATCGCAAGATATGTTCAAAAACATCTGGCAAGGTTACTTCCCAGAAGAATCTCACGTAGGTTACGTAACCAACGGTGTTCACTATCCTACTTGGGCTGTTTCTGAATGGCAAAAACTACACGACAAAGCATTTGGCGAAGAATTCCGTGGTGACCAATCTAACACCAACATTTGGGAAAAAATCTACAATGTTGCTGACGAAGAAATTTGGGAAACCCGCAAAGTGTTGAAAAGCAAAATGATTGATTACATCAAAGCTAAATACACTGAAAGCTGGTTGAAAAACCAAGGCAATCCTTCTCGTACCATGAGCGTATTGAACGGTATCAATCCTAACGCGCTTACCATTGGTTTCGGTCGTCGTTTTGCTACTTACAAACGTGCTCACTTGTTGTTCACTGACTTGGAACGTTTGGCTAAAATCGTAAACAATCCTCAATACCCAGTTCAATTCTTCTTCACTGGTAAAGCTCACCCTGCTGATGCCGGTGGTCAAAAATTGATCCAAAACATCGTTGAAATCTCTCGTCGTCCTGAGTTTGTAGGCAAAATTATCTTCTTGGATAACTACGACATGGCTTTGGCTAAACGTTTGATTTCTGGTGTTGATATCTGGTTGAATACTCCTACTCGTCCATTGGAAGCATCTGGTACTTCTGGCGAAAAAGCAGAAATGAACGGTGTTCTTAACTTCTCTGTATTGGACGGTTGGTGGTACGAAGGTTACCGCGAAGGTGCTGGTTGGGCTTTGACCGAAAAACGTACATACCAAAACCAAGCACACCAAGACCAATTGGACGCTGCTACCATCTACCAAATGTTGGAAGAAGAAATCATTCCTTTGTATTTCAGCAAAAACAGCAAAGGTTACTCTCCAGAATGGGTTGGTTACATCAAAAACTCGTTTGCTAAAATCGCTCCAGTTTACACCACAAAACGTATGTTGGACGACTATATCGATCGTTTCTATAGCAAACAAGCTAAACGTGCTAAAACGTTGAACGCTAACAACTATAGCAAAGCTAAAGAAATTGCAGCTTGGAAAGAAAAAGTAGCTAACGTTTGGGATAGCATCGAAATTTACGATCCAAACATCGACAGACACGCTAGCCTAATTGCAGATTCAAG
Source organism: Paludibacteraceae bacterium (assembly GCA_017391905.1). GTDB lineage: Bacteria > Bacteroidota > Bacteroidia > Bacteroidales > Paludibacteraceae > Enterocola. The sequence continues at coordinate 3,878 of JAFOWX010000042.1, read as the reverse complement.
CGAAGTTAACTCACTAACCATTACCGCTGACGTTAAAGACGCTTCTTTGGCTGACAGCTTTGGTGTTGAATTGGTTACCTTGAAGAGCGTAGATGGTGTAGACAAACTACACAAAGCATTCGAATGCAAATTGGTTCGCAAAGAAGGTTCTAAGATCACTTTCGAAGGCGAATTCATGTCGACCGCTGGTGGTGCATACAAATTCGCTTTGCGCTTCTTCCCAAAATCAGCAGATCTTCCTCACCGTCAAGACTTCTGCTACGTACGTTGGTTCTAATAATAAACCTACATACAACAAAAAAGCCTCCCAAATGGGAGGCTTTTTTAGTTAATAGGAGACAAATAAAAGGGAAACAGAAAGACAATAGAGAAGAAAATAAAAAAGACCGAATCAAACGATTCGGTCTTTTGGGTGAAAGACGGGGCTCGAACCCGCGACACTCGGAACCACAATCCGATGCTCTGCCAACTGAGCTACAATCACCATAATATCTTCTCTCAAAGACGATGCAAAGATACAACTTTTTTTGTTACCTGCAATAATTTATCAAGATTATTTTTAAATCAATGCAATACCTTGTTCTTTTAATACAATAAGGCGTTTTTTGTATAACTCACCAACTGCTTTTTTGTATGTTTTCTTACTCATGCCACATACCTCGTAAATGGTTTCTGCTGGGCTTTTATCGGTTGTTGGCAGAAAACCACCTGCTTGTTGTAACAACTGCATTAAACGTGCAGCTTCGCCTTCAATAGCAGCATAGCCGGATTGGTTTACCCTAACATCTATTTTGCCATCGGCACGCATGCGGTGTATGTAAGCAGGCATGGTATCGCCTATGTGCAAAGGCTTAAACACCTCGTTTTTGTAAATCAAGCCAACAAAAGCCTCGTTGATAAGTACCTTGTAACCCAATTCGGTTTTACCCACAATCATTACTTGTACTTTATCGCCCTCGGCAAAGTCTGGTTCTACCGTTTTATCCAACATCCTTCCCCAACGCATGGTTGCCACCACCCTGTTGGTTTTAGCGTCTAAATACAAACCCACCACCACTGTTTCGCCTTCGTTTACGTCGGCTGTTTGCTCGCTAAAAGGCAAAAACAAGTCTTTCATAATGCCCCATTCCAAAAAAGCACCGTACGAGCCTACTGCTTTTACGGTAAGCGGTACTATTTGACCTACCACCGCCAAGGGTTTTGCCGTTGTGGCAATTAAGCGGTCGTCGCCATCGGTATAGATAAAAACGTCTAAGTAATCGCCAATTTGCGCATCGGCTGGCACGTAACGAGTAGGAAGCAAGATTTCGCCTGCTTCTTCGCCGTCTAAATACAAACCAAACGCTACGCGTTTAACTATTTTGAGTGTATTGTAAGAGCCTATGTTCATAATTAGGAGTTAGGAATTAGGAATTAGGAATTAAGAATGCGCAGCATTGAATAATTAGTAATTACTTCAGAGTTTTAGGCTATGCCTAAAACTCTGAAGTAAAGTGGAAACGAATATTCTTAAAGTCGCTTTGCGCCATTTGCAACACGTAATTGGAATCGGCAAGGAACACATCTCGTCCTTCTTTGTCTTTTGCCATGTATTGGTATTTGCGCTTTTTAAAGTTTTCAAGTTCGGCAGCGTCGTCGCTCTCTATCCAGCAAGCCTTGTAAAGGTGGATAGGCTCCCATTTACATTGCGCGCCGTATTCGTGCAACAAGCGGTACTGAATAACCTCAAACTGCAACTGACCTACTGTACCAATAATTTTTCGGCCATTAAATTGATTCACAAATAGCTGTGCTACCCCCTCGTCCATCAGTTGATCAATGCCTTTTTGCAATTGTTTTTGCTTCATGGGGTCGGCGTTTTCAATGTATTTAAACATTTCGGGCGAAAAACTGGGTAATCCTTTAAAGTGAATTTGCTCGCCTGCGGTTAGCGTATCGCCAATTTTAAAGTTACCGGTATCGGGCAAACCAATAATATCACCGGCGTATGCCTCATCTACCGTTTCTTTTTTCTGTGCCATAAAAGCGGTTGGCGAAGAAAACTTCATCAACTTGCCGTGGCGTATGTGTTTGTAGTTTACGTTTCGTTCAAATTTGCCCGAACATATTTTTACAAAGGCAATACAACTGCGGTGGTTGGGGTCCATGTTGGCGTGTATCTTAAACACAAAGCCCGAAAACGCAGGTTGATACGGATCTACCTTGCGTTCTAAAGCCTCCACGGGACGAGGCGATGGCGCTATTTCCACAAAACAGTCCAACAACTCTTTTACCCCAAAGGTATTTAAGGCACTACCAAAAAATACGGGAGCCAAATCGCCTGCCAAATAATCGTTTACATCAAATGGCGAGTAAACACCGGCAATCAGTTCCAAATCGTCGCGCAATTTGGCGGCGTCGCTCTCGCCCACAAAATCTTCCAACTCTTTGCTGTTCAAATCGTTAAAAGCAATGGTTTCCGATACGGTTTGTTTATTGGGCGTGTATAGGTTCAAGCTGGTTTGGTGAATATTGTACACCCCTTTAAACGAAGCACCACCGTTAATAGGCCAACTAAGGGGACGAACATGTATGCCCAATTCAGATTCTACCTCGTCCAACAAATCAAATGGGTCTTTGCCCTCGCGGTCCATCTTATTGATAAACACCATAACAGGCGTTTTACGCATGCGACAAACCTGCATCAACTTGCGGGTTTGGGTTTCTACCCCTTTTGCCGAGTCAATCACAATAATAACGCTATCTACAGCGGTTAGCGTACGGAATGTATCTTCGGCAAAGTCTTGGTGACCGGGAGTATCCAAAATATTGATCTTATAGTCTTTGTATTCAAAGCCCATAACCGAAGTAGCAACCGAAATACCACGTTGTTTTTCTATCTCCATCCAGTCGGACGTAGCTGTTTTTTTAATCTTGTTTGATTTTACAGCCCCGGCAATGTGAATAGCACCACCAAAAAGCAACAACTTTTCGGTTAATGTGGTTTTACCTGCGTCAGGGTGCGATATAATGGCAAACGTGCGTCGGCGGTTTATTTCTTCTTTTAAATCCATGCTCTATGCGCTTATACTATATTTAAATTTTGCACAAAAATAGGTATTTTTTACCATATAATGGGCTACTTGCATAGCACTTTAATCAAAAAAAATTACCTTTGCATCTACAAAATAAATTCACTTTATGGAACAAAAATACGAATGTCGCATCCGTTACGACAAAAACATAGACGGAAAAATGAAGAAAGTAACCGAAGCGTATTTGGTGGATGCGTTGTCTTATACCGAGGCAGAAGCACGCATCATTAAAGAACAATGCCAATACATTGGTGGCGAATACCAAATTACCAACATAAAACGCGCTAAATACGCCGAGCTGTTTCCCAGCCAATTAGACAGCGACGACCGTTGGTACAACTGCAAAATTCACATCATGCTATTAGACGAAGCCAAAGGCGTAGAAAAGAAAGTAACCCAAATGTTGTTGGTACAAGCATCGTCTGTAGAAACCGCTATTAAATACCTAAACGAAGGTATGAAGGGCACGCTATCAGACTACGTAATAGTAGCGGTATCAGAAAGTGCCATTGTGGACTTCTTTCCCTACACCCCCGATAGTGTCATTGTAAAATCGATAGAATAAACTCACTACGCTTAGATTAACCGACTAATTTTGCGAGTAAGTGAGAGCAATGATAAGCTTGCTTAATCATTGCCGAGCGGGAGCAAAATCATGAAGGCGAAGCCTTAATAAAGTTTGTGCAAGGCGAAGCCTGAATAATCGGCAAATCAAAATAACAAAGGAGAAATACGCCCAAAGAGCCTATTTCTCCTTTATCATTTCTCAACGAGCCATCTATCTTACTGGCAGTTTGATAACCT